>CAYZBO010000061.1:0-20046 GCA_964476665.1 uncultured Chryseobacterium sp. | reverse complement strand
CGCAGGGCCGGTATGCAGGAGCGCACCTTCACCAGCCCCGAAGGCCCGCGCCACACATGGGCCAGCACGCCCACCGGCAAGCCGTGGCTGATGCTCGTTCACGGGGTCACCGCCAATGCCGGACAGTACGCGGGCAATGCACGGAACCTGGCTGAACACTACGACCTCATCGTGCCGGACCTCATCGGCCATGGGGCCAGCACCGACGCATGGAGCGGCAACAGTGTGAACGAGCAGGTCCGCCACTTGTATCTCATACTGGACAGCCTCGGCGTCAGGGAGCCCATCGCCATGGTGGGGAACTCTTACGGCGGGGCCATGGTGGCCAACTTCGCCGAGCAGCATCCGGAGCGCTGCCGTGTGCTGGTGATCTATGATGGCCCGGCCAATGCGTATACCAAGGCGGTGGCTGACAGTGTGGCCCGTCTCATCGGCGCGAAGGACATCCTGGACTTCTTCGCCACCGACAGCCCGGAGGAACGCCTGCGCAACATCAATGCTGTGCTGGCCAAGCCGCGGCGCATCCCCCGATTCGCACTGCGCCAGATGCACGAGGCCGGACATGCGCGACAACCGATCTATCAGGGGCTGTTGCGGGACCTGGTGCAGCGCGACGTGATGTACGCGGACAAGCGGTACATGTGGACCATGCCCACCTTCGTCTTCTGGGGCGCGCAGGATGCGTTGATACCGCCCTTCGTGGGAGAGGGCATCGTGCGGATCAATGAGTTGCCCACCGATCGGCACATCATCTTCAAGGATGCGGGACATGTGGCCAACATCGAGGTGCCGAGGGAGTTCGAGGCTGCGCTGCTGCGTGCGCTCGCCGTGCCCGACCCACCCTGCCCGGATCCCGCTGCTGTCGGCGACGGCCCCTGCACCTTGGAGTACGATCCGGTGTGCGGCTGCGATGGCAGGACCTATCCGAACCGCTGCGTGGCATGGCGCAAGGGCGTGCGCGCCGTGGGGCGTGGTGAGTGCCGATAGGAACGGCGCTCAGGCCCATGTTCCCGCGCAAAGCGGTTCCTTCGCGCACGCTTCCCTTACAGCCATGCCCGGCCGAGCGCTCCGCTATTACATCGACTCGTTCCGTGGCTTCAGCCGCGAGATCTGGCTGCTCACGCTCGTCACCTTCGTGAACCGTGCGGGCACCATGGTGGTGCCCTTCATGTCGCTCTACCTCACCAAGGACATGGGCCTCACGCTGGAAGAGGTGGGCTGGATAATGAGCTGTTTCGGCGCGGGCTCGGTGGTGGGCTCGTGGCTCGGCGGCAAGCTCACCGACAAGCTCGGCTTCTACGATGTGATGGTGGGCGCGCTGGTCACATCGGGCCTGGCCTTCATCGGCCTCGGCTACCTGCGCGGCTTCTGGGCCTTCGGCATCGGGGTGTTCGGGCTGATGGTATTGAGCGATGCCTTCCGCCCCGCCATGTTCGTGGCCATCCGCAGCTACGCCAAGCCGGAGAACCGGACCCGTGCCGTGACGCTCATCCGCCTGGCCATCAACCTGGGCTTCAGCATGGGCCCTGCCATCGGTGGTTTCATCATCGCCACCTGGAGCTACGGCGCGCTTTTCTGGGTGGATGCGCTCACCTGCATCGCGGCAGCGGGGATCCTACTCATGGGCCTCCAGCGCGAACAAGCGCAGCAGGACAACAATGCCGCGCGCACCGCTGCCAACGGCTCGCCCTACCGCGATGTGCCCTACCTCTTCTTCCTGCTCACCGTGGCGCTCATCAGCATCGCCTTCCTGCAGTACTTCAGCAGCGTGCCGCTCTTCTACAGCGAGGTGCATGGCCTCAGCGAGAAGTCCATCGGCCTGCTGCTCGGCGCGAACGGCCTGCTCATCTTCCTCGTCGAGATGCCGCTGATCAAGTATTGCGAGGACCGTCGCTTCGGCATGCACGGCATCCTGCGCTTTAGCGTGCTGCTGATCGCCGCCAGCTTCGCCGTGCTGAACCTCGTGCCCACCGTTGCTTTCCTCTGGGTGGGCATGGCGCTGATGACCCTGGGCGAGATGCTCAATTTCCCATTCATGAACCGCTTCGCCTACGACCGCGCCGATCGCGGCCAGCCGGGCGCATACATGGCCTTGTTCACCATCAGCTGGAGCGTGGCGCACATCATCGGGCATACGCTAGGTCTCAACCTCATCGCGTGGTTCGGTTACACGGCCACGTGGTGGGTGTTCACGGGCATACTGGTGGCGGCGGTGGGGATGCTGTACGTGTTGGATGGGATGCTGAAGCCGGAGGGCTCGGTCGGATGAACGGACCGGTCACCACCAGCAATATCTCGCCCACAGCATGGACCAGGTAGCGGGTCAGGCGATCCTCCCTCAGGAGCCGTTGGCGGATGGCGTTGAAGATGCGGGGCATGGATGGACTTGGTACTGTGAGGATGCGGAATAGGGTGACACGATCGAGGTCCTTGTTGAAGGAGTATGCCTTGTGCGGGTCATCATATCTGTCGCACGGTTGGGAGTTCGGGCCATGTCACCCATTCCCCATACCACGATCGTGGTATTCCGCCGCGGCCTTTCTATTCGGAACTTCGCCGCCCCTGCCATGGACCCGCTTGTCGCCAACACCATCAGCCTGGACCAGCTGCCTGAAGCGGGCCGGGCCACCGTTACCGGGGTGGAAGTGCCTGCGGACCCCGCTGCCCGGACACTGGCCTTGCGCCTGTTGGAACTTGGCTTCGTGCCTGGCGAGCAGGTGCACATGGTGCGTGTGGTGCATCCTTCAGGAGAGCCTTTGGCCGTACGCCTGGGGCACACCACCTTCGCCTTGCGCCGCAGCGAGGCGGTCCTCATCCAGGTGATCCCCGCCGCTTGACAATGGCCGCACAGCCCCAACGCATCGCCCTGCTGGGCAACCCGAACTGCGGCAAAACGGCCCTCTTCAACCTGCTGACGGGCAGCCGCCAGAAGGTGGCCAATTACGCCGGTGTTACGGTGGAGCGCAAGGAGGGCATCATGCGCACGGCCGGCGGGCGCCGCATCCAGGTGCTGGACCTGCCGGGGGCATACAGCCTCAACGCGCTCAGCAACGACGAGGCCGTTACACGCGACGTGATCACCGGACACAGCAAGGAAGCTTTGCCCGATCTGCTGGTGTGCGTGGTGGACGCCACCAACCTGCGGCTGCACCTGCGGCTTGTGCTCGAGGCGCGTCAACTGGGCCTGCCCCTGGTGGTGGTGCTCAACAAGATGGACCGTGCCAGGCAGTTGGGCATTGTCATCGACATGGATCGCCTGGCCCGCGAACTGGACCTGCCCGTGGTGGGGACGGTGAGCGTGCATGCCCATGGCGCCGATGCATTGCGCACCGTGCTGGATGAGCCACTGCGCGAGGCACCTCCGGCCCATTGGCGGCAGCCGGGCGTGGAGCAGGTGCTGGCCACACAACGCGATGTGCTCGGCATCTTCAACCGCACGGTGGTGCAGCCCGCGGTGGACAAGGACCCCAGCATCCGCATCGACCGCTTCCTGATGCATCCGCTCTGGGGCTTCATGGTGCTGGCGCTCGTGCTCTTCGCCACCTTCCTCGCGGTGTTCTCCGGCGGCGACGTGCTCTCCGGCTGGATCGAGGATGGCTTCGGCGCGATCGCCGGTGTTGTGGAAGCGAACATGGACGAAGGCCTGTTGCGTGGCTTGGTGGTGGAGGGCGTCATCGGCGGGGTGGGCGGCGTGATCGTCTTTCTGCCGCAGATCCTCATCCTCTTCCTGTTCATCCTTGCGTTGGAAGCATCGGGCTACCTGCCACGCGCAGCCTTCCTGCTGGACCGGCCCATGAGCGCTGCCGGTCTGTCCGGCCGTTCGTTCATCCCGCTGCTTTCCAGTTTCGCCTGCGCCATCCCGGGCATCATGGCCACCCGCACCATCAGCAGTTGGCGCGACCGCCTCACCACCATCCTCATCGCCCCGCTGATGGCCTGTTCGGCACGGATCCCCGTGTACACGCTCATCGTGGCGGCCATGTTCCCGAACGACGCGGTGGCCGCGGCACTGGTGATGGTGGGCCTTTACGTGCTTGGCATCGTGGCGGCCATGACCGTGGCCTGGGTGATCAAGCGCAGCGACAAGCAGTCCAGTGTCTCGCCCTTGCTGATGGAACTGCCCGCCTACCAATGGCCCGACCTCCGAAGCCTGCTCATCGGCCTGTGGGAGCGTGCCGTGGTCTTCCTGCGCCGCGTGGGTACCATCATCCTTGCGCTCACCATCGTGATGTGGGCGCTCTACACCATTCCCTCGCCACGCACCAATGAGCAGGGCGCACAGCGCAGCATTGCTGGGGAACTGGGTCACGCGCTGCATTATGTGTTCGCGCCGATCGGCTTCAACGAGCAGATCTCCTTCGCGCTGGTGCCGGGCATGGCCGCGCGTGAGGTGGTGGTGAGCGCCCTGGGCACGGCCTATGCCATGGACGGGGAGGAGGGTGAAGTGGAAGACCAGCTTCGCGAGCGCATCACTGTGGAATGGTCCCTGGCCACCAAGCTCTCGCTGTTGTTGTGGATGGTCTTCGCCCCGCAATGCTTGAGCACCTTCGCCGTGGTGAAGCGCGAGACCGGTTCGTGGCGCCAGATGTGGATCATGGGCGGTTACCTCTTCGGGCTGGCGTACCTTGCATCGTTCATCACCTACCAGCTCACCAACCTGCTCACCGCACACTGATGCAGACCCTTCTCACCGTGCTCATCGTGCTGCTGGCCCTGGCTTATCTGCTGTGGCAGTGGTGGCCGCGTGCGGTGGTGTCGAAGACGCAGGCCCGGGGAGCTGAGGATGCTTGTGGAGCCTGCTCTGGTTGCAGTGGCTGCCATTCCTGAGACCGGGATCCCGGTCACCGGGCGGTCTTGAAGTCGACCAGATAAGGCACCATCTGGAACATGCGCTCATCGCGGTAGCCTTCTTCCAGGAGCAACTGATAGTGGGTGCCTTTTTCCAACGCCACTTCGTAGGTCACGCTCCTGCCATCCGGAGCAAAGCGGATGCCCTCCACCTTGGGATAGGCAGCACCTGCTGCGGGGCCACCTCCCGTGGAGCGATAGGCAGTGGACATCGGACGGTCGAAATGCAAGGTGATGGTCCGGGTGGATGCTTTGACCTTGGTGCCCCCATTCTTGAATTCGGCGATGTGCGTTACGCGTGGGCGGGCTGCTTCGAAGGTGGTGCGTAGCTCGCTGATGGGGCGTGTAAGCCGGCCGGTGCGTTCTGCGAAGGCGTTCACCGCCGCACTGTCTTCACAGTTCAGGCCGATCATGTCCGCGATGGCTTGTTGCTTGTCACTGGCGCGCTCATAGTAGCGCTGGGCCATGGCGTAACCCACGTAGTATCCCATGTCGCGAACGGGAAAGGGGCCTGTGGTGTCGTTCCAGATCCAGCGGTCGATCCAGTAGGCGAAGAGCTCCTGCTCGAAAACGGCGCGAACACGTTCCATGTTCTCCTCTCCGTACCGAACGCCTTCAGCAGGCGAAGGACAACCCATTGCAAGGGTCGGAACGAATTCCGCGATGCCCTCATGCAGGCTTTGCGAGAGCAGGTCGTAGCCCCATCGTCCTCCTTGTTGGGTATGTATCAGCTCATGCACGTTCACGAATGCGAGATGACGCGCAGGGTTGGTGGCGAAGAAACCGGGCAGATGCCCCAGGTAACCCGGCAGTTCATCGGTTACCGCTGTGCTGTCCGCCAACGATATCTCGCTCCCGATCAGCACCATGTTGTCCGTGACCGTTCCGCCGCTTCGGAACACCCCGACGGTGAAGTAGATGTCTGCTGGCCGCATCTGCGGATAAAGCCCACGCAGCCGTTCCACACCTTCCTGCATGGCCTGCACATGGATATCCGCGCTCAACATGCTCTTTCGCACCGATGCCCAGAACCGGGGATAGTTGCGGATGGCCTCGAGGTACTCATCCGGCGTATACCGCCGCGCCTGGAACATGGCGCGCTGTCCCGGTGAGGCTTGGTCGATGAAGTGGGTATGTAACAGCTTGCGTTGCTCTGCCGTGTCCGTGCTCACCTGGATGCGGTCGTACGCATCCCAGAATCGGGTGATATCCGTGGTGCTCACGCGCACTTGCGCAAATGCAGGAAGTGCCAATAGAACTGAAGCGAGCAGAGCAAATGGCGTGGCATTGTGCATAGGGTAAATGTATCGATAAAGAGGAATGTCCTTGAGCTACATTCACCCCAACCGTGCCAGCACCCCCTCGATCGCGTCGCTCAGCTTGTCGCAGGCGCGGATGGTGTCCGTGAACAGCTCGCTGCGGGGGGTGAAGGAGTTGGTGCGCCCGGTGGCGGCATCGAACGCGGTCCTGGCCCAGGGCAACGGCCTCTAGCCTCTGCGGGATGTCCTCGGTTAACACTAGGGTAACATCCGCACATGATCGTGGCGGTAATTTTGTGTCATGAATAAAGTCGTGGCACTCATCACAGCTTGGTCGCTGGCATCGGTCTGCCTTGTGGCCCAGCCTTCCATCGTGTGGCAGAACACCTATGGCGGCTCCGGTGACGAGCGGGTACACGATGCCCTCCAGACCGCCGATGGCGGCTATCTTCTGGTGGGCCACACCACCTCCAGCGGTGGTCAGGTCACCGGCTACCAAGGGAACGAGGACGTGTGGGTGGTGCGCACCGATGCCAATGGCACCCTCCTTTGGCAGCGCACCCTCGGGAGCGGCGCCAGTGAACGGGGTCTTGCCGTGGCACAGGCCGATGATGGGGGCTTCCTCATTGCCGGTACCGCCGAGGATAACGGTGGCGACATTGCCAACATCATCGGCGATGGCGACATCTGGCTGGTGAAGCTCAATGGCAACGGTACTGTGTTGTGGGAGAACACTTACGGCGGCACCGGCTTCGATGAGCCCCGCGCCGTGGTGGCCGTGGACGATGGCTTCGTGGTGGCCGGCTTCACCGAGAGCGACGATGTGCAGGTGACCGGTTACCAAGGCAGTGGTGACCTCTGGGTCTTCAAGGTGAACGGTACCGGGACCCTGCAATGGCAGCGCACCATCGGGGGCACCAACAGGGACGAGGCTCACGGTATGCGCCGCACCGCGGAGAATGGGGTGATCATCGCCGGCTCCACGCAGTCCAACAATGGCGACCTCACGCAGAACTTCGGTGGAACGGACGCCTGGCTGGTGAAGCTGGCCGGCAACGGGACCATCCAATGGCATCAGGTGTATGGCCATACGGGTGATGAGCGCGCCATGGACGTGGTGCAGCGCGCCGATGGGGGCTATGCCTTCGCGGCATCCACCAACTCACAGGGCGGGCAGGTGAGCCAGAACTTCGGCAACTATGACTTCTGGCTGGTGCGCACCAACCCGAAAGGCGTGCTGGAAGGTCAGGTCTCCTACGGCGGCAGCGGCGACGACATGGTGCATGCCCTGCAGCTCACCTCCGATGGCGGCTACGTGATGGCCGGCTACTCCGTATCGGATAACGGTACGGTGACCAACCCCTTGGGCGGCTTCGACTTCTGGGCGGTGAGGACCGATGCCAGCGGGTTGCTCCAATGGCAGCGCAACCTGGGTGGCTCGGATGACGACATCTCCCATGCCGTGCTGCAGACCTCCGATGGCGGATACCTGCTGGCGGGTCTCACCAACAGCGAGGACCAGGACGTGACCAATGCACGCGGGGGAGAGGACTTCTGGGCGGTGAAGCTCCAAGGTGGGTCAGTGGGCGTGGACGAGCAGGTTACGCTCAACGCGCAGCTCATCCTGTTCCCGGTTCCGCTGAACGATGCCGCAACCCTTGTGCTGGACCTGAAGCAGCCCTCCCCGGTCACCCTTCGTGTGCTGGATGCGGTCGGACGCACCGTGAAGGTCCAGGACCTGGGGCGGCAGCAGGCCGGTGAACAACGCATCGTGTTGGATATGGCCGGTTCACCGGAAGGCACGTACAGCCTGGTCATTGATCTGGGAAGTTCCCGGATGCAGCGATCCTTCGTGATCGGTCGTTGAGCAGCGCACGGAGCAGAACAGACGCTGGGGCACATTCCCAACAGCCGCGCATGCCCCGTGCACGCGGTAGGCTCACCCCAACCGTGCCAGCACCCCCTCGATCGCGTCGCTTAGCTTGTCGCAGGCCCGGATGGTGTCCGTGAACAGTTCGCCGCGCGGCGTAAGCGTGTTCTCGCGCAGGGCATCCACGAAGCTGCGCAGCACCGCACTGCGCGGGTCGCTGCCGATACCGTCCTCCAACAGCGCATCGATGTCCGCGATGAGGCCCTCGTCCAAGTGGCCTTGGCGCAGGTCGGTGCGCAGCATCTGCACGGTGCGGCGCAGGGCTTTCAGGCGGCGGGCAAGGGTGAGGGTGTCGAGCATCGGGACGAAGATCGTGCGTCCGTTCCGATACCTTGTGCTCCATGCGCGCCTTCTCGGCCTCGGTCCTTGTCTCGGGGATGTGCTTTGCCTTGGGACTCCATGCACAGGAGCCCCAGCCCATCGGTTTCGCCGACACCCTGCTCTTCAACGACAGCCTGCGCTACACCGCCTTCGGTTACGAAGGCCCCGCCCCGTTCTTCGTGCAGGCCTGGTTCCCGCTGGAAAAAGCGCCGGCTGCACCACCGCTCACCTACGCGCAGCTCCGCACACCTTCCCTCGACCCGCCGCTCCAGCGTGTGTACAACGAGTTGCTCCTGCGCATGGACAGCGCCTTCATCGAATACTGCGTACGCTATCCATTCGACGACGACGAGCCGATCGATTACGCGCCCTTCACGGACCAGCAGGTGAAGGACAGTCTGCTTGCATTGCCTACCCGGGCCTACCGCGCATCATTGCCTCTCGACGGTGACCTTCCCGTGATCGTGTACCACCACGGTTCCCAAGGCCTCAGCGATGAGAACGTGTGGATGGCCGAGTACTTCGCAGAGAACGGTTTCGTCTTCCTCTCGTGCAACTTCCACTGGCCGCTCGAAGGAAAGATGTACGGCACCCCGCTCGTTTGGGAGCCCGATCGCAGCAGCATCCAAACCATGCTCCGCTTCGCACGGCAGCGCGCCAACGGCAACAAGGTCTTCTACATCGGCCACAGCTGGGGCGCGCAGGAAGGCTGGTGTACGTTGCACGAACCCGGTCTTGCCGATGCCTTCGTGAGCCTGGAGACCACCATGGAGTGGAAGACCGACACGGCCGAGGTGCGCGATAAGTGGCCGCAGGTGCTCGATGCGATCACCACGCACAGCTACCCGATGCCCATCCTGATGGTGGCGGATACCGAGGGCGAGCCGCCCTTCCCGATGTTCGCTGGTGTGCGTGGCGATGTCAGCTACCTGGATCCCAAGGAGCCCTTCGCCCACGAGAGCTACACCAGCGCCTACCTGTTGCGGATGATGGGGGAGGGGCGCTTCAACGTGCCGGATGCGGAGTTGCTGGATGAGCAAGCTGCGCTGTACCAAGCCTTGCTCGGAGAGCTGCTGCATTTCCTGCAAGCGCAGGCGGGGATGCCGGTGCATGCGCCGGTGTATCCGGAAGGGGATCCGTTCCACCGGTATTGATCATCGCGTCCTACAGGCCGGCCGAATGCTCAGTCGTGCCGAGCAGGATCCGCCGGACGCACCACCAGCGTGGTCCCCTCCAGCTTCGCGCCATCCAGTTTCTTGATGGCCTGGTCGGCCGCTCGGGCATCCTTCATCTCCACGAAGCCGAAGCCCCGTGGTTCGCCCGTGACACGGTCCACGACCACTTGGGCTTTTTCCACCTCGCCGAAATGGCCGAAGAGCAGTTCGAGGTGGAGTTCGGTGATGGCATGGTTCAATCGGCCCACGTAAATGTTCATACGCTAGGGTTTTGGGGTGAGTAAGATGTGAACCGCGCTGACCGGAACGGCCGGACCTGAAGGCCCCAAGAGCACGAATGCGATAACAATGGCAAGATACGGAACTTGGCCGGGGCACGCGCTCGTGCCGATCCACGAGCGATCCGCGACAGGCATGAACACCGTTTGCGTGATGCATGCCCATCCCCGTGCTGCGTGCCGAGGTGAAGCGCTTGGTCGACGAGGTGCGCGATACGCTGATACTGAACAGCGTGCTGGCTTTCCTACGCGGCGATCAGGATGAATTGCTCTGGCGTTCGGTGCTTAGCGCAAGGGCCGAACGGGTCGAGGCCGACTTCGCTGCGGGACGTGTACACGCTGGAACAGGTGCAGGCTCATTTCAAGGCCAAGCGCGCATAGTGAAGGTCGATCTGGATGCGGTCCAGCTGCTTGAATGGATATCACTGAACTGATCTGGCCCACCACGGGCTGCCCTTAAGCATGTCGGGGGCCTTATCTTTGGGCAACAAGAATGACGTCATGTCCTTCACCAACAAACCCACGGTAACGCTCACGCTCGATCAGGTGGTCGAGCTGGTGGACCAGTTGTCCCCGGCCGATAAGCTGAAGGTGGCCAAGCGCTTGCGGACAAAGGAACGTCATGATGCGGTGGAGGACCTCATCGCGATCTTCAGCAAGGTGAAGATCAGCGACAAGGAGTTGACCGCCATCGTGGAAGAAGAACGCGCGAAGATCCATGCCCGCCAGAAAGCGCACGCGGGTCGTCGTTGACGTGAACGTGCTGGTCAGCGCGCTGATCAAGGCGGATCAGGCTTTCCTGCACCAGGTGTTCAACAAGCAGCGGTATGTCGTTCTGATATCAGGCACGCTCTTGGAGGAATTCGAGCGGGTTACCGATCGTACGCGGATGCGGAAGCATTTCACCAGTGACGAGGCGGCTCGTGCACTGCGGCGGATACGTGGGTTAGGGGAACATGTGAAGGCCGACCCCCCGTTCGTGAAGGTGGCTCGCGATGAGAAGGACGACTACCTGCTCGCGCTGGCCAGGAAAGGCAAGGCCGACCTCCTCATCACCGGCGATGAGGACTTGCTGGTGCTCAAGAAGTATGGTAAGACGCGCATCCTGAAGCCAGCAGCGTTCAGGAAGGAGTTCCTGAGAGCTCCTTCGCCGCCCCCGTTTCGCAGCCATGATCAGCCCACCCCGGCAGCGCCGCGATGTGGAGGAAAGCCTGGCCCAGGCCGATCGCGGCGAGACCGTGAGCCACGCGGAGGCGATGGAATTGGTGCGGAGCTATCGTGCACGTTAACTTTGTAAGGCATGAAGCTTCTTCTCGAAATACCTGACTCACGCACGGCGTTCGTTCTTGAGCTATTGGAGAACCTGTCCTTCGTGAAGGCCAAACCACTGAGCAAGGCCAAGGCGGAGCGCATCGAGAGCCTGCTTCAAGCCTTGCAGGAAGTGGAGGAGATCAAGAGCGGCAAGCGCAAGCCGAAACTCCTCAAGGACCTGGTGCGTGAGCTTTGAGGGCGTCACCGTACGGCCCTTTAACCGCGAGTTGAAGCGCCTCGTGATGCGTTTCCCTTCGCTCAAGAAAGAGATCGTCTCATTGGGTTCCGCCCTCGCCGAGGACCCGCACTTGGGTACTGCCCTGGGCAACAACTGCTACAAGATCCGGTTGGCGATCGCTTCAAAGATGTTGGCCTCCATGGGCCGCCGAACGCCCCCAACAGCCTACTCGACCGACTCGATACGATCGGCGTAAACGATCACCAGCTTGTGCGTGCGGCTTGTTTCGAGCACTTCCGACCAGCACCGACCAATGGCCTCGTGGAAGCTGCGCATGTCCATGTTGCCCAGCCTAACGTGGATCACTTTCGGAGGGGGTGTGCTCAGCAGGATGCGACTCGAGAAGTCACTGTCCTTCGTGATGATCGTAAGGTTCTCCGCCTTGGCGTATTCCCAGATCTGCTGGTCATGACGCGTCGGGTCGATATCGTGCTGATGGATGTAGTCCGCGCTGTTCCACTGGCTGAACCAGCGCGGTAGGTTCGCGTCAACGAGGTAAAGTGGCATCCTACGCGGCGATGTCCTTCACCGAGAAGCTGTTCCCCATCAACGACAGCGCGAACTGCCGGCACGCATCCAGGTCCTCACGCTCCAGCATGGGGTATTGCTTCAGCACCTCGTCCTCGGGTGTTCCCGCCATCAGGAACTCCAGCACGGTCTGGGCCGTGATGCGCATGCCCCGGATCACCGGCTTGCCGTTGCAGATGCGGTCATCCACCGTGATGCGCTTGAGCAGTTCGGGGTTGGCGTTCATGAACTCAAAGGTAAGGGGTCAGGTCAGGTCGCGCATCCCTGTTCGTCCGTGTCGTCGCCAGCGG
This sequence comes from uncultured Chryseobacterium sp., assembly GCA_964476665.1. Taxonomy (GTDB): domain Bacteria; phylum Bacteroidota; class Bacteroidia; order Flavobacteriales_F; family PHOS-HE28; genus PHOS-HE28. The sequence continues at coordinate 7,868 of CAYZBO010000061.1, read as the reverse complement.
CCTGCCTAACACTCAAAACTCCGGAAGAACTCCGGCACCAGCTCGTACACGGTCTTCGGCTTCAGGCCCAGATCGGCCCTGGGCGACCTGTCCCGCCCTAGCGGGACCCAGCCCCAGCCGCAGGTCGTGCGCCGTTGGGGGCCGTGAGGCTATCGGCCGGGAGGGGCTGGGCCAGGCTCGAGGCGTGGAGAAGGAGGAAGGTGAGGAGGTCCGCAAGTCTGCGGACGGAGAGGCGGCGGGGCATGGGGCAAGCTGGCCCCCGAAGATCGGTAGCTACTGACCGGCTTCAGGAATTTGGGATGGTTTGGGCGTGCCCCCGCCTCAAATGCAGGCGGGGTCGCGCTTTCCGCTGCAAGTCCTCGCTCGTTCCTCGCTCCGGGCTTTCCGCTTCAATCGCTCACGCGGGCCACCGGATCAACTGACGTCAATAGAACGCGTTCACTCGAGACTTTGGCGTAATCGCTGGGTCAAGCATGCGTATGCGGGAAACACATATGTTTGACAGGCTAACAATACCAAGGGTCAATGTTCTGGTTAATCATCCTCGCAGTGGCAGCGCTTGTGATTGGCATCGTGTACGCGAATCACAAGAAGACCAAACCCAAGAATGAACTGCTTGATTTTGCCACGTCGATGACAAGCAGCATTTTCCCTAATGGGAAAGAAGACCACATGGAAGGTGCTCAGATCGTTTATGATTCGATCAACCAGAAGATGCCACTCGAAGAGTGCAAAGATCTGTTCATCAAGGCGGCGATCTACTCTAACATAAGTGATGATCTGAAGGGGCACCTTAGCCGCAGATATGGCAATCGGCTTAGCGATGAGGACATGGGCCATATCATCGGGTTTTTGACCCTTAGGAAACTCATGATGGCAACGGGAAAGCCGGTGCGCTTTGTGAGGAATCCAGAGAACGGGAACATCGCTTGCGTTGCACGCGAAACGAGCACGTTCAAGCAGTGAAGGAAGGAGCTCTCAGGTAGTTTATATTGCCCGTATAGGTTGGGATTTTGTCTTTATGTAGCGCTGGAAGTAAGAGCGAACCGCCACGCAGTTCATTGCAGCTTTTCCAGAGGGTGGCGTAGAGGTCGGATTTCTTCAGGGCCATGGGGCGGGCGGGTCAGTAAGGCGCTGGCGCCTGGCAGATAAAGCTGGCTTGGCGGTGGCAGGATAGATGGGTGACCGGTAGCATGTACTCACTGAGCAACCGCACGACGGGAAGCCTCAATGGGTAGAAGCGCAAGCAGTCACTTTGCGCTGAGGACACCATGGAAGGAATCGTCAAAGCTGACCGAGTGGTCGTTGCTGAGTACATCAGCATGCTTTGGGAACCCTGCAATGAGGTCCTCGAGCGGTATCTGCATTTGGCCAATAGCCATGTGCAGGAACGCCTTTTCATTCTGTGCCCATTGGTCGTCAGCGTCCATTACGCGAATCAGCACTTCAACGATCAGGAGCTTTTGACGTTCATTTAGCGGTGCCTGTTGTAATTCGCTCAGGTATTCCTCGACTGCGACTCTGCCTTTGGTTTTGATCGTGCCGAGGAAAACATCAAAGGGTTGCTGATACTCATAGCCGAGAAAGTAGATCTCATTCTCGGCCATCTGCTTAACGGCGTCCACTTCTGACTGGTCGATGTTCCCGTCGCACGCGAGGGCAGTCACGGCAGTGCGGAGCAGCAGGGGCTGGAAGTCGCTGGTTCTCATAGTCCGAAGCCGATCTTGCTGGTTGCTTGTTCCCTGGCCTGCCGTGGCAAGAGTTCCAGGAGGCCGTAGTTGATCTCTTTGAGCCTATCCCAGTTCTTGGACTCAGCAGCGAAACGACCGGCGTCGATGAGGCTCTTGGCCTGGGTTTGGTCGTTCATGCGGTGCTGCTGCTCACAGAGCCATTTGAAGATGCCCAACAGGAAGTCCGGCGTTCTCCAGCGTATCTGTCCGGTGATGTGCTGCAGCTCATCAGACTTTTCCTGTATCCTCAACGGATTGTTGCTGCTGAGGAAGGATGGCTCTTGAGCGACGATGTTCCTGAACGTGTTGCGCTCGTGATCGGTCCCGGCTAGGTCAAGCATCTCTTTGCACTCGTCCTTTACCTTAATGTAGAGTTCCTTGACCTTATTGATGCGCTTGTCCTTGGTGGCAGCATCCAGCTCTTGAGCTATCTTCCGCTTCTGGTCCTCCAACTGATAGCGCTTGTCGGTGACGTCGTCATCACTGAGGTTATCAGCCTCTTCGATCACCTGCACCAGTTGCCTTTTAAGCTTCGTCAGCTGGCTCGCGGTCTCGTACTCCTCCTTTTCAGTTGCGGTCTCCAATTCATCGTCGAGCTGATCCGCGAGATCACCGATGTGTTCACGAAGGTGGTCCACATTGGTTTCTCTGGCTTTCGGGTTGAAGACGTTCTTGAACTCCTGGTCCGACATGGTAAGGTAGGCCGCAACGGTGAGGTCCCGGCTTTCGGACATGCTGATGGTTATCTCGATGTCTGAACCTTTGGAGACATCGCGAGTGATCATCTTGCCCGTGACCATGATGACGCCTAAAGGCTTGTTCGCAGTCGGCAATGAGGTTTGGGGCCCTTCGTAGACATTGATCCAGATGCGGTCCTGCTCGTTACCCTTTATCAGATTGCGCGTCATGGGCAGCGTCAGCGTCTTTCGGGCAGGCAGGATGGAGTTCCGCTCGAAGATGGGAAGCAGTCGTGTCGAGCCTGGATGATCGAGGTCATCCACCTCAAGGCAGATGTCATCGGGCAGCGGTTGTCCACTAATAGCAAAACCGCTGTTGATGCCGATAAGCTCCATGTCGGTATCGACAGCGTTGTTTTGGCCGTCATATACAGTAAGCACGAAGTAGTTGAACGCGTTTTCGACCAGAGGAAGATCCTCGCTAATACGCTCAGTCAGCTTCTTCAGGCCCGAGTCAAAACCACCGTCCTGGCGAACGATGCGGTAGAAGAGACCATCTGTGCTTCCTGTGACACGAGCCGCAAACAATTCATCCTTTTCTTTTGATGCCTTGTTATAGGATGCCTTGATGGACAAGGCCGACTGTTTGCGCGCGGCAGTAGATTGCTTGGTGAGCTCCTTAGGTTTCGTGGCCGCATAATAGGCGGCGCCTATGGCAACCGCTGTGGTCGGATCGATCTCGCAGTTCACGGGTATCTGCAAAACTTCCTCAGTTCGTTGCCGAACGAAGGGTATGTAGGTCGAACCGCCAACCATGAGCGTGTACTGCACATCATGAGGTCGAAGTGAGTTGCGTGTCAGGATCGTCTTAATCATCTCAAGCGTTCTATCGATATGAGGCTTGATAAGATCGTTGAACTCGGATCGGGTGATGGTGACCTCTACATCGACGTCCTCATCGGATGCATCCTGGAAACCGTTGATCTCGATCTCGGCAGAAGGCACAGCTGAGAGCTTGATCTTTGCCTGCTCGGCCAAATGACAGAGCTTGTGATATACTCCATTCAGGCGTCCTGACGCACTGGTCAGTTCGGTGTAGAGGTCATCGAATTTGTATTGTGCATTTAGCTTTGGGACAATCAATTTTTCGACGATGAGCTGATCAAAGTCAGCACCACCTAAGAAGTTGTCGCCCTCATGGTCAAGGACCTTCATTTCCCCTTCTTTGATCCTGATGAGAGCCACATCGAATGTTCCTCCTCCCAGATCATAAACCAGCCATTGTCCATCTTCAATCTCTTTAGCCTTTTTCATATTGGCATAAGCCAAGCTAGCGGCAATTGGTTCCTGGAGTAGCACAACCTGTTCAAATCCTGCAAGCTGACCCGCCTCTTTGGTTGCATTACTTTGAATCGTGTCAAAAGAGGCTGGTATGGTTATCACTATGGCATTCAGCGCATCGCCCGTATTCACGAACGTCTTGAGCTGTTTCAGGACTTCGGCAGAAAGCTGGATGGGTGTGACTGAATCACCGGTCGCCTTTATTTTATACGACTCGGCTGTTCCCATCTTTCGCTTGAACACGGCCACGACGTTCTTAGGGTCTCGCTCCAAATACTGCTTGGCTTGTGTGCCAACAAGGATCTTGTCCTTTCGATAGGACACGACAGACGGCAGCGTGGCACGCCCGTAATCCAAGGGGTTGTTGAAGATGACCACCTCGCCCTTGACGAACTTGGCGATGGCACTGTTCGTAGTGCCCAGATCGATGCCGAAATTGATCGTGTTGTCCATGGCCTATGTGAGCTCAAGGGTTAGCTGATTGAACGATGACCAAGCCTTTGCGGGCGATGAAATTGATGCCGCCTTTGCGGTATCGAATGACAGGTTTGACCACCTCGGTGATGACAAGGTTCTCTGCCGATTCGCCGCTTATACTGGCCTCCACATCATTCCGTGTTTCATTGAAGGCTTCCCCAAGCGGAGCCTCGTAGCTCAGTCCGGCATCCTCGTAGATGGAGGACATCAACTCTTTTAGCCGGTTGATGTTGCGCGAGATTGAGTTGGTTTGCTCGATAGAGGCGAGCTTTTTCTCAATCTCGAAGACCTGGTCGAGGATATCGATGTACAGTTTGGGTACGCGTGCAGCTTCTGTGATCATGGTGGGTCTAAGAGTTGCCAAGGGCGTTGAGGAGGACGTAAGCGAGCAGGGCGAAGATGATGTACCTCCACACGACTTGGTAGGTGTGGAGTTTCAGTTTGCCCCTGAAGCGATACTGATTCCCGAACGATTCGTAATTGTAACGAGCAATCGGGAAGATAGGAATGCCTAGGATGACGATGTAGAGGGTAGATCCATAGAGGGTTGTTCCGCAACCATTGACCAGATGAAGCGTTGGAGCCGACTTGATCGGTGTCCCAACGACCTCAACCGACTGCTCTCTCAGATTGACAAGTTGCTTTTGGTCTTCACGGAGTTGTTCACTGACCTCCTTGGTCGTGCGGATAGAGCAGGCAATCTGAATGAGGTGAATTGACTTTGTGTGGTCCTTGTAGGTATTCCACACGGCAACGGATAATTCACGCACACGCCTTGCTACTGTGTCTCTTATCTCATCGGCAAATGAGTCGAGCTTGTTGAGCTCATCGATTGGCAGGTCAATTTTAATACCATTAGGCTTGACAAATTTATTGTTGACCTTGTTGGTGAGATCATTTATATATTTTACGTGGTTAACCCATACTTGAATGATGTCACTGAATTTCTCTTCCTCGACCTCACGCATGTACCTTTCGCGCCATATCTCCCTATTGCGCTCAAATGTTGGTTTGCTTGCACTATCGATATTGAGCTCGAGCGCATGCTCGAGAATATCATGAGATACCTTGGGGTGGTCAATTGTGCTCGAAACAGCAAGGGCGACATAGTTTGCCTGCGCTGCGATCTTGTTGCGAGTGCTTTGAAATATAGCCGGCAACTTGTTTAGCGCATTGACTGGAATAAGATCTTTGATGAGTTCGGTAATATCGTCCGAATTATCTTCATCATATTCCGATTCTTCTTCATTGATCTCTTTGCTTAATTTCTCTAATTGATCCACTCTATTAAGCAGGTCCGTCGTTAAGCCTCGATATGCAATGGACTCATAAGAAGTTGTTATCAGCACTCCTAGCTTCAGCACGTTGTCCAGCATGGTCCGCGAAGCTGCGCCAGACTTGTCCGAAGCGTCAATCTTAAATGCTTCCAAGAGCGCCTTGTCATAGCGCGGTGCGAAGAAGGGGCTGATGAAGTTCTGGAACCCGCTGTCGAGGTAAGCACTTTCGAGCTGGGTGGCTTGGAATATGGAAGTATCTCCAGTGGTGAGGAGATCAAGTAGTGGCTTATTGTGCAGAAGGTATGCGTGGTGCTTGAGATCGGATTGGTCTTCCAAGGAATCAAGTGCCTTTTCGCATTCGGACCTTGTATACGTGACGCCGTTCAGATGGAACGCCCCGTCATCAGAAAGCTCGATCTCCGAGAACAGCTTTCTGCGGAGCTTCTTGATCGCAGCTGTATCCAAGCTCACGACCTCATGTGGAGCTACATTCAGGAGGGATAGTGGGTTAACGTACTTCACTGAAGCGGTTCGTTAGGCGATGATGATAAGCATGGTTGTGAAGAATGACAATGGCACGACTGTCATCACCTGTTGAACTCGGCCTCGCTAATGGTATTGGAGTTAAAGTCCAAGCCACCGTAGGTATTGATGACGTTGAGCGAGAGCTCGAAGGAAGGCTCTTGGTAACCGCCTTGTACATACTTGCGGGTGAAGTCAAGGATCTCATCACCCTTTTCATACAGGGGGGAGCGTACGAACCGTACCTGGCACTGTGAGCCTTCGATCTTCTGGCGGTAGTCCTTACCGTAGGCTATCTTCAGGTAGTAGCGTCCTTCGGGAATATTACGGATCTCGTAGGTATCACCGGCACGCACATAGACGATGCGTATGCACTCGTCGTAGTACCCTTTCTTCATGAGCTTGACCACTACATCGGTGTTGTTGCCTACCACCACACGCAGGTAGTTGTCCATGCCATAGTCGAACTTGGGGGATACGTTCTCACATGCTGGTGTAGCACCAGTTGTGTATGATGTTCTCTCCCAGCCAGCGAGTGCATCACGCTTTAGATATTGGGATGCGACATACCCTTGCATACCAGCATACGTCACCTGCCACCACGTACCTTCTACTCCTAAGAGGACAACCTCGTCGCCAGCGGTGAGCTTTGTAAGTACTGTGGCTTGTGTGCTTGGTGCCGAGCGCATATTGAGTGCCTGGTTAGACACGGTGTAGCGTTCGCCGATGACCGCAGGAGGTGCCGTTTGTCCATACGCCGATGTAGAAAGGGAGATCAGGCAGAGAAAGGTGAGGTACCAGGTGTGCTGCATGGATGCACGATTAGAAATCAAGGTCGCCGGTTTCAGGTCGTTCGTTGAACTCATCCTCTTCACTGGATTCGTCGGAAGTCTGTTGGTCTTGTAAAGGTTCTGAGACTTCCACATCCTGTTGCAGTCTCGTTCGTTGGTGCCGCCTTGTGCGTTCCGGCTGACCAAAGAAGTACAGGGAGGCAAGAACGGCGAGCAGAAGTAACCAGAGGCCACTGATGGACTTGCGCTTCTGTTCAGTCGTGTATGTGTCTTGCTGCATTGCCGCGAAGCTTGCTTGACCTGCCGGATCGTGATAGGTTGAAGGGTGAGGTTGAAGGGTTGAATGACTGCGCGCGTTGCTGAATAACAGCACGTGATGCTTGTCAAATATCTCGAAATGTTAGTAAACGAGCGATCAGAAGCCGGTCATGGGATATGATTTGGTCCGGACCCTGCACGAGGGCCTTCAAAGTCGCCAAAAGGAGCCAAGATATCCCCTCAACTACGCCAGAACCTGACGCAGCATGGCCGGAATTTTGACCTAGCGGATACCATCCACAAGAGAATATTCCGTAGCGGAATGGTAAGAGCCAGAGCAGGTGATGTTCGACGTCTTGAAGTAGCAGGGCAAAAGGGTGTGAGCACCAACGGTTTGTGTGTGGTGAAGCATTTCGCGTGAGCGGGCGCAGCGGCAGCCCGGTGCCGGAAGGGCCGTGCAGCCCCGAGCAGCGAGGAGGCGACCGGAGGAAGCCACCGCAGCGCCGTGGGTGCTGGCCCTGACAAGCCGGCTACAGCGGAGCACGCGACCCCGCCTGCATTTGAGGCGGGGGCACGCCCTCGTATTCACCTACGACTGATCCAACTTCTTCACCATCGTGAGAATGGTCGCCAGGGCCACAGTTTCCCCAGTTTCATCAACGACATCCACTAACCACTTCACGATGCCGCGCGCGACATCGGCGCCCTTGGGTGAGTCGGCGGTCTTCGGCCGTTTCTCCTGGTCCAGCTTCTCGCGGCAGGTGAACTTCACCTGGATGGTGGAGCCGGGGTACA
>CAYZBO010000060.1:0-20161 GCA_964476665.1 uncultured Chryseobacterium sp. | reverse complement strand
TCGATGATGCTCATGCGCGGCTGGAACCCATGTCGGTCGGCGAAGATCTGGGGATAGGGTGGAGCAGTGGAGATATCCGCCGGGAGTGGACGCTTAGGGTGGAAGGAGGTGCGCAGGTCGAACTGGTCGTTGTCCGAGGTCTCATGTCCGATGCGGCCCACCTCCACAGTAGGTGCGCCGCATCGGACATCGGACAACGAACGTTGGACGACATATTCCTCGCTTACCACCAGCTCCGTCCTCAGCCCCAGCCACTTCATCCCCAAGCGTATCGTCGCCATGTCAAGGTCAACGAGCCGGTCGTACCGCTGCAATACCACCGCTTCTATCCCATCGATGAAATGAATGAACCACGGTGTGTTGCCGTACGCGCTCCGGATGGCGTGAACGTGCTGTTGCGGCCAGGTCTCTGCATAACTCAGGCCGACGGTGTGCATCGGCATCTTCTCGCCACTGCGGCGGGCGATCTGCACGGTAAGGTCCTGTACACTGTTGGGCCCCACGATGCGGGTGCGCGTGCGGTAGCTCTGTCGTTCGTAATGCTCACCGATATCGATGATGACCCGCGGGTGCTTCGCCAGTAGTCGGTAATGCTCAACGCTGCCGAAGTAGAAGGCGGGGAGTACAGGGACCATGATGCGCCAAAGGTCGTGCGCTACCTTCGAACCACATTCACAGGACATGCGTGCCCATTTACCTCTGCTCGCCGTAATGGTGCTCTGGTCGTGTAACGCCACCGAAACACCTGAGACCGACCACGGAGGGACCACCGATGACCTCAGCGGCACCGGCGTGTATACCGACCAGCCTGGCTATTACGAGGACACCCTGCCCTGTGCCGATTGCCCCGGCATCGTTACCCAGCTATGGTTGCGCAGCGACAGCACCTTCATCCTGCGCCAGCACTACATCGACCGGGACTCGCTCCCCTTCGGTGCCATCGGTCAGTGGCAGGTGGCCAATGGGCTGGTCACCGTGGGGCAGATGAGCGACAGACCGTCCTTCTACCAGCCAACGGAGGAAGGCCTGATGCAGGTGGATGAGAAGGGGCAGGCTGCATTGACCGGTCTGGACATGACGCTGGACCGCCTGTCCGACGAGCTTCAAGACGAGGTCCCACGCATGCGCATCACCGGAACGTTCATCTACTTCGCCGATGCCATGAGCTTCCAGCCCTGTGGGGCATCATCCAACTGGCCCAGCGCGGGCGGTGAGGAGTGGACCGATGAAGGGGAACGCGCTGGCAGTCTCAACAGCCGTGATCTGGAGCGCCACTACTTACGCAGCGTGGCCCAGGGCGGCGATCCATGGACCATCGAAGTGGAGTGCACCGTGGCCATGGGACCTGCCATGGAAGGAGATGGGACCGATGAGTACATCTTCATCCACCGCGTGCTGGGTGAGGTGCAGGGATGCCCGTAATTGACACAGGCCGTGCCCAACGGCACGGCCTGCGCGTTCCCCGGTGGCGGAAGCGCTTACCGGGTACCCACCTTGGTCACGTTCTTCTTGTCGTAGACGTACACGAAGTTGCCGTCGGTGCTCATGCTGGTGATGGCCCCGGTGCGCGCCTTGAACTCCTTGTACGCGCAGTTGTCGAGGTCGAAGCAGGCGATGTCGGCCTTGGCGGTCTTCAGGATCATGCGGTCGCCCTCGTGGTCCTCCAGATCGCTCTTCTTGTACTTGCCGCTGGCCACGGCGTTGCCCGTCTTCATGTCGAAGGTGCTCACGCCCTTGTCGCCGATCACCACGATCTTGTCCTGGTAGGTCATGATCTGGTCCGCATTGCCCACACCGCCCTTGGCCACCGGCACCACGAACTTCTCCGCGCCGGTGGCGATGTCCATGCTGTAGAGCTCCTTCCCACTGCACACAACGAACTGATCGTCGATGACCACCGCGTTGGTGATGCCTTTGCGGAAGCGTTCGCTGTCCCAGGCCAGGCTGCCATCACTGGTGTTGAAGGCCTGGATGCCGTTGGGCTTCACATTGGGCCGCCAGATGCGCCACTCTTCGGTGATGGTCCATCCGCCCTGTCCATCGGGTTCGCGCCGATAGATATACGCCTGTGCCTCCACGTTGCCACCGATCTGCAACAGCACCTTGTCGCCCACCACGTACATGTTGGGGATGGCCCGCGCCTCCTTGATCTCCGGGCTGCTCCACAAGAGCTTGCCACTGTTGCGGTCGTACTTCCTCACATACTGGCTCTTCTTGTTGCTCATGTCCAGCACATACAGGTCGTCACCCACGATCACCGGGTCGGCCACGGCATGGTACACGCCGAACTTCTTGGCACCGGCCGGTGCGCCCACCAGCTTGTCCGGTGTATAGTCGAAGGCGGCCGTGTACACATTGGCTCCGGTGTTGAGGTCGTACACCTGCATGCCGTTCATGCGCAGGAATACCTTGTCGCCCGCAATGTCGAGGTCGTATAGGAATTCACGGCTGATGACCTTGCGTTCAGCACGGCCAACATATGTGTTCTCCCACAGGATGTTGCCGTTGTTCAGATCGATCTTTACGATCTGGTTCTTGAACCCGCTGAAGAGCGCACCCAGGTTGCTGGGAACGAAGTTGACCATGACCATTTTACCGTCCGGGGTGGCGACGTACTGGCCTGCCACACCCTTGAACTTATCGGTGCTCCACAATTCTTCGCCCGTCTTGGCCTTCACGAAGACCAGGCGCTCTTTCAGCGAAATGGCGAAGCCGTCCTTCTCCGGGATGTAGATGACGTTCTCGTCGGTGAGGTTCTGGTACTTGTCGGTATGCCACAACAGCTTGCCGTCCGCCAGGTTCAACACGGCGATCTGGTCCTTTCCGGTGCGCCGATCGAAGAGGAAGATGGCATCACTTTCCCAGAACGGGATCAGCTCGTCCACCTTGTTCAGTTTGGGGGTGAGGTCCTTGTAACGCCCCGTCCATTTGGTGGCGCCGGTCTTGTTGTCGAAGACGGTCATCTCCTTGTCGTCCGCGGCGTAGCTGTAGCCACGCTCCTCAGTGCCGGTGCCGGTATGCTCGATGCGGTGCTCCAACTTGGTCTCCCAGATGGTGGGCATGTCCTCCTGGGCCATCAGACCGGTGGCCAGGATCAGTGTGCAGGGTAGGATGAGGTGTTTCATGCGTTGGGTGGGTGGTTGTTCATTCACGGGTGCAAGGCGTTGAGGTCGAACGTGTGCTCGATCCTGTACTGCCGGCCCTTCGGCATCCTGAAGGGCAGCTCGAGCTGGTGCACGAGGTCCTTGATGCGGTTCTGCGAGCGGATGTCGTGTGCCTCGGCGCGTGCCACGAAAACGCTGCTGATGTCGCCCTTCTCGCGGAAGCTGACCTGCAGGTGGTACACACCGATGAGCCGTTCTTCGGTCACCACGGCATGCAGCGCGCCGCCCTCCTCCAGCGCGGCTTCAAAGGCCTGCGCAGCGCGGGCAAGGATGGTCTCCTTGTCGTCCAGCAGTTCCTTCTTCTGGGCGAAGGAACCAACTGCCAGAAGCAGCGAGAACAGGGTGGTCAGCAGCGTCCTCATGGGGCGTAGGTCCATTCGATGAGGCGGGTGCCGAACGTCATCCAGATGCGGCGACCGTCAGGCAGGAAGGTGAACGAGAGCCGGCCATCAGCACCGAACTCGCCGTCCTTCAAGGGTGTGGCATCGGCAAAGCGATAGCTCAGCTCGAAGCGGTCCACCATGCGCCCGGTCTCCCGCTCGTAGAGGTGTATCTCCAGGAACTTCCGCCCCTGGCTGACGATACCGAAGAGCCGTCCGTCCGGGCTGATGCGGAAGTCGGGCTCGTAGGTGGACAGTGACGGGAAGGCGGTGCGACGCATCTCGCCCGTCCCGGCATCCGCCGTGCTCACATAGCTCTGGCGCGGGTCCACGGCGCTGCCCTTGCGGGTGTGGGGCTTCGCGTGGATCCACAGGTCCCTGCCGTCCGTGCTGTATACCAGGCGGAAGACCTTGTCGAAGGGCTCGTTCAGCGTGTGTACGGGTGTGAGCGTGGCGGCATCGTAGACCACCACGATGTTGCCGTACTTCTCCAGCGCCTTCAAGGCATCCTTGTCGTTACGCACACTGGGCATCGCGGCCAGCTCTGCGCGGGTGGGTCGGTGTGCGATGGCCACACGACCACCATCACTGCTCACTGCAACCGCGTGACCCAGCCGTTCAAGGCGTCGCACGGGGTCGCGCTTGCCGCTCGACAGGTCGACGACCTCCAATCCTTTCGGACCCACGGTGTACAGGGTGCGTTCATCGGGTGACAGGGCCGCAGTGTAGATGTCCTCCGCTTGGAATACGGATGAACCACTGGCCACATCCACCACTTCGAACTTCACCGAACGCACCTTGTTCGGTGCCATGTCCAGGTAGAACAGCTGCTGAAGGACCAGGTACCGACCGCTGCTGCTGAAGGTGCTGCGCGTGCCGGCATACCAGTTGCCCACATCGATGGTACGCGTAATACGGCTCTCCTGCAGGTCGTACAGGCGGAACGGGAAGGATTGTGTGGGCGCCACGGCCAGCGTACGCCCATCCGGCGAAAGGTCCAGCCAGCTTTGGATATGCCGGGTGATGTTGGCCTCGTCGCGGATGTTGATCACCCGGTACTGCTGACCATCATCCTGCGCGGCTGCGGCCAGTGTCAGAAGGCATGCCGCAGCAGTGACAAGGAGGGTCGGATAGGAGAGGCGTTCAAGCCTGTTGGTCGGACTATGGGGGATCACGGTGGTGGGGTCGGCAAAGCTTCCCCTTGCTACGGAGGCGGCTACTCCGTGATCTGCCGTGAAGTGCTACGGTGATCACCGTAAAGTGCCGTTCGTGGAGCCGAATGCTCACTTCCCGATGCAGAACCGCCCAAAGATGCTGCCCAGCAGATCATCCGTGGTGATGCGCCCGGTGATCTCCCCCAGGTGATGCTGCGCCCGACGCAGGTCGATGGCCAGCAGTTCTCCACTGATGCCCAGGTCGATGGCCTTGCGCGCTTCTTCCAGCGCCACCTTGGCTTTGCGCAGGGCGTCCACGTGGCGCGCGTTGGTCACCACGATGTCACCCGGACCACTGCGCATGGCCTCCACTTCGGCCAGCAACGCACGCTGCAATGCATCCAGCCCCTGGCCTGTGCGGGCCGAAATGCGCAACAGTTCACCGGCCGTACCCGTACCCGGCACATCGCTCTTGTTCATCACGGGCAGGATCACCGGACCCGCGCCCACACGCCGCTGCAACAGACCGGCCTCCGTGCGCAGGGCACCTTCGGAGAGCACGGATCCATCGCCCAGCAGGATCACGATGCGCGCCTCACCCGCCTTGCGGTAGCTGCGCTCGATGCCCAGCTTCTCCACGCTGTCCTCCGTGCGCCGGATGCCCGCCGTGTCAATGATGCGGAACAGCACGCCGCCAATGGTGAGGGTCTCTTCCACCGTGTCGCGCGTGGTGCCGGGGATGTCGCTCACGATGGCCCGTTCCTCCTTCAGCAGCGCATTCAGGAGGGTGCTCTTGCCACTGTTGGGCGCGCCCACGATGGCCACCGGGATGCCCTGCTTCACCGCGTTGCCGTAGCGGAAGCTATCGATCAGTTCACCGCACAGGTCGATGAGCCGCTCCAGCAGCGCCACCAGCTCGATGCGTTGCGCGAACTCCACATCCTCTTCGCTGAAGTCGAGCTCCAGCTCGATGAGGGCGGCGAAGTCGATCAGCTGTTGACGGAGTTCCTCGATGCGTGCCCCGAAACCACCCCGGAGCTGCTCCAGTGCGAGCCGGTGCTGCGCTGCGCTCTGGCTGGCGATGAGGTCGGCCACGGCCTCGGCCTGGCTCAGGTCCATCTTGCGATTGAGGAAGGCGCGCTGGGTGAACTCACCCGGCAACGCCAGCCGTGCGCCAGCATCCAGCAAGGCCTGCAGCACCCGCTGCTGGATGTACGGTGAGCCATGCACCCCGATCTCCACCACATCCTCACCGGTGTAGCTGCGTGGGCCCTTGTAGCAGGTGATCAGCCCTTCGTCCACCTGACCGTCGAGGTCGATCAATGGAACGAAGTAGGCCCGGCGCGCAAGCGGTTCGATGGGCAGCGACGGTGCCAGACGGCCCACCACCTCGAAGGCCTTCGGACCGGAAAGCCGCAGGAGGGCCACCGCACCGGTGCCCGGTGCGCTCGAGAGCGCGGCGATGGTGTCCTGTTGCATGTCGGTGGGGCCGCAAAGATCCGGATCTTTGTGCCGCCCCCAACACGCGCACCATGCCCAGTGAAGCGAAGATCGCCTACGACCAACTCCCGTACCCCACGGTCATCGTGGTGGGCGGCGGATTCGCGGGCCTGGAAGTGGTGCAGGGCCTCGCCAACACGCCGTACAAGGTGCTCCTGCTCGACAAGCAGAACCACCACTGCTTCCAGCCACTGTTGTACCAGGTGGCCACCGCCAGCCTCGGTGCCGACAGCATTGCGCATCCCTTCCGCCGAACCATCGGGCCCATGCCCAACGTGGCCTTTCGCATGACCGAGGTCACCGGCGTGGACCCCGAACGCAAGGTGGTGCGCACCACCATCGGAGAGTTCTCCTATGATGTGCTGGTGATGGCCCTTGGTAGCACCACGAACTTCTTCGGCAATCGAAGCATGGAGCACCATGCCATGCAGCTGAAAAGCATCAACCAGGCCCTCGATATACGCAGCGACTTCCTTCAGGAGTTCGAGGCCGCCATCGCATTGAACGAGGAAAGCGCAGTGCGTCGCTGCCTCAACTTCGTCATCGTGGGTGCCGGCCCCACCGGTGTGGAGCTGGCCGGTGCCCTGGCCGAGATCAAGCGGAACGTGCTGCGTCAGGAGTACCGCGAGATGGACAGCGACCTCATGCGCATCATGCTCATCGACAGCAACGAGCGCGTGCTGCAACACTTCAGCGAGCGGTCCAGTGCCAATGCGCTGAGGTACCTGCGTGAGTTGGGTGTGGACGTAAGGCTCGGTGCGCGTGTGCTGGACGGCGACGCGGAGCGGATCAAGCTGAACGATGGCACCGAGGTGGAGACCAATACCGTGATCTGGGCGGCCGGGGTGAAGGGCGTCACCATTGCCGGTCTGGAGGCCGATCTGCACGAACGTGCCAACCGGTACCTGGTGGACCGCCAGAACGCCTTGATACACCATCCGGAGATCTTCGTCATCGGCGATTGCGCCCTGATGGAAGGCGATCCGGCCTGGCCAAAGGGTCACCCGCAGGTGGCCACCGTGGCCATTCAACAGGGGCGCCACTTGGTGAGCAACCTCAAGCGGCGTGTGAAGGGCGGAACGCTGCTGCCCTTCAGCTATCACCACAAAGGCAGCATGGCCGTGATCGGACGCCGCCGCGCGGTGGTGGACCTCGGCACGCGCAGCTTCGGGGGCACCTTCGCGTGGCTGCTCTGGATGTTCGTACACGTGATACAGCTCGTCAGCTTCCGCAACCGCATCATGGTGCTCGTCAACTGGGCCTGGAAGTACCTCAGTTGGAAGAACACCATCCGACTGATCATCCGGCCCTATGTCCGGAAGACCTCGGTGGCTCCCGCGCAGGTGGTGTGACAATGGCTCGGTGATGCGTCGGTCGGGCCGCACCGATCTACCTTCGCGCGCTTTCATGGACCGTCGGCTCGTCATTCTCTTCCTCACCATCTTCATTGACCTGATCGGCTTCGGGATCTTCGTGCCCGTGGTGCCGATCTATGCCCGCGAGCTCAATGCCAGCGAGGCCTTGGTGGGGGATACAGGCGCACTGTTCAGCCTGATGATGTTCATCTTCACCCCCTTCTGGGGTGCGCTCAGCGACCGCTACGGCAGGCGGCCGGTCATCCTCATTGCGGTCGGCATCTCTGCCGTCAGTTATGTGTTGTTCGCTCAAGCCACCACCATCACCGTGCTCATCATCAGCCGCATGCTCACCGGTGTCGGCTCGGGCAACATCACCGCTGCGCAGGCCTACATCACCGACATCACCCCGCCCGACCAACGCGCCAAGTCCCTGGGCCTGATCGGTGCCGCCTTCGGGCTTGGCTTCATCTTCGGTCCGCCGCTCGGCAGCCTCATCTTCGACAGTCTCGGTGTGGAGTGGGTGGGATACGTGGCGGCCCTGCTCTGTGTGCTCAACCTAGTGGCCGTATGGATCTTCCTTCCCGAGTCATTGCAGGAAAAGGTCACCCATCGCAAACTGCGCATCAAGCCGGTGAGCGGCGCCATCCGGGCCCTGCGCGAGCCGCGCTTCCGCGACCTGTACGTCATCAGCTTCATCTACATCACCGCCTTCAGCATGATGCAGATGACCATCGCCATGCTCTGGTACGATGACTACGGGCTCGACAAGACGCGCATCGGCTACATGTTCGCCATCGTGGGCCTTGGCTCGGCCATTGTGCAGGGCACCATGGTGGGCTGGCTGCAGCGCACCTTCGGGGAGCGCAACCTGATGATCTATGGCGCGTTGATGGTGGCCATCGGCCTGGGCATGATCGCGTTCATACCGAAGGAACTGTTCCTGCCGCTCAGCATCGTGTCCATTGCCTTGCTTTCCCTGGGCAATGGTTCGCTGTCGCCCACCTTGCTGGCCCAGCTCAGCCGCAATGCGAAGCAGGAGGAGCAGGGTGAAGTGCTGGGCCTCAACCAGAGCTTCGGTTCGCTGGCGCGCATCGCAGGACCGGCCATGGGCGGGCGTTTATACGAGGTGATGCACGGGTTGCCCTACATCACCGCCGGGGTCATCATGCTCGGTGGATTGTACTATGTGAACGCCTATCTCAAGCGTCGTCCACCCCATGCCGCCGAAGTGAGCCCGTAGCCGTTACTTTTGCCGCCCAAGCAACTCACCGCACACGACCCGTCATGAGCGTACTCGTCAACAAGAACAGCAAGGTCATCGTCCAAGGATTCACCGGCAGTGAAGGCACCTTCCACGCCTCGCAGATGATCGAGTACGGCACCAATGTGGTGGGCGGCGTCACCCCCGGCAAGGGCGGTCAGTCGCACTTGGACCGTCCCGTGTTCGAGACCGTCAGCGATGCGGTGAAGACCACCGGTGCTGACGTGAGCATCATTTTCGTGCCCCCCGCCTTCGCTGCGGACGCCATCATGGAGGCTGCCGAAGCGGGCATCAAGGTCATCGTGTGCATCACCGAGGGCATCCCCGTGAAGGACATGGTCACCGCCCGCGAATTCCTGCGGGGCAAGGACTGCCGCCTCATCGGCCCCAACTGCCCGGGCGTCATCACCGCGGAGGAGTGCAAGGTGGGTATCATGCCCGGCTTCGTCTTCAAGAAGGGCAAGGTGGGCATCGTGTCCAAGTCGGGCACCCTTACCTACGAGGCGGCCGACCAGGTGGTGAAGGCCGGCATGGGCATCACCACGGCCATCGGCATCGGCGGCGACCCCATCATAGGCACCACCACGCTCGAGGCCGTGCAGCTCTTTGCCAACGACCCTGCCACCGAAGCCATCGTGATGATCGGCGAGATCGGCGGAGATCTGGAGATCCAGGCCGCCCGCTGGATCAAGGCGAACTGCAAGAAGCCGGTGATCGGCTTCATCGCTGGCGAGACCGCCCCCAAGGGCCGCACCATGGGCCACGCAGGCGCCATCGTGAGCGGTGCCGATGAGAGCGCGGCCGCCAAGAAGGCCGTGATGCGTGAGTGCGGCATCCACGTGGTGGACAGCCCGGCCACGATCGGTGCGAAGGTGAAGGAGGTACTGGGCTGAAGCCCCGACGCGATGGCAAGGGTCAGGTCGGAACGGTTGCCGTTCCGTTGTCCGATGCCACGTACGCCCACCGCATCACCCGCTGCTCCGAACTGATCTTCAGCCGCTCCTGGAACTGCCAGTTATTGCGCAGGTAGCGCATCACGTAGTACCGCACTTCGCCGGTGCGAACGTGCTGCAGCTCCACCAGGCACAGCCGCTTGGGGTCGTCAGGAAGGGTGGGAGGATAGGTCCACGGGCCTGTGGCGGAAAGGCTCATTTATCCTTCCGCTTGAAATCGCCGTTCTGCCAGGCCTGCAGGAACTGCGCCCAGGCAATGGGGTTGAACAGGTTGATGTTCGGGGTGCCGCCAGCATAGTACAGGCGCGTCTGGTCCAGTTGCATCTGGTAGCGGAAGCTCTGGTACGCATCGGGTGGAAGGTTCTCCATCCGTTGCACCATCTCCGCAGGGCTCAGGTTCTTCAGGGCCAGTTGGTAGTCGTCGTCAGGCAGGCGCAGGTTCAGGAAGGCATCGCGGAACTGCTCCTTCGAGGGCCAGGGATACACCGCGATCTCCCGCAGTTGAACGGTGTCCCGGCTCATCACGTGGATCATGGAGTACTTGTTGTCATCCAGATCGGATGGAATGACATACTGGGAGCGCTCGAAGCCCACGGCGCTGAACAGGACCGTATCGCCTTCCTGCGCCACGAAGCTGAAGTAGCCGTATACATCGCTCATCGTTCCGCGGTACGTGTTGCGGATGAGGATGTTGGTGAAGGGCACGGGGGAAAGGCTGTCCGTGACCACCACACCGCTGAACTGGATGAGGTCACCCTGACGACCGGGCTGGGCGAAGGTGGCGAAGTGGGCCAGCACAAGGCCGATGAACAGGAGCGAACGCATGGGAGTACAAAGGTAGCAGCAACGCTTGCAAGGTTCGGGCCATTGTGTGCCGTCCTGCACTTCGGTAGTTTTGTGGGCAACCACCGGACCATGCGCACAACCCTCACCCTGTCGACCTTCCTGCTTGCTACAGCGCTCTCCGCACAGATCACGATCGGTCCGAGCGACATGCCGAGCGTGGGAGACACTGTGCGTTACGTGAACACCCTGCCCGCGGGGATCGACGTGGACTTTACCGGAGCGGGAGTCACTTGGGACTTCTCCATGCTTGAAGTGGGCGGGGAAGGAGCGGATACGGTGGTGAGCGTCTCTTCAACCCCGGTGCTGTTCCAGTTCTACTTCAACAATCCGTTCATCTACCCGGACCACGACGCCGACATCGCCATGCGCGGCCAGGCCTTCTCCTTCCAACAGTTGAACGTGACCAACGTGTACGAATACTTCAAGCGCGATGCCACGGGTTACCGCAACGTGGGCTTCGGTGCCAATGTGAACGGTGTGCCCACCAGTGTGCGGCGCATACCCGTGGACCGCATCCACGTGTTCCCCCTGAACTTCGGGGATGCCGACACATCCGCCAGTTCGTTCACCCTGGAAGTGCCCACGCTGTTCAGTTTCACGCAGGACCAGGTGCGGGCCAATTCCGTGGATGGATGGGGCACCCTTTACCTGCCGGCCGATACCTTCGAAGTGCTGCGCGTGCGCTCCGTGCTGCAACGCGTGGATTCCATCTACATCTCCCAATTCGGTCAAGGCATCTCCTTCCCCGAGCCGGAGACCGTGGAGTACAAGTGGATCGCCAATGGCATGGATGAACCGGTGCTGCTGGTGACGACCGTGGCAGGGCAGGTGACGCAGGCTCGCTTCCACTACTCCCCCGTCGATATCCACACCGGTGTTGCGGCCAACGACGGGGTACACATGACGCTGCACCCGAACCCTGCGGCCACCATGGCGTGGTTGCGTGTGCCGGCTGGTACCACCGGTGAAGCGATGGTCATCGATGCCCAAGGGCGCATGGTGATCGGTGCGCAGCGGGTGCCGGCCAGTGGAGCGCTCGCCATCGATGTGGCCGGTCTGGCCCCGGGACGCTACCAGGTGCTGCTGACCGGAACAGAGCAGTGCTCGCTTCCGTTGGTGGTGCAGCCCTGATCAGCCGGGCAGGTGTACGTCTAGCCAGTGGCGCAACGCCTCCGGTCGGTCCTCCATGCAGAACGTCACCAAGGGGTGCTGCGGGTGTATCCCACCCGTTCTGCGGAGCAATGCGAGCAAGGCCTCCCGTCCCCCTTCCGCTTCCCGCTCGAACGTCGCTTCGGCATAGGCACGGCGGCCATGAAGGAGGAAGGAGTGTGCGTAACGGATGCCTGCCCAGAGCCCGAATCGCAGGGGACGCAGCGGTCCAGCTGCCAGCTTGCGGCTCTGCCGCACATGCACCAGCTCGTGCGCCATGAGGAGCAGCCAGCTGAGCTGCAAGCGGCGGTCGCTGCCCTGTGGGGCGTGGAAGAGCGTTCGGCTCAAATACACATGCTCCGCCAGTACCAGCCCACCGCCGGGCGTATCGCCATACCAGGGAGCGTGCAGCCAGTTGCGGTCGCGCGGCATGAGCCGTACCCGCTGGAGCAGCCCCGGCGGAAGGCCCAGCAGCCGTTCGTACAAGAGGATGCAACTCGCGTTCAATTGCTGCTGGTCTTGCGGCGCCTTCATTCCGGGCACCAAGATCGTGCCGCCTGTCCGATCGGCGGACCGTTCGTAACGCCAGGGCTCTGGTCGGCCGGGATGCTTGCCCGAGGACAGTAACTTCGCAGCGATCACCGAACACTGAACCGAACCATGAAGAACATCCGTCCATTCGCCGTCCTTGGCGTGCTGTTGCTCATCGGCCTCTGGGCCATGAACTTCTACAATGGCACCGTGGGGCTCAATGAGGACGTGAGCAAGCAGTGGAGCAACGTGGAGAACGCCTACCAGCTCCGTGCCGACAAGACCAAGAACCTGGTGGAGATCGTGAAAGGTGCGGCCGACTTCGAGAAGGAGACCCTCACCCAGGTGGTGGAGGCACGCGCCAAGGCCACCAGCACCACCATCGATGCCGGCGACCTCAGCCCTGAGAAGATCCAGCAGTTCCAGCAGGCACAGGACCAGTTCAGCGGAGCTCTTTCGCGCTTGCTCGTCACCATTGAACGCTACCCCGAACTGAAGGCCGTGAAAGGCTTCCAGGACTTCCAGGCCCAGTACGAGGGCATGGAGAACCGCATCGGGGTGGAACGCCGCAAGTTCAATGACGTTGCGCGCAATTACAACACCCGCATCAAGCGCTTCCCGGGCAACCTGCTCGCCGGCTTCTTCGGGTTCACCGAGAAGGGCTACTTCGAGGCGCAGGAAGGAACGGAGAACGCACCCGACATCTCCTTCAAGTGAGCGCCCTGACAGCTGCCGAATTCCTGACCGCCGATGAACGGGGGCGCGTGGAAACGGCCATCGCGGAAGCCGAGCGGCTCACCTCGGGTGAGCTGCGCGTGCATCTGGAGGATCACATCGAAGAGGAAGTGCTCGATCATGCCGCCTTCATCTTCGAAGAACTGGCCATGCACCGCACCCGCGACCGGAATGCCGTACTACTCTACATCTGCGTAGCCGACCGTCAGGTGGCCGTGATCGGCGACAGCGGCATCCATGCCAAGGTGGGTCCGGGCTTCTGGAGCGATGTGGTGGCCGTCCTGAAGCTTCACTTCGCCGCCGATCAGCGCTGTGAAGGACTGTGTGAAGCGGTGCGCATGATCGGCGAAAAACTGCGCGTGCACTTCCCCCTGCGCAGTGATGATGCCAACGAGCTGAGCAACACCATCACCTACTCCACGCGATGAGGACCGGTGTCATCGCACTGCTGCTGTTGTTGGTGCTGCCAGCCCGGGCGGCTCAATTCGATTGCAGTCTTACGCCGCCTGAAAAGCGTGACCAGAACAGCCTGGTGTGGGACTATGCTGACTGGCTTGAACATGGCGAAGCCGATCGCCTCAATGCGAAGCTGGTGGCCTTCGCCCGCGAAACGAGCAACCAGCTTCTGGTGTTGATCGTGGATACCCTGTGCGGCCTGCCCGAGAGCGACCTGGCATTCGACATCGGTGAGCGTTGGGGCATCGGGCAGCAGCGCTTCGACAATGGCATCGTGCTGCTGGTGAAGCCGAACGGGCCGCCCGGTCAACGCAAGGTGTTCATCGCCGTGGGATACGGGTTGGAGGGTGCCATTCCCGACCTGCGCGCCAAACAGGTGGTGGACGGGGTCATCATTCCGCGCTTCAGGAAAGGCGATCACTTCGGCGGCCTTGATCGTGCAACGGACCTCCTCATGGCGATGGCCAAGGGCGAATACAATGAAGCGCTGCAGCCCGGTCGTGCACCGGTCTGGCCGGTGCTGCTGGTCTTCCTGCTGGTGGGCCTGGTGATCTTCTTCTCCTGGCGCAACCGCGTACGCAACTATGCTTCCACCAACAAGGTGGACTGGTGGACCGCCATGTGGCTGTTGAGCCAGATGGACAACCGCACCGGACGCTGGCACCGCGGTGGTGGTGGCGGTTGGGGTGGGGGTGGAGGAGGTGGGTTCGGCGGCTTCGGTGGTGGCAGCTTCGGCGGCGGTGGTGCTGGTGGCAGCTGGTGAAGAGCGGAATACGGATGGCATTCTCCAAGTGGATAGGTGGTGGTTTGGGATGGGCCTTCGGAGGACCCATTGGTGGTCTGCTCGGCTTCGCGGTGGGCGCCATGCTCGATCGCATGGGCGGAGAAGATGTGGTGGAGCAGCCCACGCGCAGCCGACCCAGTGGGGCCACCACGGCCGGTGATCTGGCCATGAGCCTGGTCGTGCTCACCGCTGCGCTCATGCGCGCCGATGGCCGTGTCACACAACGCGAACTGGACCATGTGCGTCGCTTCTTCGTGCAACAGTTCGGTACGGCCCATGCATCCGAGCTGCTGGTGGCCTTGCGTGATGTGCTCAAGCGTGATATCGCCGTCGACCAGGTGTGCGCACAGATCAGGAGGCACATGCCTCATCCGCTCCGTCTGCAGTTGATGCACTACCTGATCGGCCTGGCCCATGCCGATGGTCAGGTGGACCGCGCCGAGAAGGACCTCCTCCAACGCATGGCCCATGCCATGGGCATCAGCGACAAGGACCTCGGTTCGCTGAGCGCCATGTTCCGCACAGCCGATCCAAGCGCGGCCTACCAGATCCTGGAGGTGCCTGCCGATGCCAGCGACGACGAAGTGAAGAGGGCCTACCGCCGCATGGCCATGAAGTACCATCCGGACAAGGTGGCCCAGCTCGGGGAGGAAGTGCAGAAGGCGGCCACCGAAAAGTTCAAGAAAGTGCAGGAGGCCTACGAACAGATCCAGCAGCAGCGCGGTATGAAGTAGGTCCTGAACCGCTATCGATCCTCATGATCATTCTGCTCTCGCCCGCCAAGGACCTTGCTGCCGAAGTGCCTGCTGGTATTCGCAACACCACGCAACCCGCTCTGTTGGAGTACAGCGAGCCGTTGATCGCCAAGTTGCGCACGTACACGCCCAGGAAGCTCTCGGGCCTGATGGAGCTGAGCGACAAGCTGGCCTCCCTGAACCATGCGCGCTACCAACAATGGACCGCGAAGCACGATGCCGGCAATGCCCGGCCGGCCGCTTTCGTGTTCAATGGGGAGGCTTACAAGGGCCTTGATGCCCGCAGCCTTGGAGCGGATGATCTGCGCTTCGCCCAGCATCACCTGCGCATCCTCTCCGGCTTGTACGGGCTGCTACGCCCGCTGGACCTCATCCAGGACCACCGCCTTGAGATGGGCACAGCTTTGCCCGTTGCGCGGAAGAGGGACCTCTATGCCTATTGGGGCGATCGCATCGCAGGGCGGCTGAAGGAAGAACTGGCCGCCAGCGGTTCCAACGTCCTGTTGAACCTCGCCAGCGCCGAGTACTTCAAGGCAGCCCGGGCATCCACGTTGGGTGTGCGTGTGGTTACACCGGTGTTCAAGGACAAGGGACCCGGTGGGTACCGCACGGTGATGGTCTTTGCCAAGCACCAACGCGGGGCGATGGCGCGCTATGCCATTCAGCACAGGCTCCTGGAGCCCGAGCCATTGAAAGTCTACGATGTGGACGGCTATCGCTACAGCGCTGCGGAGAGTAGCGGAGACCAATGGGTCTTTCTGCGTGGGTAGGTCCCGGGCTCAGAAGCGCACCACAAGACCGACGCCGGCGCGCCAGGCAGACCAGCCTACGTTCACCACTTCACCCTTCTCGTCAGTGACAGGTGCTCCCTCCAGGTTGAGCGCTTCCTGCGGCGCTGCGCCGATCTCGGCACCCACGCGCAGCCCCATCGTTCCGCTCAGCATCTGCAGCCAGCTAACGCCTGCGCCAACGTTGCCTGTACTGGCGCGGGCCTGCAGACGGGCATTGCGTGGGCTTGACACGGCCGTTGAAGGGCCCAGACCAGCGCTCAGTTCCACAAGCCACCGCTCCCGCACCCAGGGCCGCACCAGCATGGTAAGTTGGTGCATCGACAACCGGTAGCGGTCCAGCAGGCCAGGGTGCTCGGTGCTCCCCAGGCGCTCGAACTGGTAGCCGATGGCGAAGTGTGGACCGGTGGCATAGCTCACCGAAAAACGTACTGAGCCCGCTAGGGAGCCGAGGCTTCCCAAACCTTCTGCGTTGCTCCTGAGGTCGATACGACCAAGCCCGGCGCCGTAGTTGAACAGCAGTTGGCGGGCCCGCACTGCCTGGGCCGCAGCCGTGTTCAGCAGCATGCACATGCACAGGGCAACGATACCGCGCGGTCCCACGGTGCAAAGATGCTCCCTTGGACGCCTTGCCAAGTAGCTTTGTGATCCCATGCATTTGTTCCTTTCCCTGGTGCTGGTGGCCCTGCTGGCCTATGCGGCCTTGTGCCTGTTCTATTTCATCGCCCAGGAGCGTTTCATCTTCATCCGCTTCCGTATCGGCGATCAGTATCGGTTCAGGTTCCCGTTCGATCATGAGGAGCGTTACCTGGATCGGCCGGACGGCGCCCGGCTGCACGCCTTGTACTTCCCGGCTGCGGAGCCGAAGGGCACGGTGCTCTACTTCCATGGCAACACGGGCACCTTGCGGCGTTGGGGGCGCCAGGCTCCCCGGTTCCTGCGCAAAGGCTACAACGTACTGATGCCCGACCCGCGTGGCTATGGAAAGAGCCGGGGTGCGCTCAGTGAGGCGGCCCTGCACGCCGATGCTCAGGCCTGGTACGAGGTGCTGCGTGGCATGGAGGCCGAGGACCGGATCGTGGTCTATGGCCGTTCCCTGGGAAGTGGATTGGCAACACCAGTGGCGGCCAATAACCGGCCGCGCATGCTGCTGCTGGAAACGCCGTTCGCCAACCTCTACGACGTGGCCTTTTCCTACCTGCGCATCCTGCCTTACCGCCTGTTGCTCAGGTATACGTTCCGCAATGACCGCGCCGTGCAGCGGGTCAAATGCCCCACTTTCCTGTTCCATGGGAAGCGTGATGCAGTGGTGCCCTACCGATCGGCCTTGAAACTCTACGCGCTTGTTCCAAGCTCCGTGCAGCGCGAGCTTTTCACCTTCAACAAGGGACAGCATTCCGATCTGGCACGCTTCGCACGCTTCGATCGCATCCTGGAACGCCTGCTGAACACCTGATCGCATCCTGTGCCCGTCGGTGGACTACCTTTGCGCCCCCATTCAAACTACATGAACACACGCATCTTCAGCGCCGCCCTGGCGATCACCCTGCTCAGCGCCTGCTCCCAGGGCCAGAAGGGTCCAGTGACCTTGACCACCGAAATGGATTCGGTGAGCTACGCGATCGGCGTGGACATCGGCAGCAATTTCAAGCGCGGCAAGATGGACGATGTCAACGTGGATGCGCTGGCGAAAGGACTGCGTGACGGTCTTGACAGCAATGCGATGATGGACCAGGTGTTGCTTGAGCAGGTGATGCAGAGCTACATGCAGAAGATGCAGGACAAGCGCATGGCCGAGGAGCAGACAGCGTCCGAAGAGAACCGCGTGAAAGGCGAAGCGTTCCTGGCGGAGAACAGCAAGAAGCCAGGCATCGTTGTAACGGAGAGCGGTCTTCAGTACGAAGTGATCACCATGGGCAGCGGACCGAAGCCCACCGCATCCGACAAGGTGACGGTACACTACACGGGAACCCTCATCGATGGCACCAAGTTCGACAGCTCCGTGGACCGTGGCCAACCTGCCACCTTCCCGGTAGGCGGCGTGATCCGTGGCTGGGTGGAGGCCCTGCAATTGATGCCCGTGGGCAGCAAGTGGAAACTCTACATCCCCAGCGACCTCGCCTACGGTCCTTCGGGCGGTCCAGGTGGCGCCATCCCTGGCAACAGCACGCTCATCTTTGATGTGGAGTTGCTGGAGATCGCCAAGTAAGATCGGAAATGTCCATCGATCAGGGTGCCTGGCCTTTTGGTCGGGCACCCTGCTCGTTCAGGGGCCACCCGCTGATCAGGTCATCGGCAACGCCATCCAGTGGCTAACCTCGTCGAAGAAGCGATTGCTGGTGCCCTCTCCCAGCCAGAAATGTGGAACGCCTTCGTATCCGGTGCGGCTCGGGTTCTTCAGGAAGAAGTCCCGGGCGAACCGCATGATGACCACCTCCCGCAATTCCATGGCGCCGGTCTTGCCGGGCAGGTAGACCGTATTGCCAGGCACGCGGCACAGCACCCGTGCACCGTCGTCCGGAAGTTGTAGCGCGGTGGGGATCCAGTCGCCGTGGGCCATGGGCTGCGAAGTTAGGCAGCCCCGCCCCCCTGTCAGAGCATGGGCTCCATGGGCACCTCTTCAGCCAGCACGATCTCCAGCATGTGATCGACAGCGCGGGCCGCTATCCTGCGAGTGTGCTCGTCGCTCTCCCCGAACATCTTGTCGCTCTCCTTGCGCACCAGGAAGCGCACCAGGTGGTCGCGTATCTCCAGGCCGGTGGCCGTGATCACGCCCGCATCGCTGTGCGTCCATTGCCACAAGAGCCGCAGGCATAGGCGAAGGCTTGAGCGATCGTGCTTGCGACCTCCCTGGATGACCCACCCTCGACCCTCCTCCCGTTGAACGAGGTAGCGGAGCGTGGTGCGGATCATGCTCACGAGGCTCTCCACCGTGATGGCTCCCTCTGGACGCTGCACCAGATCGCTCGGGGCCAACTGGTCATTGCGCAGGTAATACAACTGATTGGCACGTGGCATGCTCTTGTTGAACTCCACCATGGCAGGGTTCACGGTATCACCGTCCACCACGATGGTCCCATCAAAGCCGTCCACGGCTTCGCGCTCCTTGTCCCCCAGCATTTCCAGGTAGCTCGATTTGAGCCGTTCCCGTTGCATGGGAGGCAGCACGAAGCTGGGTGCGCCGATCGCATGGCAACCGCGGCGATGGCACACCCCGATGATGCGCAGGTTCAACGCGCGCAGCATGGACGCGTTCTGTACCATGGTCTCCCGGTCAGGTAGCACCGGCCGGTCCCTGCCATGGAACAGTGCGATGTGATCGGCGGCATAGCCCTGCGGATCGACCGACAGCCCCGCAGCATGGTGCATGAGCTCAAAGAGGATCTCGTCCGCCTCCAATGCGCCGTTGATGCTGTCGATCATCACTGTGGCGCGGATGGTGCCCCTATCCAAGCTCAGCTGCTCCTCCAGCAGGTCGAACACCTGCTCCCACAGGCGCGCCTCCAAGTGGCTGTGTACATCGCGCAACAGCAGGAACATGCCCCCCTGCTTGCGTTCCCAGTCCAGCGCGCAGTGATGGGCGAGCATCGCCAGGTCGAAGAAGGCGGCGGGAACGGGTTCATCCTTGAGCAGCACGGCCGATTCCATGGCCACCAAGGGGCGTGGTGCCACCATCAGACGGGTGGTCGTGTTCGGGTTCACGCGCACCCGCCCCTCCTGGTCGTCCAGGCAGGCCAGTTCCAGCTTTGCAGCGCGCTCCAAGCTCCGGTGCGCGCGCAGGATGTTCCACGTATCGCTCGGCGTGAAGTTCCAGAGGTCGGCGACATAGGTCTTTGCTCCGGAGTTCAGCCCGTGGATCAGTTCCGATCGGGAGGCCCCGCCCATGAGTTCCACCCGCCGTTCCATCAAGGCTTCGGGGAGGGGGTCCACGGTCCAATCCGTGCGGCGTACGTGTGCGGTCTCCTCGCGATGGTCCACTGAACCGCTGGAGAGCAACTTGCGGCGTGCACTGCGCTCAGCCAGCAATTCGTTGCGTCGCTTGCCGAAGCGGTGCACCAACTCCTGGATCAAGGACCTCACAGCCGGGGTGAGGGTGCGGTCCTGTACGCTCGCCAAGGTGTTCATGCTCGTCGATGAGTTCCTCGTATACGTCGCCGATCATCGATAGGTTATCGAAGTGACGTGGCCAGGACCAAAGGTATGACCGAAGATCTCCGCCGGAGGCAGGAGCAGCAGGCGACGGAGCGATGAACCCTTCAGTAAGGGCAAAAAAAGTGGGGCAAGCGACCCGCATCGCACCGCTACGACCGCCTACCCTTGCTTCCTTCCGGACCTGGGGGATTCAGC
>CAYZBO010000059.1:0-20172 GCA_964476665.1 uncultured Chryseobacterium sp. | reverse complement strand
GGCGGTCTTCTTCATCTTCTGCAGGATCATGGCACTGATCTCCTGCGGGGTGTACATGCGGTCGCCGATCTTCACGCGGGGCGTGTTGTTCTCGCCCTTCACCACCTCGTAGGGCACACGGCCCACCTCCTTTTCGCACTCGGCGAAGGAGGAGCCCATGAAGCGCTTGATGGAGTAAATGGTGTTCCTAGGGTTGGTGATGGCCTGGCGCTTGGCCGGGTCTCCCACTTTCCGCTCACCACCTTCGATGAAGGCGACCACGCTGGGGGTGGTGCGCTTGCCTTCACTGTTCTCAATGACCACCGGCTCGTTGCCTTCCATTACGGATACGCAGCTGTTGGTGGTGCCCAGGTCGATACCTATGATCTTGCTCATGTTGTCGGTTGCTTTCGTTCGGCGGTCGCGGGCAATGGTCAACCTTCATGCCAGCCGGTCCTTGGCACCCAGCTTCTGCCAGAAAGCATGAACCCTGCCGGTGGGGCAGGGTTCATGCTGACAGAAAGGCAGCAGGCCTATCAATCGCAGGTCGGCACGTCAAGGGGGTCGATGGGAGTGCAGAAGTTCAGCGCCTGTGTGTACTGGCCGTTGCGAAGCTCCGCCAGGGAGTTCGGGTTCAACCATTTGCCGGTCACCGACTTGGTGTAGCGGCTGGCAACGAGCCCCACAGCGCCTTCCACGTTCGTATAGGTCGGACGTTCCTCCACAATGCCTGAAATGGGCTCCTGCAGGCTCAGGAAGGTGTTGAACTCGTCATCAGCAACGGTGAAGAGGAAGTCGATGCCACGGAAGATGCGCGAAGACACCGAAGGATCGTTCGGTACACGGTCGCGCACGGTCCGGTAGAACGTTTCACCCGGTAGGATGAGGTCGAGGTCCTGAGCGTTGGAGGAGTTGGATACGATGCGGGTGCCCCACTCCTGGGTGAAGGAGGCGGAGGTGGTATCGCTCCCGCGCACTTCATCGTACCGGAACCGCCATGCCACCTGGAACCGCTTGCAGTTCAGACGCGAGGTCCAGTCCAGCGAATACGTGGCGTACCCTCCACCACCGAGCGCCATGAAGTTGATGCGGCTGGAGGGGGTGACCGTATCCTGATCGTTCTGGCGGATGCTGAAATCATTGACCACCACGCTCCGCGAACGGATCTCGTTGCCTTTGACCTTCAAGCGTAATTCATAGGTGCTGTTCTGGTCCAGGTAGACAGGCGTGGGGTTCGCGCTCGGTGGTGGAATGGCCTGCTGGATGCCTTTGAAAAAATACAAGGTCTGGGAGGGACCGTAGAACGTTCCCGGTTCCCGGCCGTTGACCGTGATGGGCTGCAGGTCAAAGGTGTTGATCTCGTTGCCATTGTAGATCTGCACCACCTTGGCATACTCAATGTCCTCCGCCTTGTATTCGCTGGAATCGCGCACCTGCGCAAAAGCAAGTGCATCCCCCTCACCCAGGAACGCCTTGTTTATCTTCACGAAATGCGTGTCCTCCCGCTGGTTGAAGAGGGCATATATCACGGTGGTCTCCTTGTAGGGAGCATTGATCTCCAGATCGGTGCTGCAGCCGGCCAGCATGGTGGCTGCGGTACCCATCACGAATAAGGATCGGCGCATGGATCGAACAGGTTCAGCGCCAAAGATAGCCTTGGCGGCACTACCGCTGCAGGCAACTGATGAACGGTCGGTCCCGGGCCACCAGAGGGGGGCGCCAAGGGTCCATGGAGGCGGGTCGGGGGCTTCTGAGTAGCTTCGCCCTCACCATGAGCACCGGCACCCGCGACGCCAAGCGTGTCACCACCCACACGCTGCAGGAAATGAAATCCCAAGGGGTGCCCATTTCCATGCTTACCGCCTATGACTTCTCGCTGGCACGCTTGGTGGACGCTTCCGGTGTTGATGTGATCCTGGTGGGCGACAGCGCCAGCAACGTGATGGCCGGCCATGAGACCACGCTGCCGATCACCCTCGACCAGATGATCTACCACGCTGGCAGCGTGGTGCGGGCCGTGCAGCGGTCGTTGGTCGTGGTGGACCTGCCGTTCGGCACCTATCAGGGCAATTCGAAAGGTGCCCTGAACAGCGCCATCCGCATCATGAAGGAAAGCGGTGCTCATGCCGTGAAGCTTGAAGGTGGGCGCGAGGTGATCGGGTCAATAGAACGGATCCTCAGCGCCGGTATTCCGGTGATGGGACACCTGGGCCTCACCCCCCAGAGCATCTACAAGTTCGGCACCTACGTGGTGCGGGCCAGGGAGGAAGCCGAAGCGCAACGTCTGCGCGAGGATGCGAAGTTGCTGGAGCAGGCGGGCTGTTTCGCCATCGTGCTGGAGAAGATACCCGCCCAATTGGCCGCCGAAGTGGCACGCAGCGTGCACATCCCCGTCATCGGCATCGGTGCGGGTGGAGGGGTGGACGGCCAGGTACTGGTGTTGCACGACATGCTTGGCATCAACAAGGAGTTCAATCCGCGCTTCCTGCGCCGCTACGCCGATCTGCACCAGGTGATCACCGAAGCCGTCGGGGCCTACGTCTCCGATGTACGCTCCCGCTCCTTCCCGAGTGCGGATGAACAGTATTGAGCACCCGGGAGGGGCGAAGGTCTTGTTCCACGAAGCGGACGTGGTGGTGGCCCTGAAGCCCAACGGCATGCCCGTGGCCTCCGACCCCACCGGCGATGCAGACCTGCTCTCCTGGCTGCGCACCACCCTGGCCCTGCCCGGACTGGAACTCGTGAACCGCATCGACCGCCCGGTGAGCGGCCTGGTGCTGGCAGCCATGCCCCCCGCCTTACAGGTGCTCAATGCTGACTTCCGCGAGCACCGCGTGCTGAAGCGCTATCGCGCGATCGTGGAAGGAAGACCTCCTGTTGCTGATGCACCGGTGCTGCTCACCCATTCTCTCGGGCGTGACGGCGGCCGACGCCGTGCCGTGCTACGCACCACCGAAGCGGATCGGAGCGCGGAAGCCCGCCTCAGCGTGCGGTTGCTTCAACAAGGGGAACGCTATGCCTTGGTGGAGGTGGAGCCAGAAGGGGGCGCCTTCCACCAGATACGGGCGCAATTGGCGGCATGGGGACATCCCATCAAGGGGGATGTGAAGTACGGTGCGCGCCGCGCCGAACGGGGCGAGGCCGGCGTTGCCCGCAGCATCGCGCTGCATGCCCATCACCTGGAATTCGTGCATCCCGCCTCCGCACAGCCCATCGCAATCACCGCGCCACGTCCCTTGGGCCGCCTGTGGCAACTGCTCTGGCCCGAGGCACAGCCTACAACGGATCCACGTCCGTAACGAGCTGCACCGCGGCGTGCAAGGGGTCGCTGAACACCCGGTCGATGGTGTCGCTGATGAAGGATTTCTCTTCGGCATGGGCGCTGC
This sequence comes from uncultured Chryseobacterium sp., assembly GCA_964476665.1. GTDB lineage: Bacteria > Bacteroidota > Bacteroidia > Flavobacteriales_F > PHOS-HE28 > PHOS-HE28. Next base: position 16,807 of record CAYZBO010000059.1, on the reverse strand, counting down.
GACGCACCTTGATCATCAGTTTGCGCAGGTGGCGGTCGCGAATGCGTGATACCACCGGCACGTCAGGCCCCAACACCCGCTCGCCCAGGCCTTCGCGCAGCGCCACCGCAAGCACTGCGGCCGTGGCGATGACGCGTTCTTCGGAACGATGCTTCAAGGTGAGTTCGATGAGCCGTGTGAACGGCGGGTAGCCATGGGCCCTGCGATGCTCCAGCTCCCGCTGGTACATCCCGTCCACGTTGTGCTCCACCACGAACTGCAGCACTGGATGGTCCACCTCCGTGGCCTGGATCAGCACCAGCCCGGCCTCCTTCCTGCGGCCGGCCCGGCCCGCCACCTGGGCCATCAACTGGAAGGCCCGTTCGTGCGCCCGGATGTCCGGGAATCGCAGCAGCTTGTCCGCACTGATGATGCCCACCAGGCTCACATGGTCGAAGTCCAGTCCCTTGGTCACCATCTGCGTACCCACCAGGATGTCGATGCCTCCCTCGCCGAAACTGGTGAGCAGCCTGTCCATCGCGTGCTTCCCGCGCATGGTGTCCTGGTCCATGCGGCCGATCCGCGCGGCAGGGAAGAGCAGTGAGAGCTCCTCTTCGATCTTCTCCGTGCCGAATCCCAGCATGCGCAGGCGGTTGCTTCCGCAGGAGCCGCAATGCAACGGTGGTGGGTAGTGCCTTCCGCAGTAGTGGCAGCGCAATTGGTGGTCCTGCTTGTGATAGGTCAGGCTAACATCGCACTGGTCGCACTCGGGCACCCACGAGCAGGTCTCGCATTGCCAGACCGGCACGTAGCCGCGGCGGTTCTGGAACAGGATAACCTGGTCACGGCGGTCCAGTGCACGCTGGATCTGCTCGATCAAGGTGAGGCTGAAGTGGCCCCGCATCGCCTTGCGCTTGTAGGCATCGCGCAGATCGATCCGCTGAATGCCCGGCAGTGCCACATCACCGAAACGGGTGAGCAGTTCCGCATGACCGAACTTGCCGATGCGTGCATTGTGCAGCGTCTCCATCGAAGGGGTGGCCGAGCCCAGCAGGGTCTTCGCACCATGGAGGGAGGCGAGCACGATGGCCATGTCTCGCGCGTTGTAGCGCGGCGCCGGGTCCTGTTGTTTGTAGCTGGGGTCGTGTTCCTCGTCCACCACGATGAGGCCCAGCTTGCGGAAGGGCAGGAGGATGGCACTGCGCGCCCCCACGATGATGGGCGGGGGATGCGCCCCTTGGGCCATGTCCATCCAGGCGCGCGCCCGTTCGCTGTGCGACATGCGCGAGTGGGCCACCGTGACCCGGTCGCCGAAGCGCTCACGAAGCCGTGCGATGATCTGGGTGGTGAGCGCGATCTCTGGCAGCAGGTACAGCGCCTGTTCGCCCCGGTCCAGGGCTTCCTGGATCAGGGTGATGTAGAGCTCCGTCTTGCCCGATGCCGTGACCCCGCGAAGCAGGGTCACGGGCTTGGTGGTGAAGGCCTGGCGCACCTCGTTCAAGGCTTGCTGCTGCGCCGGACTGAGGTCGGGCGTGGCCCGGCGGAGGTCCTGGGGGGGGGGGGAGCCGGCTTCGCGTTCCGCAATGCGGAAGAGCTCCTTCTCCACCAGGCTGTTGAGCACCGGTGACGCGACGCCCGCAGCGCGCAACAAGGCGGCACGCTCCACTTCCCGCGGATGGTCGCTCAGGCAACGGCTCAGTTCGATGTAGCGCATCAGCAGCTGCAGTTGCTTCGGTGCCCGACCCAGCGCATCGAACCAGCCGTGCAGGGCTTCCTCTGAACGTGCATCCGGGTGGAGTTCCACATAGTGCGCCATCCGGGGCTTCCAGTCGTTGCCGAGCCGTTCCTCCAAGCGCAAGGCCCCCTGTTCCATCAACCGCTTCACCATGGGCATGGGGTCCTTGGTGCCGAGCAGGTCGCCAGCCTCCTCCAAGGTGATCACGGTGCGGTGCAGCAGCGCTTCGACCAACAGGCCACCGCGACCATAGGAGGCGAGGTCCGCGGTCGGTTCACCGGCCAGTACCAGGCGGGTCTCGCTGCTGAGTGAAAGCTGCGCAGGCAATGCGGCGATCATCACTTCGCCGAGGTGGCACAGGTAGTGTTCACTGATGCGCTCCCACAACTGGAACTGTTGTTCGGTCACCACGGGTGCCTGATCGAGCAGACCCAGGGCCGGACGAGGCCTGTGATGCGGCGGGGCCTCCTGGTGGACCCGGCGTACCAGCGCGCCATAGAGCTTGCGGCCTCTCCCGAAGGGGACCGATACCCGCATGCCGGCCCTCACCTCCGGGAGGTCCTCGCCCCAGGCATAGGTGTAGGTGCCGGGAATGGCCAGCGGGAGGATGACGTCGATGTACCGGAGCACGACGCAAAGGTGCGGCACCTATGCCTTGTGCCGCTCCCTGGCCGTTCCCTGCCGTTCCTTGGCTCCGCCGATCACGAGGCAGCGCACCAAGGGTGCCATCTTGTCTGATCGGCATGCCCAACGCACACACCATCACACGCTCGAAGTACGGCCGGAACGCAGTGCATCAAGAGGATGGACTGACCGCGGCCTTGAAGCAGACCCCGCTGTGGAACGCATTCTACAAGAAGATGCGCCGGACCACGCGGTTCCCCCGTTACTACCGCAAGGACCTGAACTGGTGATCCGGAGGTTTCGGTCTGCGCGGACCGAGCGCCCGGCTCGTTGACCGGTCCGTTCACAGCGGGTTGTTCGCCGCTGGGTGCCCACGTGCGGAAAGGGCCTCGTTGGTACGCCTACTTTGCGCCGCAGGTCAAGGCCGCACCACCATGAACTCGTCCCGTACCACCTCTGCCGTGGTCATGCTCGGCATCCTGTTCTTCCTGTTCGGGTTCATCACTTGGATCAACGGGCCGCTCATCAGTTACCTGAAGATCGTCTGCCAGCTGGAGGCCGGCGCCGAGCCGTTCTACGTCACGTTCGCCTTCTACATTGCCTATTTCGTCACCGCGTTGCCCATGGCCGCAGTGCTGAAGCGCACCGGCATGAAGACCGGCATGATGATCGGACTCCTGATCATGGCGGTGGGGGCCCTGTTCTTCGTGCCGGCGGCACAGCAGCGGTCCTATCCGCTCTTTCTCACCGGCCTGTTCCTCATCGGCTCCGGGCTGTCCTTGTTGCAGACCGCCAGCAACCCGTACATCACCATCGTCGGCCCCCTTGAGAGCGCGGCGGCGCGCATCAGCATCATGGGCATCTGCAACAAATTGGCCGGCGTGCTGGCCCCTTTGGTCATTGGCGCAGTGCTGCTGAGCGATGCCGATCCGATCGCGCAGGGTGCGTCAGGCCTTTCGCCGGAGGAGCTCGACCAGCGCCTGTCGGAGCTCGCCGGTCGTGTCATTGAGCCATACCTGTGGATGGCTGGGGCCTTGGTGGTGCTGGCGTTCGGTATCCGCTGGTCTCCCTTGCCGGAGATCGAGGCCGAGGCGGGGATCGCGCGATCAGGTGGGGAGCGGGGCGTGCTTCATTCACCCAACCTCGTCCTTGGTGTACTCGCCTTGTTCCTGTACGTGGGAGTAGAGGTGATGGCGGGGGATACGATCGGCAGTTACGGAGAGGCGCAAGGCATGTCCTTGGATAAGGCCAGGCACCTGACCAGTTTTACCCTGGCAGGCATGGTGGTGGGCTATGTCATCGGCATCGTTACCATTCCCCGTTTTGTGGAGCAGAAAACGGCACTGAAGGTCTCGGCGTGGCTCGGGGTGGTGCTCACGCTGGCGGTCCTTTCGACCAGTGGCCGAACTTCGGTCTACCTGGTCGCGGCCCTCGGCCTGGCCAATGCGTTGGTGTGGCCGGCCATCTGGCCGCTGGCACTGAGGGGGATCGGCGGCGGAACACAAGTGGCCAGCGCCCTGCTCATCATGGCCATCGCAGGAGGTGCGGTCCTGCCGCTGGTCTATGGTGCGTTCGCCACCATGGATGCCATTGGCCCGCGGGGTGCCTATGCGCTCATGTTGCCTGCTTATTTGTTCATCGCCTGGTATGCTTCCGTGGGTTCAACATGGCGCTCATGGACCAGCCGGTGATGGCCTTCCCGTCGCCCCGTGTTGATAACTGAAGCTTTTTCGTCACACCTCCCGTATAAGGTGCCGTTACCTTCGCCGGAGAACCTTAGCTCAGTGCCTGATATGGTCCCACTTTCCTTTTCGCGACCAGCCCTGCTCGTGGGTTTGGTGCTTTCGCTTGCCGCATGCGGTGGTTCAGATGCTCCTCCACAGGATGCAGTTGTGGATAGCACCCAGGTGACGGACGGCACCGGGGATGCGCGCATCGTTCAACTCGGAGGGCGCAACTTCAGCATCCCTTCGCCGGTACAGGCTGCATACGCCATCCGTGGTGCAGGGCTGAAGTACAACAGCGCCCTCCTGGCAGGACTTGACAAGGCGGGTGCCATCACTGACCGGTCCAGGCGTTCGCTGTTCCTTGGCATGCTCGGGGCTGACATGGCCTATGTGACCGTCCACGGTGACGGGCAGAAAGCGCTCGCCACGCTGCAGACGATCGAACGTATTGGTAGTGAGCTGGAGTTGTCCAATGCATTCGATCGCGCCCTCCTTGAGCGCTTCAAGACCAATCTGGGCAGCGAGGACAGCCTGCTCCGGTTCAGCGGTGTGGCCTTCCGTGCCGCAGACCAATACCTGAAGGACAACGATCGCATGGATGTCAGTGCCTATGTGCTCGCCGGTGGCTGGGTGGAATCCCTGCACCTGACGGTGTCGGATCCAGCGGCTGCCGATAATGCCGCTCTGATGGCCCGGATCGGCGAGCAACGACGCTCCCTCGACGACCTCGTTGCCCTGATCGGATCGTTGCCGGACGAAGAGCAGGACCTCCGCCTGTTGGAGGGTTTGAAGGGTCTGCAGGTGACCTTTTCCGGGATCACCAGCACGTACGCATACGAAGCTCCGGTGACGGAAGTGGCCCAGCGCACAACGTTCATCAACAGCAAGTCCGGAGTGGTCATCACCCCTGAGCAGTACGCGACCATCGCGGCCCAGGTCGCGGAGCTGCGTTCCATGATACTCGCCTGAACATGCGCCGATACATCCTGTCAACCATCCTCCTTGCCGCCACGTCGGTGACCCTGAAGGCCCAAGGGCTCTGTGCACCCATTGCCGATCGCTGCGAGCAACATATCACGGCACAGTACATCCCGGACGGCCAGTTCTACCGCGCCCTGCTCCAGGGTGAGGAGGTGGCCGAGTTCGGAATGACCCTGTTCGGCGGAACTACCTATCGCCTTGCTGCCTGCAGTGGTGACAGTGACGGGTTGCTCCTGTTCGCTGTGTATGACCGTGACCGGAACCTGCTCTTCACCAACAAGGAGCACAGCGCAGCACCTTACTGGGACCTGGTCATCGCCAACACGCTTGAGGTCACTGTGGAGGCATATCTCGATCCGGCCCGCTCCGGCAGTGGCTGTGCCGTGCTGCTGGTCGGCTTCAAGAAGTGATCGCCTGAACGCAACCTTCGAGCGCCCCTCCCGTAAAGAGGGGCGCTTTTCTTTTTCCGCTCGGGATGGAAGGAAGGGCGCAGGATGAGCGAGAAGATACTCAAGGCTTTACTTCAACTCTTCGCCATCATCGCCAAAGGCGATGCAGTGGGGGAGGGTGTTCGACCGGAGAACGCGGCTCCGCTCGAGCGCTTCCTGCGTAAACAGTTCAGCCCCGAGGTCGCCGCCGCACACATGGCGCGCTACCAGGCCTTCGTACAGGCGTTCCATGCAAGCGGAGGCGCGGGACGTGCCGGACGCAAGCGCACTTCGCTCAACTCCGTCAAGGTACTGCGGATCTGTACCCAGGTGAACGAGGAGTTGAACCAGCGCCAGAAGTTCGTCGTGCTGGTCCATCTGCTCGAATTCATCGCTGCCAACGGAGAGGCCACCGAGCAGGAGAACGAATTCGTGAGCATCGTTGCCGATACCTTCAACATCGGTCTCGAGGAGTTCCAACGCTGTCGTGCGTTCGTGGAGTCGGGTGCCGACCAACGGGAGGATGCGGCGCATCTGCTCTACATCGATGCTGCCGTGCAGGCGCCCCTGACCTATGCACGACATCTACATGCGCACGCCATGGACGGTGATATCCGTGTGCTGCATGTACCCTCCGTGAACCTGTACGTCATGCGTTACAATGGCTCCGCCGAGGTGCTGTTGAACGGGCAACGCATCGCACCAGGGAGCCATTATGTGCTGAGCAATGGAAGCAGTGTGCGACCACCTTCCGGCGCCCCCATTTACTACAGCGACATCCTCGGCGCCTTCATGGCGCGGAACGGCCGCCCCCGCATCGTTTTCAAGGCGGAGCGCATCGAGTACATGTTCCCCAATGGCCGTGTCGGGCTGCATGAGCTGAGCGTTGCCGAATCGGCCGGGAAGTTGATCGGCATCATGGGTGGCAGCGGAAGCGGCAAAAGCACCCTGCTGAACGTGCTCAACGGCAACCTGAAGCCGAGCCGCGGTCATGTGACCATCAACGGGATCGATGTGCATGCTGAGCGGGACCGCATCCGCGGTGTCATCGGCCATGTGAGCCAGGACGATCTGCTCATCGAGGAGCTCACGGTCTTCCAGAACCTCTACTACAATGCCAAGCTATCCTTCGGCGACCTGTCCGATGAGCAGGTGGCGGAACGGGTGCTGCGCACGCTCCAGAGCCTGGGGCTCTACGAGACCAAGGACCTCAGGGTGGGAAGCCCCTTGGACAAGACCATCAGTGGTGGCCAGCGCAAGCGGCTGAACATCGCTCTGGAGCTCATTCGCGAGCCCAGTGTCCTGTTCGTGGATGAGCCCACCAGTGGGTTGAGCTCACGCGACAGCGAGAACATCATGGACCTGCTCAAGGAGTTGGCGCTCAAGGGCAGGCTCGTGTTCGTTGTGATCCATCAGCCAAGCTCGGACATCTTCAAGCTGTTCGACCGGTTGCTGCTCATGGACCAGGAGGGTCATCCGGTCTATTATGGCGATCCGGTGGATGCTGTGGTGTTCTTCAAGCAGGTCACCGGCCAGGTGAACAGTGACGTGGGGCAGTGTGGCGCCTGTGGCAATGTGAATCCCGAACAGATCTTCAATATCCTCGAGGCGAAGCTCGTGGATGAGTACGGCAACGAGACCGATCAACGACGGATCAGCCCGGAGGCGTGGAACGAGGTGTTCAAGGCCCGCTCGGAGGGTGCAGCTATGGAGGTGCCCGATGAGCGCAGTGTGCCCCGGTCGACCTTCGCAATTCCCGACAAGCTCAAGCAGTTCCATGTGTATTTCAAGCGTGACCTCCTCAGCAAACTGGCCAACCGGCAGTATGTGCTGATCAATCTGCTTGAAGCACCGGCCCTTGCCTTTGTGATGGCCTTCTTCCTGAAGTTCTATCGGACCGGCCACGGTACGGCCGGGGCATACATCTTCAGGGAGAACGACAACCTGCCGCAGTACCTGTTCATCGCGGTCATCGTGGCCCTCTTCCTCGGGCTCACCGTTAGTGCCGAGGAGATCATCCGCGATCGGGCCATCAGGCAGCGCGAGAAGTTCCTCGATCTCAGCAGGGCCAGTTACCTGTTGAGCAAGATCGCGATCCTATTCATCATTTCCGCCATTCAGACCCTGCTCTTCGTGCTCGTTGGCAATGCGGTGCTCGATATCCGAGGGCTCTTCGTGGAACATTGGCTGCTCCTCTTCAGTACGGCCGCCATGGCCAATGTGCTTGGACTCAATGTGAGCGCGAGCTTCAACAGTGCCAAGGTCATCTACATCATGATCCCGGTGCTCATCATACCCCAGCTTCTGTTCAGCGGGGTCATCGTGAAATTCGACAAGCTGCACCCGTGGTTCGCATCCCAACGCAGTGTGCCTTGGATCGGGAACATCATGGCTTCGCGCTGGGCCTATGAGGGCCTTGCGGTGACGCAATTCAAGGAGAACAGGTATGAAGCGCTGGTGTACGATTTCGATCAGCGCATGAAGCAGGCCAACTGGCGGAAGGATCTGTGGGTCCGTGAACTGCGTAACGCGATCGCCGAGGTGAGGGGGGGACAGGGTGGTGTGACCGGAACGGACAGGGACTACCAATTGGCCTTGGTGAAAGGGGAGCTCGAACGTGAACTGGAGCGGCTGCGCGGAGCCTCCTGCCCGGCCGTTTCACAACTCACCCCATCAGCGGTGAACGAACAGGTGCTCCAGGAAGTGGAAGCCTGCCTGGACCTGTTGGTCACCCACTATCGCAATACCTACCGTATTGCCGAGCGTGAGAAGGATGCGTTCATTGCGCAACTGACCGCCACGGCAGAAGGACGCAGGGAGTATTTCGGTCTGCTGGATGCTTACCGCAACGAAAGCCTGGCAGAGATCGTCACCAATCGGAACGATGTGAACGTCATCGTGGCTTCCGAAGGCCGGCTTGTGCAGAAGAGCGACCCCGTTTACCGCCTGCCGGACCAAGGGGGATTGCTCGACGCGCATTTCTATGCTCCGGCAAAGTGGTTGCTGGGCATGCGCATACCCACGCTCTGGGCGAACGTGATGGTCCTGTGGACCATGGCGTTGTTCCTTGCCCTGGCGTTGCAATACGATCTGTTCCCGCGGTTGCTTCGCATGTTCACCCCGCGGTCCTCACGGTGATGTCCATGGGAGCGCGCTCACCCGCGGTCCCCCGCCTCCTTGATCTGGATCATCTTGAAGGGTATGTTGATGATGCCGGCGTAGTCCTCGCCAGCTTCCAACATGTCCTCATCATCCAGTTCATAGTGCCAAAGCACAGTGACCTCATTCCCTGCGGTGCGCAGCCCTTCCAGCTTCTTGAACAGGTCCAGGATACACTTGGAGGAACTCGTGTTGAAGTATTCCAACTGCACATGCAGGGAGGTGCGGGCCTGGGGGCTGCGACCATACTTGTCCACCCAGTCGATCAAGGGTTTGAAGAATTCGATGGAATTTTCCGGGATGGACCGCCCCCGTATCTCCAGCAGGCCTGTCTCCTGATCGAAATTCACATAGGGCGTCTTGGGGGTCCCCTCGAGGGTCAAAGCTGGCATGTTCGGTCTTCTATGTGGTAACGTTCACGTTCAGGCTGAAGAAGGTGTTCCCTTGGTCGTAGGGGACAAAACCGTACTCCAGCTTTCCGCCGCTCTTGCGGGCAATATCAAGGATCCCGAGGCCGCCCCCGCCTTTGGCCGAAAAACCACCATTGTTGAGCTGCTCCCGGTACAGGTCGCGAAGGGAGCCAGCCGTCAGGTTGTTGATCTGGTCCAGGTAGGACCGCAACCGTTCCACTTCACCCGCTGCCATGAAATTCCCGGTCAGGATGGAGTAACCATTGTCCGTGTGGGCGATCATCACCATGCCGTTCGCGGATCCCTGCTCCACGCCAACCGGCATCGGAACCAGGGCTTGATGGTGGAATTGGTTCTGCAGACACTCCATCACCACGTTGAACACCCGCTTGCGTGCCTTCGGATCGGTCTCTATCAACGCCATCTTGCGCTCCACTGCTCCGAGCAGGGCAGTGATCAGCTCGGCCGTGAGCGCGCCCTTGAAGGAGATCAGGACCCGCTGGCGTTCCAGGGAGTCGTAAAGTTCGTGGATGCGTTCGATCATGAAGATCCAGTGGGGAGCCTTGCATGCAAAGCAAGGTCGGAGCAGGGTGCGCTCGTCCCCCCCCTCCAGGGGTATTTATCCACGAGGTTGTCAACGACCCATCACGCTTTGCTAGCTTCGCGGGCCTTGGTTAGGACCCCGTGAATGGATTGGTACAAAGAGTGGTTCGGGACACGCTACTATGCGCTGCTGTATGGTCATCGCGACCAGGCTGATGCAGCACGATGGGTGCGCGCCATCCTGGGGCGATGGAGACCGCAGCAGGGGGAGCGCCTGCTCGATCTGGCTTGTGGACGCGGCCGGCACGCGCTCCATTTCGCCAACGCCGGCCTCAACGTCACCGGGGTGGACCTCTCGGAGGAAAGCCTGGCCGAAGCGCGTCGGACCGTTCCTTTGGCACACTTCCAGTTGCACGATATCCGCGAACCATACCCTGGACCGCCGTTCCCCTATGTTACATGCCTGTTCACCAGCCTTGGCTATACGGCAGACCCGGCGGATGATCAACGCGTCCTCCAGGCGGCAGCGGACAGCCTGGCCCCCAATGGGCGGTTCGTGCTGGATGTCATGAACATGGACCATGTGCTCGAACACCTCGTTCCCGTGGAGGAGCGTGTCATTGACGATGTGCGCTTCCGGGTGGAACGCTGGTACGAGGATGGCTTTGTGCGCAAACGGATCCACGTGACGGATGGGGATGCGGAACGCACCTTTGAGGAACGGGTGCGTGCGCTATGGCCCAAGGACCTGGCCGCCATGGTGGCCCATGCCGGTCTCCTTGTGGAGGACATCACCGATGGTCCGATACTCGACCGCTTCGATCCACGTTGCTCGCAGCGCTTCGTGCTGTGGGCCGGAAAACCTGCGGCCGAATGATGACCGCGATCCTTGCTTTTTTCCTCGTACCGCTCGCGGCGGCGGCATCGGTCCGTGTGCTCCGCCCACAGGACGAGGGCCTGCGACTGTTGCTGAGCTTCAGCGGCTCCTTCCTGGTCGGAGTGGCCTTCCTGCACCTGTTGCCGGAGCTATATCACGAGGTGGGGGCAACTGTGGGCCTGTGGGTCCTGGGAGGATTCCTGCTTCAGGTGGTCCTGGAGCATTTCAGCATGGGCATCGAGCATGGGCATGTGCATGCGACCAGGACCGGTGCGATGCCCGTGCTCACGCTGCTCAGCCTGAGCCTGCATTCCTTTGCCGAAGGTATTCCGTTCGCAGACCCTGAAGTGGCCGGGGATGGTCATTTCCTGGCCGGTGTGCTGCTCCACAAGATACCCATGGCCATCGCCCTGGTGACCGTATTGCAGCGCGTTGGCATGGGGTGGCGGAGAACATGGGCTGCCATGGCCCTGTTCGCATCCGCCGCTCCGGCCGGCATCCTGTTCGGTGGCTCGTTCGGTGACCACCTTGGCCCTGACTTCCTGCTGCATATGCTGGGTCTGGCCATCGGTATGTTGATGCACATTGGGACCACCATCATCTTCGAGAGCGCTCCCGGCCATCGCTTCCATGCCTGGCGCTTCGTTGCCGTCCTGCTCGGGGCGGCGCTCTCCGTGTTCTCCATGCACGGCTAAGGCCAAGGGCCAAAGAAGTCCAAGGTTGTTGACAACTGCAACCCGGGCGGACGCAACTCCGTTCAACGATCCACGTCTATCCCTATGGAAACAAAGGATAAAATGGTTGCGGAAGCCCGCCTGTTCGTCCGACTGGGAGTTCTCTCCTTTCTCGGCTTCGTGTTCTACTACGCCCACCTGTTCTTCGGGCTTTTGGAGAACGTTGTGCTGTTCAAGACCCTTGCGATCACGTTCCTGTTGGCCACCATACCGCTGCCCATCATCGCGGTGAACAACAAGAAGCTCTTTCCCGAGCTGTCGCGCAGTGGCAAGAACGTACTGACCTTCGCCACGGCCCTGCTACTGTTCCATCACTTCCTCATGACCTTCATCTTTGTGATGTTCCTCAAGGGTGAAACGGTGTTCTGATCAGCCGTTCGCACGGATGCGTGAACACCCCGGATCCCCGGGGTGTTCCATTTCAAACCGGGGCCATGTTCAACCTGTTCAAGAAGAAAGATCCGCACGCGGATGTGATGAAGAAGTATCGTGCGCTGCTGGCCGAATCACATCGCCTGAGCACCATCGACCGGCGAGCCAGTGACCTGAAACGCGCCGAGGCGGAAGCTCTTCTGGACCGCTTAGAGAAAGGTGTGTCCAAAGGCTGATGCAACAATTGGCACTGACCTTGCGTTACATGCGCGAAGGGTCGCTCGTCCGGCCTGAACAAGATACCTGATCACAGGGGGCAAGTGCCCAGCGGCGTAAAAAGCCCCTGTCCAGGCCCGTAAGCCGGGAGATCAGGAAACTAAGAAGCCCGCCCCGTAAGGCGGGCTTCGACGTTCTGATCGTGCCGCCGAACGCACAACACGATGCCTTGCGTTCGATGCTCCTCCAAGCGCTCGCTGCACAGGGCTCGTTCCTTTGCGCTCTCGCTCTCCCACTAGCCCGGGAGCAGGCGTGCCACGATCCGGAATGTGACCTTGGTGAAGCGAATAGCGCGGTGTTCGATCAGCTTTTCATGTTGTCGAACTGAAGCGGCAGCTCGAAGTCCTGCTCCCGGCACAGGGCCATCACCGCCTGCAGGTCATCGATCTTCTTGCCGCTTACGCGGATCATGTCGTCCATGATCTGGGGCTGCACCTTCAAGCCGCTGTCCTTGATGGCCTTTACGATCTTCTTGGCTGTTTCGCGTTCGATGCCCTGTTTCACTTTGATGATGCGGTAGAGGGACTTGCCGCTCGGCACCGGCTCCTCGCTGAGGTCGTAGCTGCGCACGTCCACCTTCTGCTTGCCGGAGCGTTCCAGAAGCACGTCCAGTACGGCGTCCAGCTTCATGTGGTCGTCCGTGCTCAGCCGGATGGTCAGCGCCTTTTTGTCCAATTCGATGGTGGTGTTGGTGCCCCGCAGGTCGTAGCGCGTATCGATCTCGCGCTTGACCACGTTGATGGCATTGTCGAGCATTTGAAGGTCCACCTTGGAAAGGATGTCAAGACTGGGCATGGTATCGGTGCTTCGTGCAAAGATGCGCACCCCGTTCGGACCCGAAATTGTTCTCCATGGAAAGCTTTAGCATTCCGAGAGTGGATCATTGTCAGGCTGGCAGGTCCGCACCATCGGCACGGTTCATGCGTTCATTCTGCACTATGGAACGCGAAACGACCGTACAGTTAACGGTCCTTGTGGACGCTTCTCCGGAAGCCGTGTGGAGGACCCTCGTAGAACCGCAGTTGACCCGTCTGTACAAGGCCGGTCAACAACCGTTGACCACCTGGCAGCGGCATGCTCCGCTGGAGTGGCACGAGTTCATGGAAGGGCAAGAACGCCTTCGCGCCAAAGGCGTGGTGAAGGCATTCCAGCCTGGTACACGACTCCGGTACACTTATTTCGATGTGGGGGGTGACCTGCCGGACGAGCCAGCGAGCTATACCACCGTGGACCTCAGCCTCGAGGAGGAGCGCGATGGACGCACGAAGTTGGTCCTTTGGCAGGGTGACTTCGCTGGCCTTCCCCACGATAGTCGCCGCGCCCGCGAGGCTGCCCGGCACTGGGTGGAAGCGCTGGTGGGTCTGAAAAGAACCGCCGAGGAGCAACAGGGCCAGATGGCCGCCTGAGCATGGGGCATCATCCGGACCGCGTGGTCCTCACCGTGGATGCGGTCATTGCCGATCGCGAGGGTCGCGTGCTGGTGATGGAACGCGGCACCGAGCCGTTCCGCGGCACCTGGGTCCTTCCCGGGGGCTATGTCGACCCCGGCGAAACGGTGGAACAGGCCTGCATCCGCGAAGTGCGCGAGGAACTCGGGCTGGAGGTGAAGCTCACCGGCCTTATCGGGATATACTCCGAACCCGGTCGCGATCCGCGCGGGTCCGTTGTCAGCATCGCCTACCGGGCTGAGGTGGTGGATGGCACGCTGACCGTGACCGCTGAGGCCCGCGCGCACCGCTGGCTGGAGCCTGATGAGGTTGTGCCCATGGGCTTCGACCATGCCCGCATCCTCGCCGACCTCCGCGCTCAGATGCGCGCCTGATAGGTGTACAACTCGTAGTAGCGGCCTTCTTTGGCGATCAGCTCGGCGTGCGTGCCGCGCTCCACGATGCGCCCCTGCTCGATCACCAGGATCTCCGTGGCCTGCCGGATGGTGCTGAGGCGGTGCGCGATCACGAAGGTGGTGCGGTCCTTCACCAGCGCGTTCAAGCTCTTCTGGATCAGTGCCTCGCTCTCGGTGTCCAGGTTGCTGGTGGCCTCGTCCAGGATCAGGATCTTCGGGTCCGCCAGCATGGCGCGCGCAATGGCCACGCGCTGGCGCTGCCCTCCGCTCAGCTTCACACCTCGCTCGCCGATCACGGTGTCCAGCCCCAGTTCCATGCGGTCGGTGAACTCGTCCACGTAGGCGCCTTTCACGGCCTTCATCAATTGCTCCTCGCTGGCGTTGGGGCGGGGGAAGAGAATGTTCTCGCGAATGGTACCCTCGAAGAGGAAGTCGTCCTGCAGCACCACGCCGAGGTGCTTGCGGTAGCTGCTCAGACGCACCAAGCTCAGGTCATGTCCGTCCACGGTCACCTTTCCAGCCGTGGGGTTGAGGTAGGTGGCCACCAGGCCGGCGATGGTGCTCTTTCCGCTGCCGCTGGTGCCCACGAGCGCGATCACGGATCCCTTGGTGGCGGTGAAGTCGATGCCATGCAGCACCTCCTTGCCCTCCTCGTAGGCGAAGCGCACATCGCAGAAGGCAATGTCCCCACGAACCTCGTCCAGTACGATGGGACGTTCCTCGGCGATGTCCTCCGGCTGCATGTTCATGATCTCCTCGGTGCGGTCCAGCCCGGCGAAGGCCTCGGTGAGCTGGCTGCCGATGTTGCTCATCTGCACGATGGGCGCGATCATGAAGCCCAGCAGCACGGTGAACTGCACGAACTCGCCGCTGGTGAGCTCGCCGCCCACCATCTGGTAGGCACCGATGCCCATGATGCCCGCGCTGGCCAGCCCGAGCAGCAGGGTGCTCATGCTGCTGATGAAGGAGGTGGCCGTCAGGCTGATCTTCACGTTGTCGAACAAGCGCTGCACGCCCTGCTCGAAGGTGCGGTTCTCCTGCTCCTCCGCGCCGAAGCCCTTGATCACGCGCACGCCGTTCAGCGATTCCGTCAGCCGGCCGGTCACCTCCGCGTTGATGACGCCGCGGGTGCGGAAGATGGGCCTGATCCTGCCGAAGGCCTTCATGGCCACGAAGGCGAAGATCCCCACCGGTACCAGCGTGAAGAAGGTCATCCACGGGCTGATGTAGATGAGCCACACCAGCGAGATCAGCGCGGTGAGCGTGCCGCCGATCAGCTGCACCAGACCTGTGCCCACCAGGTTGCGCACGCCCTCCACATCGCTCATGATGCGGCTCACGAGTGCGCCGCTCTTCGTGTTGTCGAAGAAACTCGTGGGCAGCGAGAGGATCTTGCGCTGCACCTGCGTGCGCAGCTGGCTGATGAGGAGTTGTGCCTCAACGCTCAGCAGTTGGGTCAGGGCATAGCTCGTTACGCTCTGCACGATGAGCGCGCCCACCACAGCGCCCAGCAGTACCCACAGCATCTGCAGGTCGCCCTGTCCCACCACATCGTCCAGCAGATACTTGGTGCTTCCCGGCAGCACCATGCCCGCCATGCGGCTCACCACGATCAGCAGCAGGCCCAGGAGCATGTACTTGCGCCGGGGCCAGATGTACTGCCAGAATGCCGTGCGCCAGGTCACCTTGCGCTCCGCCTTGGGCAGTTCGCCGGCCTGGGCGCGGATCTTTGCTTTGGGACCGTTCGGTGTGCGCTCGGCGCGGGATGTGGGCAGTTTCGTGGAGGTCGGAAGCATGGTTGGTCGCGTTTTGGCAATTCCCGGACCGTTCTTGTCTGCGCGCCGGATCGTCAGTGCGCCACTTCTGCCGACCTTGCGCCGCCTGAGCGCACCAGCGCTCCCGCCCACGCCATGAAAATGCGTATCAATAAGCTGCTCGACCGCGCCCTGATCCCTGACAACGGCGGCGAACTGATCCTATACCAGCGAGGAGACGAGTACGCCATCGAAGTGGTGGGCATACGTGGCGAGCTGATGTCCACGGCCATGCATGGCTCTGAGGACGCCCTGGCAGAACTGGCCCTGAAACGCCTGAAGTCCCCCCAGGAAGCGCACGTGGTGATCGGAGGGCTTGGCATGGGCTTCACGCTGGCGGCGGTGCTGCGCCTGGTAGGCGACAAGGGCAAGGTGATCGTGGCGGAGTTGGTGCCCGAGGTCATCAAATGGAACCAAGGGCCTATGGGTGAGCGCTCCGGGAGCCCGCTGAAGGACCCCCGCACCATCGTGCACCAGGGTGATGTGCTCGAGCTGATCCGTGCCGGGAACGGTGGCTTCGATGCCATCCTGCTCGACACGGACAACGGTCCCGAGGGACTCACGCAAGCTGCCAACAACCGCTTGTATTCGCACCGCGGACTGCAGGCGGCCTACAAGGCCCTGCGCCCTGGTGGCGTGCTTGCTGTGTGGTCCACGGACCAGCACGATCCCTTCACAAGGCGCTTGGAACTGGCGGGTTTCCGGGTGAAGGAGGAGAAGGTCTTCGCGCACCGCAACAAGGGCACGAAGCACCATTTGTGGTTCGCCACGCGGCCGTAAGGCTCAGTGCTTGAACCGCACGAACAACCGCCCGAAGTTGTCGCGGTCCTTGTCGATGCGGTGATAAGTCTTCTTCACCTCGGGTAGTTGCAGGAAGCGCAGCACTTTCTTCTTCAGTTGTCCGCTGCCTTTGCCGGGGATGATCTCCAGCATGTCGATGCGGCGGTCGATGCAGAATTCCATCGCCTCTTGCAGCGCCCGGTCGATCTGGTCGCCCTTGTTGAAAATGTCGTGGAGGTCGAGCTTGTGCTTGCTCATGGCCGCTGCGCGAAGTACTCCTGACACCACGCCTTCTCCCAGTGATCGCGTTCGTCGGTGAGCGTGCGGGTGCCGTCCAGCAGGTCGCGCAGCATCTGCAACGAGCGGTCGTCGCGCTGCGAGATCACCGGGATGCCCGCGCGGATCAGGGCTGCGGCCGCCACACCGGGCCCCTGCTGGTACACCTTGTCCACTGCGAAGCGCGAACCCAGGTAGGTCACCGTGCTGCCGCAGGCGCCGCTCATGTCCATCAGGATCGCCACGTCC
>CAYZBO010000058.1:13494-20221 GCA_964476665.1 uncultured Chryseobacterium sp. | reverse complement strand
GCACGGCAATGTCCACGCCACTGGCATCGCCCGTACTGATCACGTTCACGGTGATCGTGAACTCCTGCTCGGCACAATCCACCTCGGCACTGAAGGTGGCAGTAGGTAACTCGCAATCGAGGAGGCGCGTCACCGTTGTCGTGCGGCAGGTTGTTCCCGCGCCGCAATCGGCGTCGGCACTGTAATGCACGAAAAGATCCAGATCACTGCTGGCTGTCAGGTTCAACGGGCTGGGGCCTTGCGCCACCACCGGTCCGGCAGCGGCGCCTTCCCGCACGGTAATGAACCCATTGCCGGTCACCGTGAACTGGTAGCTCGAGCCCGCCTGCACGTTGCTGAATGCACTGTACTCGCCGAAATAGACGCACGTATTCACCGTCTGCGGTTCGCCAAGGGATGTGATCATGAACGCTTCATCGGGGAACAGTGCGCTGTGCAAGCAGGTGCATTCCGCTTCTTCCGGGATCACGATCTCCAGCACCGAGGTGCAGACTCCGAACATGGGCGAGCAGGTATCCGGGACGATGTGCTGGACCGCCTGGTAGGTGCCGGGTTCCAAGCCCTGGATCGTCAGGCTGATGGGTTCATCCCCGATCGTATAGCTCCAGTCCGGACCCATGATGGCGATGCCTCCGGGGTTCAGCAATTGCATCCACACGGTTTGCCCGTGCCCTTCGGTACCGATGGTCAACAGAGCGGACCCATTGTCCTGCCCACCGCATGCGGGCTGGATATTGGACAGGTCGATAGACGGCCATTCCACTTCGTACCCCAGCCTTACCTCGATGGTGCCCGGGCAACCGTTCGCATCGGCGAAGGCGACCTGAATGCTATCGCCATCGCTCGCGCCTTGGGGCCACACATGGTAGCCAGCCAACTGGCCGTCGCAATTCCAGGCTTGCCCCGCTTGCCCATCGAAGGTGTAGGGCGCAACACCCGCGAACATGAACCAGGGCTGTTGCAGGAAATTGAACCAAGGCCCCGTTGGCGAACTCGCTGCGCAGTAAGCGCCGCCCTCGAATTCCATGGTCACGGCCAGGTCGCTCTCCAGAAAAGGCCCAGAAGGCAGGAAGATGTTGGCGCTTGCCTGGGCACCTTGCGAGTCGGTCACCACCACGCTGTAGTTGCCCGAGCCAAGCTGTGTGGGGATCTGCTGTGTGGAGCCATTGGACCACGCATAGGTGTATGGGGGCGTACCTCCCGTTACATCAGCGCGAAGCTTGCCGTTGGCGTAGCTGCAGTTCTCCGTGGCGATGATGCTGATGGTGACATCCAGTGCGTGTGTCGCACCGAACAGCATCAGGAGGACCATGGTTGGAAGGAGGCGTAGTGGTCGGGACATGTGATCAGTGTTCGGGTGGACGGTGTCGCGCGTTCGTTGTTGCAGCAATGCCGAGCGCGTGCGGAATGTGGTACTGCGAAGAGGTTGGTGCACAGGATGGTCGTTCGATCGCGCAACGTGGGTCTCCGTGCCTATGCATTCGTTCGAACCGTTGAAGGAGCGCGTGATCACCCGCCCCAGCGGATGCCACCCTGAAGGTAGTATTCCTCCGTGGACCGGGACGTGTGCCTAAAAGGCAGCCCTGTCCATTATCGTCGGAAAGGATGTGCCGCCATAGTTGCTCCATGTCCGCGTTCGGTGAAGCGGTAAAAGCCCCTCGTCCATGAAGAAGACGAATGAATGCCCGGCGGGATGCCTCAGCTGAGGGCGACCAACGAACACCGCACAGGTACCATGGTCAGGCGCATGTGCTCTTGGCGCACCGTCGCATTGGTCGGCGCAGGCTACGGTTGCAGGAACATCCCCGCCCCCGGCCCGATCGGCAGGTCAAGCACCACCCACAGGATGAGCATGATGCTCCAGCCGATGAGGAACGCGATGGAGTAGGGGAGCATGGTGCTGATCACTGTACCGATGCCCGCCTTGCCATCGTAGCGCCCGATGAAGGCCACGATGAGCGCGAAGTAGCTCATCATGGGACTGATGATGTTGGTGACACTGTCACCCACGCGGTAGGCCATCTGGGTGAGCTCCGGCGAGAAGCCGAGCAGCATGAACATGGGGATGAACACGGGCGCCATGATGGCCCACTTCGCACTGGCGCTGCCCATGATGAGGTTGATGGCCGCGCTGATCAATACGAACGCGAGCAGAAGTGGAACAGGACCCAGGTTGGCGGCCTTCAGAGCGCCGGCCCCTTTGATGGCGAGGATGAGCCCGAGGTTGGTCCAGTTGAAGTAGGCCACGAACTGTGCGGCGAAGAACACGAGCACGATGTAGCTGCCCAGGGTCTCCATGCTCTTGGCCATGCCCTTCATCACGTCGTTGTCGCTCTTGAAGGTGCCGGCACCAATGCCGTAGGCGATACCCGCCAGTGCGCTGCTGATGAAGATGAGCGTGACGATGCCGCTCATGAAGGGCGAATGGAGCACCTCGAAGGTCTTGGGGTCGCGCAGGAAGCCCTGTTCGGGCAATAGACCCGCGAGCGCGAAGGCGATCACGCCCAGCACGGTGATGCCGGCGAAGAGCATGCCGCGCTTCTCCTCTTTCGTCGCACTGCGGATCTCTTCGGCCTTCTCGCTACCGGTGTAGGTGCCCAGGCGGGGTACTACGATGCGCTCGGTGACCCAGGTGCCGAGGGCGGCGATCACAAAGGTGCTGGCCGCCATGAAGTAGTAGTTGCAGGCGGGATTCACCAGGTAGTCGGGGCGGATGATGCGGGCGGCCTCCTGGCTGAGCCCGGCCAGCAGCGGATCGATCGTGCCCAACAGCAGGTTGGCGCTGTAGCCACCGCTCACCCCGGCGAAGGCGGCGGCCAGGCCGGCCAGCGGATGGCGTCCAGCGGCCAGGAAGATCACGGCGGCGAGGGGCACCAGCAGCACATAGCCCACTTCGCTGGCGGCGTTGCTCATCACACCTGCGAAGACGATCACGAAGGTGAGGAGCCGCTTGGGCGAAGCGAGCACCACCGCGCGCAGCACCGCACCGATCAGGCCGCTGCCTTCGGCGATGCCGATGCCGAGCAGGGCCACGAGCACCGTGCCCAGGGGCGCGAAGCCGGTGAAGTTGGTCACGGTCTTGGTGAGGATGAGGTGCAGACCCTCGGCGCTCAGCAGGTTCACGGGCACCACCGGTTCGTTGGTGGCTGGGTGCAGCGCGGTGAGGCCCGCCGCGCTGGCGATGGCGCTCAGCACGATCACCAGCAGGGCCAGCAGGGCGAAGAGGGTGGCGGGGTGGGGGAGCGCGTTGCCCGCGCGTTCGATGATGGAAAGGAAGCGGTCCACTCCGGAACGCTTGGCGGCGGTGCTGCTCATGGGGGACGAAGAAAGCGGATCCCGGCGAATGATCGCGGTTGGTGCGCTGCGTCCCGGCTCCTTAGCTTCGTCCCATCGCCCGCGACCTTACATACGCCGCCATCGACATCGGCTCCAACGCCGTGCGCCTGCTCATAGGCGAGGTCATCGAACGTGCCGACCACCCGGTGGTGAAAAAGCAGACCCTGGTACGGGTGCCCATCCGCCTGGGCGAGGATGTCTTCGATGTCGGTGCCATCAGCAACAGCAAGCGCGACAACCTCATCAAGAGCCTCAAGTCGTTCCGCCTGCTGGCCGAGGTGTACGGTGTTACGCACATGCGTTGCTGTGCCACCAGTGCCATGCGCGAAGCCACCAACAGCGAGGATGTGCGCACCCGGGTGGAGATGGAGAGCGGCGTGCACATCGAGGTCATCGGTGGGCGCACCGAGGCTGACCTCATCGTGAACACCTTCTGGACACAGGACCTGCTGAAGGAGCGCAGCTACCTCTACATCGATGTGGGTGGAGGCAGCACCGAGCTCACGTGGCTCGAACAGGGCCGCCGGGTGAAGGCCGCGAGCTTCAAGGTGGGTACCGTGCGCACCTTGAAGGGCAAGGTGGATCCGGGTGTGTGGGAGGAGATGCGCGCCTTTCTGGAGGAGTTGCGTGCCCGCCACGGCCAGCTGATGGCGATCGGTACGGGTGGTAACATCAACCGCATCTTCAAGGAGAACGGCAATGTGTTCGGGGAGCCGCTCACGCGTGCTGACATCCAGCGGCAACGCGAGCGCATCGCCGCCTTCAGCCTGGAGGACCGGGTGAAGGTGCTGCGGCTGCGACCGGACCGAGCGGACGTGATCATCCCTGCCGCGGACATCTTCCTCACTGTCCTGGATATCGCGGAGGTGGAGGAGGTGTTCGTGCCCAAGGTGGGTCTTGCGGACGGCATCATCTATGACCTCTACATGAAGCAGCACGGCTTCAAGCGATACAGGCAGCCGGAGGTCGCTTAGGTCATTCCTTCACCCACCGATGCTCCGTTACCTCACCCGTGCTGGTGTGGGTTCGGAGCAGGTAGAGGCCTTGGGGGAGTTGATCTACGGGAAGGTGAATGATGCGCAGATGCAGAATTGAGCGAAAGACGTCCCCACGCTCGATCGGATGCCTGCGATGCGCATCTTTGTGAGAACAGTAGCTCAATTCGAACCCATGCAGAAGACCACGCTTCTCTTTTCCACCTTGCTGTTGGCTGGTTCACTTTCAGCCCAGACCTTCACCCTCACCTCCAACACGGTCGGTGGTCAGGCCACGATGAAGGAGGTGTTCAATGGTTTCGGCTGTACCGGCGAGAACCAGAGCCCACAGCTGGAATGGACCAACGCGCCGGCGGGCACGAAGAGCTTCGCAATCACCATGTACGACAAGGACGCGCCCACGGGCAGTGGTTGGTGGCACTGGGTGGTGTTCGATCTGCCTGCCACCACCAGCGAGCTGATGGCCGGTGCGGGTGATGCTTCCAAAGGGCTGCTGCCGATCGGAGCCATCCAAGGGCGCACGGACTTCGGCACAACGGGCTATGGTGGTCCCTGCCCCCCGCCGGGCCATGGTCCGCACCAGTACGTGATCACTGTGCATGCGCTGAACACGGACAAGCTGGGCTTGGATGCCAATGCGTCACCCGCTGTGGTGGGCTACACGCTCGGTGGGGCCACGTTGGCGAAGGCGAGCATCGTGTTCTACTACAGCCGTTGAAGGCCCATCGGTATCACCACCAGAGGCCCCAGTACGTCACCAACGCGAGGGCCACGGAAACGGATAGCAGGTGCGGCATCCTGCTCGCGGAACGTTCGTGTGTGCCGCGCCTCCAGTGGAACAGCAGTCCTGCGAGGAGCAGCCACGGAAGCACGACCAGCGCCGGATGCACGTAACCCAGCCCGAAGTAGAACACAGGTTCCTGGACCAACAGCAGACCGAGCAGCAGGACCAGCGCCACGTTCGTTAGTCCGCCAATGAAGGGGATGGCGGCTGATGCGTTCTGACGACCGTGCCAGATCGCCACCACACGAGCCGCGAACTGGATGAGGTGAACGATGCCGAGCGCCATGGCCACCACCGCCAAGGCTGCCAGCGCCCAGAACAACCAGCGTTGGTGAAAAGGCGTGTAGTAGCCGCGAAGGCGCTCATACTCCGGTCGGGTACCGAACAGGGATGCCATCGCGACCGTGCGGTCCCCGGAGCGTAACTCGTTCCGCAGATCGAAGGTGACGCGCTCGCTGAAGTCGTGGTAGAAGTAGAGGTGGGCCTGGGCTGCACCGGGATCGAACAGCACACTGAACAAGGTGCCTTCGCCCAACTTGCTCCGGCATACGCTCATGGTGGAGAGGACGTCGGCACCATCCTCCAGCGTGCGGCCGGCACCATTGTCCAGCAGGATGCGTCCTTCCTGTAGCCGTGGGATGGGGATCGCGGCTGGATCGGTGCAGGTGCTCATGCGCCAGTTGCTTACTGCGTACCATGGATCGCTGCCGGTGAACAGGGTGTCGGGCTCCACCATCAGATAGTCGCCTTGTGCATCGGCAAAGAAGAGCATGCCGGATACCGGGCCGGTGTTCACGCTGCGCAGGAAGGTCGCGGCCTCCTCCACGGTGGCACAGGTGCGCATCACGTGTGCAATGGCATCAGCCGTCTCCATGGGCGGTCGGGCAGTGCGACGCTTCACCGCGCCTGGCGCCAGGCTGAGCCCGTCGAAGATGAGGCCGGCCTCGTTCATGCCCATCTGGTCGGCCATCTGGCGCAGCGGATGACCATTGTAATGCGCGAAATAGATGGCACCGTACGTGCCGGTCCGGCCTCGCTCGAAGCGCACGTTGGCATTGGTGCTCCAGGCATCCTCGTTGCATCCTACGAGCGTTCGACCGGCCTGGCTGGTGATGAAGCTGGTGCAGGCAACTGCAGGAGCACTGGCCAGGAGCATGAGCAAAGCGAGGGTGCGCATGACCGTTGGAATGCAGTGGATCCAAGAACGTAACGCCGATCAATCCGCGATGACCAGGAGCGCGGAACGGCCGTGTTGTGTTTCCCGCAGAAGGTAGGTGCCCGCCGGAAGGCCCGCCACGCTCAGTCCTTCACCGCGCAGGCGTTCGCTGCGAAGCACGCTGCCGGAAAGATCGATCAGCTCCACCACGGTGCCGACCCACTCCGGTACGACAACGATCGTCGTGGTCGGGTTCGGGAACAGACGCGACACTGCACGGGATGGCTCCGGTACGGCGGTATTCACACAGGCACCCGGTGCGGTGGCCAGGGGTGCCCACCAGGCACTGAGGTTCGCGGCCCGCTGCCCTGGATCGGCGGTGAAATGGTAGCTGCCGTTATCCGCATAGCGTGCACACTCGAAGAGCGCGAGGTCCGGGTTGAAGGGTGGGCATTC
>CAYZBO010000058.1:0-13394 GCA_964476665.1 uncultured Chryseobacterium sp. | reverse complement strand
ATGGCGCCCTTCATATCCTGCATGCCGCGGTAGATGGCGCGCACCATCTCCAGGCTGTCGGCGGCGTAGAAGGCGCGGTAGGCTTCGGGCCACAGGCTGGGTGGGAAGCCGGCCACGGGATCGGCCACGGCATTGTCCTTGTGCCAGCCCAGGCGGTAGTTGATGCTGGCCACCACGTAGCCGCGCCGCACGAAGCGCTCCACCAAGGGGACGATGCCGTTCGGATCATCCTTGCACCCGCCCAGCCAACTGCCACCATGGGCGCACACCAGCAGTGGACGGTCACTATCCGCATTACCCACAGGCTTGTAGAGGTCCAGCAGCAGGGTATCAGGGATGCCCACATAGTTGGTGTCGACGCCGTATACGAGGTCCGGGGTCATTGTGTAGGTGAAGGCGTCGGGTGTCACATACTCCTGGGCAGGGGTGCACGATGCCAGGAGCAGGTAGAGGCTGCAAAGTGCCGGGCGGACCGTTAACATGCTCCCAAGGTAGTGCATGGGCACTGGTATGAGCGGCGCCTCGCCTGCATGGACGGTCGAGGTGGTGGCGGTGGGTGAACGACCTTCGCAGTGATGAGCCTGAGACCTGTCCGCGAACGCGCCTCGGAGCTGCTGTCCTTCGGCATGTCCAAGCAGCAGGTGTACGACCATCTACGGGTGGAGTTCCCGGAGGTCAAGGCAGGGAAGGTTGCCGAGCTGCTGCGCTACATGCCCTCGTTGCAGGCGCGTGAGCGTTACGGTGGCGTTCACCGTTGGTTGCTCATCACGATCGCACTGAGCGCGGTGCTGCGCATCGTGCATCCCCTGTTGGACCCTGGCTACGACTGGGCCAGTGGAGCCAAGTACGTGAGCCTGGTGCCCATCGCCACGTTGCTGGTGGGCTGGACGATCTACCGCTGGCAGGGTCAGGTGCTCGTATGGGTGGGCTGGGGGAATCTGGCCGGCATCGGCAGTCTCGTAAAGCAGGTGCCTTCGCTCGTTCGAGGGGATGCCGATCCATGGAGCCTGGCCTTCGCTGCGCTCCCGGTGGCGATCGGCGTGCTGGCCTTGGTGCTCGTGTACGGCGCCTTTCCCGGTTACAAGAAGGAGCGTGACCCACTTGGTGGCCCGGAACGGATCCACTTCCC
Source organism: uncultured Chryseobacterium sp. (assembly GCA_964476665.1). GTDB lineage: Bacteria > Bacteroidota > Bacteroidia > Flavobacteriales_F > PHOS-HE28 > PHOS-HE28. The sequence continues at coordinate 12,265 of CAYZBO010000058.1, read as the reverse complement.
GGATGAGGGAACGTGATGGGATCGACCTACCTTGCATGCATCCCACGCATGCGCCACGCCCTCATCCTCCTGCTGTTCCTTGCTGTCGGCGCCTGTCCGGCGCAGGACGGTGTCTTCCAGATCCTGCATAACGGCAACGTTCTGGGTAAGATCAACGTGCTGCGTGTGTCACGGGGCGACAGTGTCACCTATTCGATGGTCTCACGCTCCAACTTCACCTTTCTGTGGAAGCGGGAAGTGAACACCGTGACACGCACCTTGTATGTGGCAGGCCGCGTGACCAACTGCCTCACGACCGTGCATGAAGGCGATGCCCTGCGGGATAGCAGCGCCATGCGGGCCATTGGCAGCAGCGGGCTCTATGTGGTGCATCCCCGGCAGGTGTACGCAGCGGAGCTTCCGAAGAACCCGTGGACCAGCACGCGCCTGTACTACGAGGAGCCGGTGGGACAGTCTCGGGTGTTCGTTGAGAGCGAACTGAAGGATTGTGCCTTGGAGCGGATCGCACCGGGGGAGTATGTGCTTCAACTGCCGAACAAGGAGAAGAACCACTACGTCTACCGGAACGGACGGCTGCATGAGATCCGCGTGGACCGGGGCTGGTTCGGTCTTGTGTTCCGACGGGTCGCATAGTTCGTCGGTGAACGGTATACACACGGTCAGGATGAGACGGTGTGCTCATCGCCAGATATCAACGGACCGCCCGCAGCGTTGTATGTGGTTGAACTTACCGTGGAAGGCCGCACCTTGACGCAGCGCTTGGTGGTGCAATAAGCCTTTGCCGCCGGGCGAACAGGATCCCGAAGGAACGCAAAAGGCCGGTGCTTCATGCACCGGCCTTTTTCCTCCCCACACGCATCAGGCGATGCTGACGCGCTCCTCCACTTTCCTGCGTTTGCGTCCGAAGCGCTTTCCACCGACCCGCTCCATCAGGCGCGTCATGATGTAATACATCACCGGTACGATGAAGAGGGTGAGGATCAACGAGCTGGTCAACCCGCCGATGATCACCCAGGCCATGCCGTTCTTCACCTCGGCACCGTCGCCGCTCGCCAGGGCGATGGGCAGCATGCCGAAGATCATGGCCACGGTGGTCATCAGGATCGGGCGCAGCCGTTCCTTGCCGGCCTCCACCAGGGCCTCGGAGAGCGCCATGCCCTCCTTGCGCAGATGGTTGGCGAAATCCACGATGAGGATGCCGTTCTTGCTCACCAGGCCCAGCAGCATGATGAGGCCCACGATGGCGAAGATGCTCAGCGGCTGCATGGTGAGGGCCAGTGCAAGGAAGGCGCCCACCAGCGAGACGGGGATGGAGAAGAGCACCACGAAGGGGTAGAGGGCGTTCTCGTACAGCGCCACCATGATGAGGTAGACGAGCAGGATGCCGAGCACGAGCGCCAGTCCGAGGGAGCCGAAGGCCTCTCCCTGGTTCTTGGCATCGCCGAGGTATTGGATGGTGATGCCCGCCGGTAGTTGTTCCTTGGCCAGTGCGGCCTGGATCTCGGCCACGATGGTGCCACTGGGGCGACCCACCGCAGCGCTGTTGATGGTGATGCTGTTGAGGCGGTCGGTGCGCTGCAGCACGCTGTTGCCCACGGTCTCGTACACCTCGGCCAGCTGATCGAGGCGCACGGTGGCGCCCTTGGCGTTGGTCACCATCAGGCCGCGCACGCTTTCCACGTCCTTCCGATCGGCCTGGTCCAGCCGCACGTTGATGGGATATTCCTCACCGGCCTCCTTGAACTTGTTGCGGTCGTTGCCGCGGAAGGCGGTCTGCACGGCCATGCCGATGTCGGTGCTGGTGAAGCCGAGCGCGCCCATGCGGTCCTGGTCCAGCCGCACTTTCACCTCGGGCTTGGGGCTCTTGGTGCTGAACTGCACGTAGTCCGTGCCGGGCGTGGCCTCGGTGATGCGCTTCACGATGCGGGCCGTCTTCCACAGGCTGTCCATCTCCACGCCCTTCACGGCGATCTGGATGGGCGTCTGCGCGCTGCCGGTGATGTTGGTCTGCGTCACGGTCACCTTCAGTCCGGGTATGGTGCCCAGCTCATCGCGAAGCAGTGTGCCGAATTGCTCCGAGGTGATCTGGCGGTCCTTTTTTGGCACCAGCTTCACGTTGATCTCGGAGAGGTTGGCGTTCGCGGATCCCGCACCGCCGCCCATCTGACCGCTCTGGGTGCCCACGTTGGTGAAGGCGTTCACCACCTCGGGGTGGGCCAGGATGAGGCGCTCGGCCTGCTGTGTCAGCTGGTCGGTGGTGCTGAGGGAGGCCTGCGGTGCGGTCTCCAGCTGCACCAGGAACTCGCCGCGGTCGCTGGGCGGGATGAAGGTGGCTCCGATGAAGCCCGTGGGCACCAGTGCGAAGGAGGCGATGATGAGCGTGAGGATGCCGAGCAGTCCGTAGCGCTTGCGGCGCAGGGCCTTCTCCAGCACCCGCCCGTACCATTGCTGCAGGTCGGTGATGGCCTGCTCGAAGGCGAGCGCAAAGCGGCCCCAGAGGGTGTCCTTGGTGAGGTGCTCCAGCTTGCCCCAACGGCTGGCCAGCAACGGGGTGAGCGTGAAGGCGACCACGAGGCTCATCAGCGTGCTGATGACCACCACCAGCGAGAACTCGCGCAGGATGTTGCCGATGAGGCCACCGCTGAGGGCCAGCGGCAGGAACACGACCACGTCCACCAGGGTGATGGCCATGGCGGTGAAGCCGATCTCGTTGCGTCCCTCGAGCGCGGCGGTGTACCGGGTCTTGCCCATCTCCAGGTGGCGGTAGATGTTCTCCAGCACCACGATGCTGTCGTCCACCAGGATACCCACCACGAGGGAGAGGGCCATCAGCGTCATCAGGTTCAGGGAGAACCCGAGGGCGTACATGGCGATGAAGGTGGGGATCATGGCGCTGGGCAGCGCCACGAGCACGAAGAAGGAGCTGCGCAGGCTGTGCAGGAAAAGCAGCATCACGGCGCCCACGATCAGCACGGCGAGCGCCAGGTCGAACATCACCGCATTGGCGCTGGAGAGCGTGTAGAGGCTCTGGTCCATGGCGATGGAGTAGTCGAAGCCGGTATCGGCCAGCTGGGTCTTCAGTTCGACCATGCGCTTCTTCACACCCTGGCTCACCTCCACCGCGTTGGCATCGCTCTGCTTCACGATCTGCATGCCGATGCCCGGCTGCCCGTTGATGCGGTTGAAGGTGGTGGCTTCGCTGAGCCCGTCGGTCACGCTGGCCACGTCCTGTAGCAGGATGCGGGATCCATCGGCGTTCTCGCGCACCACGGTGTTGCGCAGGTCCTCCACGGTGCCCGCGCGGGCATCGAGGTTGATGGACAGGCGTTCGGCCCGGGTCTCCACGTTGCCGGCGGGGAAGGTGCTGCTGTTGGCGGCCACGGCCTGTGCCACCTGCGCGGCGCTCAGGCTGTAGGCCTTCAGCTTGGCATTGTCCATCACCACCTGCACCTCGCGTTGCTGCGCGCCGATGAGGGTGACGCTGCCCACGCCGCTCACGTTGCTGATGATGGGCGCCACGCGGTCGTCCAGCAGCTGGTAGAGGTCGCCGGGCGAGAGGTCGCTGCTGATGCTCATGCGCAGGATGGGGATCTCGTCCGTGCTGAAGCGGCGCACCACGGGGTCGTCGCTGTCGTCGGGCAGCAGGGCGCGGATCTGGTCGATGCGGCGTTCGGCGTCGCGCTGGGCATCGTTCACGTTGGTGCCCTGCTTCAGCGTCACGGTGATGGCCGACACGCCCTCGGTGCTGGTGCTGGCGATCTGGTCCACGCCCTCGATGGCGCTCACGGCGTCCTCGATGGGTTTGGTGAGGGTGTTCTGGATCTCTTCGGGCGACGCACCGCGGTAGGTGGTCTGCACCATGATCACATTGGCCTCGAACTTCGGCAGCAGGTTGTAGTTGAGCTGCTTGTAACTGAGGAAGCCGAAGAGGATCAGGGTGACGAAGATCACCGTGATCAGTAGCGGCCGTTTGATGGCGACTTCGGTAATGGACATCGGGTAGGGTATGAATGCTGCGGGATGAATGGCCCGCGACACGGAGGTCTATTGTTCGTTGGGTCCGTCGCTGGTCGCGCTGGCATTCCCCGCCACGCGCACCTTACTGCCATCCACCAGGTTCAGCTGGCCGCTCACCACCACGGTCTCGTTCGGCTCCAGTCCCTTGAGCACTTCCACCTGCTCGCCGATCTCGCGGCCCAGCACCAGGTCGCGGTGGCTCACCCGGCTGTCGGCACCATCGGTGCGCACCACGTACACATAGGGCTGCTTCATGCCCTCGCCCAGCGCGGATTTCGGAATGACCAGCAGCGGCACGGCCTCCCGGTGCTCGAAGCGTGCGTTGATGAAGGTGCCGCTCTTCAGCGGATGGGCCTTGTCGTTCTGCACGGCCACCTCCACCAGGTAGTTGTGGCTGGCATCGCCGCGCGGGCTCACGAAGGTGACCCGGCCCTGGAAGGTCTCACCGGGGAAGACCTCGGTGGTCACGGCCACGGCATCGCCCTCCTTCACACGGTAGGCGTCGCGTTCGCTCACATGCACCTTCGCCTTCAGCTGGCTCACGTCCACCACTTCCACCACGGCGGTGTTGGCGGTGACGTACTCGCCCACCTCCGCGTTCTTCGCCACCACGATGCCGTTCACAGGGCTCACCACCTGGGCATCGCGCAGCTGCTGGCGGATCTGGTCCACCTTCACCTTCTGCGTCTCGTAGTTGAAGTGGACCTCGTCGTAGTTGGCCTCGGGTGCGGCCTTGCCGGCCACCAGTTCGCGGTAGCGTTCATCGTCCTTGCGGAGCTTCTCCAGCGCCAGTTCGGCGGCCTGCAGTTCCAGTTGCTTCTGGGCCACCTCGAGGCTGCCGAGCACCTGGCCCTTGCTCACGCGCGAGCCGAGGTCCACGGTGAGGCTGGCCAGCTTGCCCTGTGCCTGCACCATCACGCGGGCATGCTCATCGGGTTCCAGGGTGCCGGGCACGGTGAAGCCGCCATCCACCGGGGCGATGGCGGTGGTGATCACGTTCACCGGGAAGGCGAAGGCGCTGCGGTCCACGGGCTGTTTGGCCGCGTCGAGCTTCTTCTTGTTGGCGGCCAGTCGCAGGCCGATGCCCAGGGCCAGCACCAGCAGTACCAGCGGAAAGATCCATTTGCGTTTCATCGTTGTCGCCTTGGCGTTGGGGTTCAGAGGGTGTTCACGTAGTTGAGCAGGGTGCCCTTGGAGCGCTCCAGGTCGATAACGGCGATGGAGCGGTTGAGGAGGGAGGTGGTCCAGTTGTTGCGCGCCTCCTTCAACTGGTAGTCTGCGTTGAGCAGGTCGCTCAGTGAGGCGAGCCCCTGCTGGTACTGCAGGTTGGTGTTGGCGAACACCTGCTCGGCCAGTTGCAGGTTGTCGGCATTGCTTTGCAGGGTGGCATCAGTGGCAAGCAGGCGGGTGTTGGCGCTGCGGTGGTTCAGCTCGAAGCCCAGGTCGGCATCACGCTGCTGTTCGCGCAGGTTCAGCAGGGCGATCTCGCTCTGGCGGATCTGGCTGGTGCGGCGCAGCCCGCTGAAGAGCGGAACGTTCAACCGCAGCCCGATGGCCGCATAGTCGAACCAGTTGTCGTAGCTCTCGGCCAGGTCGTTGCCCTGGGCCATGGCGCCGTAGCGGCCGTAGGCGCTGAGGGTGGGCAGGAAGGCGTTGCGCTTGCGCTTCAGGTCGATGCCGTAGAGCAGTTCGGTCTGCCGGTTGAGCTGATGGCCGAGCACCTTGTCCAGGGTGAACGGCGTGTCCGTGGCGCTTGGCGCATCGGCTGTGGTGCGGGGCTCATCGGCCAGGACGAGCTGTTCGTTCAGCGGCATGCCCATGGCACGTTTCAGCTGGTCCAGGGCCACCTCGAAGTTGGCTTGTGCCACGCGCAGCTGGCTGGTGAGGTTGCGGCGCGTGATCTCCACGCGGTCCAGTTCCAGCTGTTGCACCACGCCCTTGGCCAGGCGGAGCTGCAGGATGGGCACGAGCTGCTCGTACTGGGCGAGGTTCTCCTGCAGCAGGCGCACCTGTTCGCGGTGGGTCTGTGCCTGTGCATAGGCACGTGCCACATCGTACACCACCTGCTCCTCGGCCTGGGCGAGCCGGATGGAGGCCATGCGCAGGTTGGGCTGGTTGGCCTGGATGCCGTTGAGCTGGGCCACGTCGATCAGGGTCTGTTCCACCTGCAGGTTGAGGGTGGTGATGAACTGGGTGCCGAACTGTACGGGCAGGGGCTGTTCGCTGAAGATGCCGCCGGGCAGGATGGTGGTCTGCCGCTTGATGTTGTCATCGAACTGACCGCTGCCGTTCACCTGGGGCAGGTAACCGCTCACGGCCTCCTGGGCCTGGGCGTCGGCGCGCTGCTGCTCGTTGGCGGCGATGGCCATGGCGGGGCTGTGCGCCCGTGCGTGGTCGATGGCCTGGCGCAGGGTGAAGGCCTCTTGGGCGTTGGCATGCGTGATGGCCAGCAGGGCGGCCAGGGGAAGAAGGCGTTTCATTTCGTGTCGCCGCTGTTGGCGTTCTCGTTCATGGTGTTCAGGACCTTCAGGCAGGCGGCCATTTCCTTTTCGCTCACGCCTTCCAGCACCTGCGCGAAGACCTTGCTCCGGAGCTTGGAGACCTTCTTGTGCAGCTCCAGGCCGCTCTTCGTCACCACCAGGTTCTTGCGTCGGCGGTCGTTGGGGTCCAGCTGTCGCTCGATCCATCCCGCCTGTTCCATCTCGTCCAACTGGCGGAGCATCACGCTCTTGTCCTTGGCGAAGTGGTTCGCCAGGTCGGTCTGCACGGCCTGGCTGTTGGTGAGCAGGAAGTCCAGTACGCCGAACTGTGGCAAACGCACACCCATGTCGGTCCTGTCCAGCTCAACGGCCAGCAGTCTGAACACGCTGCGGAACAGGGTGGGCAGCAGGCGGGCGAGTTCCTCGGTTGATGCGTTCATGTCAATGGTTGCTAAAGACAACGATGCAAAGGTATAGAAAGTTGCAAAAAGCAACAGTTAAGTTCTGTCAATTATCACGTCCGGGCTGGTGCGGGCGCGGACCGGGTACCTTTGGACCACCGACAGCGATGGAGAAACGACAGCCCACCAGCAGCCAACAGGCCCCCTTTGTGCTCTCCGGGGGAGGCGCCCGTGGTTTCGCGCACCTGGGTGTGCTGGAGGCCTGCGCGGAGTTCGGTATCGTGCCCGGAGCGATCAGCGCCACCAGTGCGGGTGCCCTGGTGGGGGCCTACATCGCGGCCGGGCTGGCTCCGGGCGAGGTGGTGGACCTGATGCGGAGCAGGGTGCCCGGCATCTTCAGTCGGTGGCGCATCCTGCGCGGCGACCGCCTCACGCAGAACCGCATCCGGACCTTCCTGGAGGCCACCCTGCCCGTGGAACGTATCGAGCAGCTGCCCATGCCCTTCTTCGTTAGCCTTACCGACCTGGCCACCGGTCGTCAATGCCTGCTGCATGAAGGGGAGCTGGTGCCGGCCCTGCTGGCGGCGAGCGCGGTGCCGGTGCTGTTCCCGCCCGTGGACATCGGTCAAGGGCGCTATGTGGACGGTGGCCTCAGCAACAACCTGCCGATCGAGCCTTTCAACGACCAGCGCTCCGCGGTGATCGCGGTGTATGTGAACCCATTGGCCCCGCTCAATGGCAGGCTCAACTTCCGGGAGACCCTCGACCGCACGGTGCACCTGAGCTTCCGCGAGGTGGTGGCGCGATCATCGGAAGGTTGTCGGCTTTACATCGAGCCCCCCGAGCTGGCGGCCTTCGGGATCCTGGACCTGCATCAGGCGGAGCGCATCCGGGCCATCGGTCGTGCGCACGCCCGGAAGGTGCTGGGCCGCCTTGGGTGACCCTGGTGCTTCGGACAGGAATGGTACACGTGGGTGTGATGGATGATGGTCCCGGGCCTCGCGGAAGCATCTTCAATTGCTGCATGGCGGGATCGCTACGCTGTCGGGTTGCAGGCCTGGCATCGCCGGCTTGCCTGTAGCTTCGCCCCCGCCGATGAACGAAGCCCACACGTCGCGCCCCATCCTCGCCTTGCAGGACATGTACCGCCACCTGCAAAGGCTGGTGGAGACGCGCCTGTGGCTGAAGGTGCTCATCGCCATGTTCCTCGGCATCGGGCTGGGAGTGGTGCTGAGCGCTGATGCCGCGCTGGTTCCCGCTGCGGTCGCGGCGCCGCTGATCGACTGGCTGGCGCTACCAGGGTTGCTCTTCATCCGGCTCATCCAGATGATCATGATCCCCTTGGTGGTCAGCTCGGTGATCCGGGGCATCGTGGGCGGTGGTGATCCGGCCGAGCTGAAGGTGCTGGGTCCGCGGGTGGCCATGTTCTTCCTGGCGTTCACGGTGGCCGCCATCGTCATCGGCATCGGTGTGGCCAGCTGGCTGCGGCCCGGCGATCTGCTCGCTGCCCAGGGCTGGAGCGCGGGTGCAGCGGTCCCGGACATCACCACCGAGCGGCCCACGGTCACGGGCTTCATCACCGACCTGCTGCCGGAGAACCCGCTGGCATCGATGGTCTCGGGCGAGATGCTCAGCATTGTGGCCTTCGCCATCATTGCGGGCATCGCGATGCTGTCGCTGGACCCGACCACCGCCGAGCCGGTGATCCGCCTGCTGGGCGCCGTGCAGGAGATCTGCATGACGATCATCCGCTGGGCGATGAAGCTGGCGCCGCTGGCGGTGCTGGGCCTCATGTGCCAGGTGACCGCGTCGGTGGGCTGGCATGCGCTGAGCGGCCTGGGCATGTATGTGTTCGCCGTGCTGCTGGCCATGGCCCTGCTGGCGCTGGCGAACGTGCTGCTGGCGTGGTGGTGCGGTGTGCGCCCCGGCAAGTTCCTCGCCGGCTGCCGCGATGTGATGCTCCTCGCCTTCAGCACGGCAAGCTCCGCTGCGGTGATGCCCCTGAGCCTGCGCACCGCCCTGGAGACCTTCCGGATCCGGGAGAGTATCGCCCGCTTCGTGGTGCCGGTGGGCACCATCATCAACATGAACGGAACGGCCGCGTTCCAAGCCATTGCCGCCATCTTTCTGGCGCAGGTCTACGGCCTCGATCTGGGCCTGCCGGCCATCGTGATGATGGTGGTGACCACGGTGGCCGCGTCGATCGGCACACCTTCCGCACCCGGGGCCGGCGTGATCGTGCTGGCCACCGTGCTCAGCAGTGTGGGCATCCCGGTGGAGGGTATCGGCATCATCATCGGCGTGGACCGCCTGCTGGGTATGGTGCGTTCCTCCTTGAACGTGATGAACGACATGACCACCTGCATCTGGTTCGAGCGGAAGGCGCGCAGGGCGGAGCGATAGCGGTCGCTGGAGGAGGAGGAACATCGCTGCTTCGGGCTTGGTATTTACGGTATGGGTGCGCTGATCCAACGCGTTCGAACACCTGGGCGGGGTACCTTCGCCGGAATGGATCCCATCCTGAAGAAACCCGATCCGAACAAGGTCCCTCGCAAGCCCGCAACGGGCGGCCCCACGCCGCCCCAGCTGCCGCGCATCTCGTGGTTCTGGTTCGTCATCATCCTGCTGCTCAACATCTGGTTCGTTCGCTCCTTCATGACGGGCAGCGCCGATAAGCCGGTCACCATTCCCTACACGCTCTTCAAGGCCGAGGTGGAGCGCGGCAACGTGAAGGAGGTGTACGGCAAAGGCGAATCCATCAGCGGCACCTTCACCGAACCCGTCACCTGGCCCCAGGATACCACCGCCACGGAGCTGCGCGGAAAGAAGCCTGCGGAGGTGAAGCAGTTCACCACCATCCTGCCCGCCTTCGCCGACACGCGTCTGGAGGAGCTGCTGCTGGACAAGCAGGTGGAGATCAGTGCCGAGCCCATCGTGGAGGACACCAACCCGATCCTCTCCTTCCTGTTCATGTTCGGGCCGGCGCTGCTCATCATCGCCATGTACGTGTGGTTCTTCCGCCGCATGCGCCAGGGCCAGTTGGGCGGTGGCATGGGCGGCCTTTCCGGGCTGGGCAAGAGCAGCGCGCGCCGCTTCGACAAGGAGAACGACAAGCGAGTCACCTTCGAGGACGTGGCCGGCATCGACGATGCGGAGGACGAGCTGGTGGAGATCGTCGACTTCCTGAAGGACCCACAGAAGTACACCCGGCTGGGGGGCGCGGCGCCCAAAGGTGTGTTGCTGATCGGTGCGCCGGGCACGGGCAAGACGCTGCTGGCACGCGCCGTGGCGGGGGAAGCCGACGTTCCCTTCTTCAGCATGAGCGGCTCGGAGTTCGTGGAAATGATCGTGGGGGTGGGCGCCGCCCGGGTGCGCGACCTCTTCAAGCAGGCCCGCGAGCATGCGCCGTCCATCATCTTCATCGACGAGATCGACTCCATCGGCCGGGCTCGCGGCCTCACCGCCTTCGGTGGCGCGCAGGAACAGGAGCAGACGCTGAACCAGATCCTCGCCGAGATGGACGGCTTCAGCAGCACCACGGGTGTGATCGTGCTGGCCGCCACCAACCAGCCGGACATCCTGGACAAGGCTCTGCTGCGCGCCGGCCGCTTCGATCGCCGCGTGGTGGTGAACCTGCCCGACAAGAAGGGGCGTGAGGCCATCCTGAAGGTACACACGCGCAAGATGCCGCTGGCCAAGGACGTGGTGCTCGCCGAGGTATCCGGTGCCACGCCCGGCCTCAGCGGTGCCGACCTGAAGAACCTGGTGAACGAGGCCGCCTTGCTGGCCGCGCGCCGCAAGCAGGACGAGGTGAAGCAGGCCGACTTCATGGACGCGTTGGAGAAGGTGCTGCTGGGCCCTGCGCGTGCATTGCTGCTCAACCCGGCCGACCGCGAGCGCATCGCCTATCACGAGGGCGGGCACGCCATCCTGGGCCTGCTGGTGCCCGGCTCCGATCCCGTGAAGCGCGTGAGCATCGTGCCGCGTGGTCAGGCGCTCGGTGTCACCTACCAACGTGCCGACGAGGACCGCTATAACTACACCGACGCGTTCCTCAAGGCGCGCATCGTGGGCATCCTGGGCGGTCGTGTGGCCGAGGAGATCGTGTACGGCGACCGCACCACCGGCGCGGAGAACGACATCGAGCAGGCCACCGGCATCGCGCACCGCATGGTCACCCGCTGGGGCATGAGCGATGCCCTGGGCATGGTGGAGCTCGCCGGCCGTGACAATCCCTACCTGAGCAGCGGCTACGGGCAGCTGGGCCGCAAGGACATCAGCGAGCACACCGCGCAGCAGGTGGACCAGGAGGTGCGCCGCATCATCCAGGAGTGCCACACCGAGGCCACGCGCCTGCTGAAGGAGCACCGAGCGCAGTTGGACGCGTTGGCGAAGGCGCTGTTGGAGCGGGAGACACTGGACGAGCTGGCGATCCGGGAGGTCACCGGGCTGGTACCGAGGGTGGTGTGACGCGCAGGCCGAACGAGGGGACTTGCGGATCCATCACTCCTTCACCCACGTCGTGCCCATCACCGCGCCCTGCTCATCGCGCACGGTGATGCGGTACAACCCCGCAGGCAGTGCTTCCGTGGTGATCACCGGCCGGGCATCGGCGGTGCGTTGGCGCAGCACCATGCGGCCTGTGGCATCGAAGAGGGTGATGGTATGGGGGCCGGGTGCGAGATCAAGGGAGAAGTGGGTGGTGCCGGGGTTGGGGAAAGCAGAGAGCCCTGAAGCGGCCAAGTGGTCACTGATGCCCGCGAGTGTTTCGCAGCCGAGGCCCGTAAAGCTCACGGTGATGTCCTGGTCGCTGTAACACCGCATGCCCACGGGACCATCCACGATGATACAAGCCGGGTAGGGGCTGAAGTTCATCGTCCAGCCGAGCCGTTCGGTGAAGGTCTCAGTGAACATGCTCACACCGTCCGTTCGTTGATCTACGGTCCAGCGCCGAAGAGGAAGCCCGTCGAAGACCACCGTGGTCGTATCCACAATGACCAGACTGTCCGGCGGGTCGCAATCCCCGTACGGTCCACCGCGTCTGATCCAGCTGTCACCCGGTACGGCACCCAGCCAGAACAGGGTGTCCCATGTTTGCTCAGTATCGGACCAAAGCGATACCACATCGCCGATCTGGGCGGTAATGGCCGCGATGGGTTGGCTCCAGTAATTGACCCCCGTCTGCCCGAAGTAGGACATGGCTCCGTTGGCATCGATGCGATGCCCCAGCTGACCACCGAGCGTGGTGTCGCTCACGTACGTGTATTGCGCATATCCGTAAAGACTGATGAACTCCGTGCCATAGGTCCACGTCGCCCCCGGCGGGCACCAGCTCTGGGCGCTGGCCAGCAAGGGCAGCAGGGCCAA
>CAYZBO010000057.1:0-20234 GCA_964476665.1 uncultured Chryseobacterium sp. | reverse complement strand
GTTGCAGCACGGAGATCCTGGTGCTGACGATCACCGAGAGCACGAGCAACACCACCACGGTGAGCGAGTGCGACAGCTACACCTGGGCTGTGAACGGTCAGACGTACACGCAGAGCGGCACGTACACCGAGGTGAACGGCTGCGCCACGGAGATCCTGGTGCTGACGATCACCGAGAGCACGAGCAACACCACCACGGTCAGCGAGTGCGACAGCTACACCTGGGCCGTGAACGGACAGACGTACACGCAGAGCGGGACGTACACGGAGGTGACCGGTTGCAGCACGGAGATCCTGGTGCTGACGATCACCGAGAGCACGAGCAACACCACCACGGTGAGCGAGTGCGACAGCTACACCTGGGCTGTGAACGGTCAGACGTACACGCAGAGCGGCACGTACACCGAGGTGAACGGCTGCGCCACGGAGATCCTGGTGCTGACGATCACCGAGAGCACGAGCAACACCACGACGGTGAGCGAGTGCGACAGCTACACCTGGGCCGTGAACGGTCAGACCTACACGCAGAGCGGGACGTACACGGAAGTGAACGGCTGCGCCACGGAGATCCTGGTGCTCACCATTCTGGAGAGCGGTACGAACACCACCACGCAGAGCGCCTGCGACAGCTTTACCTGGAGCGTGAACGGTCAGACCTACACCCAGAGCGGTACCTACACGGAGGTGACCGGTTGCAGCACGGAGATCCTGGTGCTGACGATCACCGAGAGCACGAGCAACACCACGACGGTGAGCGAGTGCGACAGCTACACCTGGGCCGTGAACGGTCAGACCTACACGCAGAGCGGGACGTACACGGAAGTGAACGGCTGCGCCACGGAGATCCTGGTGTTGACGATCACCGAGAGCACGAGCAACACCACGACGGTCAGTGAGTGCGACAGTTACACCTGGGCTGTGAACGGTCAGACCTACACCCAGAGCGGCACATACACCGAGGTGAACGGCTGTGTCACCGAGATCCTGGTGCTCACCATTCTGGAGAGCGGTACCAACACCACCACGGAGAGCGCCTGCGACAGCTACACTTGGGCTGTGAACGGCCAGACCTACACCCAGAGCGGCACCTACACGGAGGTGACCGGTTGCAGCACGGAGATCCTGGTGCTGACGATCACCGAGAGCACGAGCAACACCACGACGGTGAGCGAGTGCGACAGCTACACCTGGGCCGTGAACGGTCAGACCTACACGCAGAGCGGGACGTATACGGAGGTGAACGGCTGCGCCACGGAGATCCTGGTGCTGACGATCACGGAGAGCGCGACCAACACGACCACGGAGAGCGCCTGCGCGAGCTACACCTGGGCTGTGAACGGTCAGACGTACACGCAGAGCGGGACGTACACCGCGCTCAACGGCTGTGTGACCGAGGTGCTTGTCCTGACGGTGAGCATCCCTGGCACCGCTTGTGACGACGGGAATGCGGGTACGATCGACGACCAGCTCGATGCCAATTGCAACTGCGTTGGCATACCGACGGGCTGCACCAACGAGCTCGACCTCATCTTTAGCACGGATGCCAACGGCGACGAGACCTCCTGGGCGATCACGATCGAAGGCAGCAGCACCGTTGTGTGCAGCGGTGGCCAGTTGCCCAGCAACGCCATTATTGGTCAGGATTGCTGCCTGGCGGATGGTTGCTACGCCCTGAGCGTATTCGATGCGGCAGGCGATGGCATGACGACCGGAGGCTATGTGCTGCAGACCCAGGCGGGTGCACGCATCATCGACAACCGGAACAACTTCAGCAACGGAAGCGTGAGCGCCATCAGTGGTGGCCAGGGCTTCTGCCTGCCGATGTCGAACCAGTCATTGATCTTCACCAGCTGCGATAAACTGGACTGGGTGAGCGGCCAATTCGTTGTGGCCAGCCCGAACCCAGCGGTAAGCGCCGAATGGATCGTGGGCGGTGCCAACAACGTGCAGGACAACAACTCCGGCTACGAGTTCTGGATCTTCGATCCCAACGGCAGCTACAGCTTCCGCCGCTTCCGCAGCCACAACCAGAGCGACGGCTTCGGCCCGGCCAGCGCCACCCGCGCCTGCCACATGAAGCTCAACAACTGGGCCCTCGCCAGCCAGGTGCCCGCCAACGTGCTGATGAACGTGCGTGTGCGTGCCCGTGTGAACGGTGTGAACGGCGAGTTCGGTCCGGCCTGCCGCCTGGCCATCAACCCTGCCCTGGCGGCATGTCCCCAGACCAACCTCATGGACATCCCTGGCAATGCGAACTTCAGCTGTGGCGTCGTCCGCAACTGGGGTGCCGGCAACTACGTGTATGCACGTCCGGTGAGCGGTGCCAACCGCTATCAGTTCCGCTTCCGTCTGCCTGCTGAAGGCTTCACCGTGGTGCGTCAGACGACCACCTACTTCGTGCAGCTGAACTGGCCCACCCTGCCCCTGCAGGTGGGTGAGACCTACGATGTGGATGTACGCGTGAGCAAGGACGGTGGTGTCACTTGGTGCAGCACCAGCGACCCTTGGGGCAACGTCTGCCAGGTGACCATTGGTGGCGGTAACGTGAACGCCATGATGGCCGATGCCGATGTGGCCGAAGTTCAAGGTGAGGTGAGCCTCTTCCCGAACCCCACCCGCGGGGACCTGGTGACCCTGACCATGACCGAACTGGCAGCTGATGTGAACACGGTGAACGTGGACATCTACGACCTCTACGGCAAGCGCGTGATGGCCCGGACCATCGCCGTCGCTGGAGCAGGTGTGAACACGGTGCTCGATCTGAACGGTTCGCTCGCGGCCGGCATGTATCTGGTGAACATCACCGCCGGTGATGCCGTGACCACCGAGCGCCTCGTGGTGCAGCCGTAAGGCAGGCCCCGCGGACCGCAATGCAGGCCCCGTCTTCGCAAGAGGACGGGGCCTCGCATTTCCTGCCGTGTTCATCCTCGGGCTGGGGTCGGAGGCGGTTCCGACCGTCGCACGGACCGGTTGGCTGCAATGGCCCGGGGTCTTCGATGCATCGACACCACTGAGGGGATCGCCCGCCGGCCAGTGGTCCTGCTGCGCCTTCAAACCAGCGCGAAGCCCGTGCCTATGGCTTCCCAGTGCTGAACGTCCGATCATCCTGTGCTGGAGGGAGCGGCAGCCATTGTGCGCCGCTGGCCTCCCTGATCGGCGGTAACGAAGAAGGGCGCCCGTTGCGGGGCGCCCTTCGCAGAGAGTGGCAATGGCTCAGTAGTAGATCAAGCGGCGCACCTTGGCGATGTGCTTGGCCAGGCGGATCACCTGCTTGGTGTAGCCGAATTCGTTGTCGTACCAGGCATACAGTGTCACGGTCTTTCCATCGGGCGCCACGATGGTGGCGTTGCTGTCGAACACGCTGCAGCAGGTGTCCCCGATGATGTCGCTGCTCACCAGCTCCGGGTCCACCTGGTAGTGGATCTGGTTCACCAGTTCGCCGTTCAATGCGGCGTGGCGGATCAGGTCGTTCATGGCCGCCACATCGGTGATCGGCTTTTTGAGCGTCAGGTTCATGATGGCCAGCGAACCGTTCGGGGTGGGCACACGTACCGCGTTGGCCGTGAGCTTGTCCTTCAGGCTGGGGATCGCCTTTGCCACGGCCGTGCCGGCACCGGTGCTGGTGATCACCATGTTGATGGCGGCACTGCGACCACGACGCGGCCCCTTGTGGTAGTTATCCAGCAGGTTCTGGTCGTTGGTGTACGCGTGCACGGTCTCAATGTGCCCCTTCTCAATGCCAAGGTTGTCCTCCACCACCTTCAGCACCGGGCAGATGGCGTTGGTGGTGCAGCTGGCGGCGCTGAAGACCTTTTCGTTCTCGATGTCCAGGTCCTTGTGGTTGATACCGTACACCACGTTGGGTATCTCCTTGCCGGGCGCGGTGAGCAGCACCTTGGAAACACCCTTGGACTTCAGATGGCGCTCCAGATCGGCCCGCTTGGTAAAGGCGCCGGTGTT
Organism: uncultured Chryseobacterium sp.; assembly: GCA_964476665.1. Taxonomy (GTDB): domain Bacteria; phylum Bacteroidota; class Bacteroidia; order Flavobacteriales_F; family PHOS-HE28; genus PHOS-HE28. Next base: position 16,275 of record CAYZBO010000057.1, on the reverse strand, counting down.
GTCGATCACCAAGGCGTTGTTGATGCCGTACTGGGTGTAGTCGATGTCCTCCGGGCTCGGGGCGGCGATCAACTGGATCATCTGGCCGTTCACCCAGATGGCTTTGCGTTCAAGGTCCTCCACCACGGTACCCTTGAAGGTGCCGTGCACGCTGTCGTTGCGGAGCAGGGCGGCACGCTTGATCAGTTCGGCATCGGTGAGGGTGCGGGTCACGATGGCGCGGAGGCGCAGCTGCTGTCCTTTTCCGGCCTGCTTCACCAGTTCACGGGCGGCGATGCGGCCGATGCGGCCGAAGCCGTATAGTACCACATCCTGCGGTTTGAAGGTGTGCTTGTCCTGGCCGATGAAGTCCTTCAGGTGGTCCATCAGGAACCCGTTCACATCCGTGCTGCCGCTCTGCTTGAACTCATGCGTCAGACGACCGATGTCGATCTTGCTCGGCGCCAGGTCGAGGTCCAGCAGCGCACGAGCGACCTTGGCCGCAGTGAACACATCGATGGGCTTGTGGACCACTTGGTCGGCATAGGCGAAGAGCTTGATGACCTCCGAGATGCTGATGTCAAGCAAGTGGTTGCGGAAGAAGACGAGCTCCACGCCGCGGCCGTACATCAGTTCCCCTACGGAGTTGATCAGGTCAACGGCCGCGCGCTCGCGGTCCACATAATCCTTGAGACCGGCTTCATAGCCGGACATCACGTCTGCGGTCTGCATGGATGGAATGAATGGTGGTTTTGAGGTGGCTTCTGAGCAGGATGGGGGATCAGCCGAGGTACGCCTTCAGCAGCTTGCTGCGGCTGGTGTGGCGCAGCCGGCGGATGGCCTTCTCCTTGATCTGGCGTACGCGCTCCCGGGTGAGGTCGAACTTGGCACCGATCTCCTCCAGGGTGAGGCCGTGGTTGATGCCGATACCGAAGAACAGCTTCACCACATCGCGCTCACGCTCGGTGAGGGTGCTTAGTGCCCGTTCGATCTCCTTGCTGAGCGATTCGTTCAGCAGCAGGCGATCGGCGGGTGCACTGTCGTTGTTGGGCAGCACGTCCAGCAGGCTGTTGCTCTCGCCCTCCACGAAGGGGGCGTCCATGCTGATGTGGCGGCCGCTCACCTTCATGGTGTCCGCCACCTTCTCGGCGGGCAGGTCCAGCAGGGCGGCAAGCTCATCGGCGCTGGGCGGACGCTCGTACTCCTGCTCCAGCTTGGCGAAGGCCTTGTTGATCTTGTTCAGGGAGCCGACCTGGTTGAGCGGAAGGCGCACGATCCGGCTTTGTTCGGCCAGGGCCTGGAGGATGCTTTGGCGGATCCACCACACGGCGTAGCTGATGAACTTGAAGCCACGGGTCTCGTCGAAGCGCTGGGCCGCCTTGATCAGACCGAGGTTGCCCTCGTTGATCAGGTCGGGCAGGCTGAGGCCCTGGTTCTGGTATTGCTTGGCCACGGATACCACGAAGCGCAGGTTGGCCTTCACCAACTTCTCCAAGGCACGGCCGTCGCCCTCCTTGATCTTGCGCGCCAGTTCCACCTCCTGGTCGGCCGTGATGAGCCCTTCCTTGCCGATCTCCTGCAGGTACTTGTCCAGCGACTGGCTTTCCCGGTTGGTGATCGACTTCGTGATCTTGAGTTGACGCATCCTTGATGCCACGGTGCTCAGGTCTTAGTGGTGAATGAAGAGAACAGTTCGTTCAACGTTCCCCGAAGGAGCGCAACGATGGACGGCAAAGGTACGCCCCACCCCATCTACGGGACAAGCCTCCCCCGTGGTCTTTTGTAATCGTCTGATGGACAGGCGGTCACAGTCCCAGGCCATAGTAGGCCCTCGTTCCGTTCGGGTAGTAGCCCTCGATGAGCACACCGCCGCGCTTGCTGGCGAGGATGCGTTCGATGTCCGCCGGCTTGCGTACGGGATCCTGGTCGATCCGCGTGATGATGAAGCCTTCCTTGATACCACTGCTGCGCAGCTTGCCAGCCTCGAGGGTGCCCACTTTCACACCATGGTCAAGTTTCAATGCCTTGAGCTCCTGCGCATCAACATCGCGGAATTCGGCCCCCAGGGATGAACGCACCGTGCTTTCTTCCTTTCGCGCCACGGTACGGCTTCCGTCCTTGCCGAGCAGGGTCAGTTCCATGACCTGTTCCCGTCCGCTGCGTACGACGGTCACCGGCACACGCTCGCCTGGGCGGAAGCGCCCCACCTGCTCCTGAAGTTGTGGCACATTGTTGACCTCCACGTTGCCAACGCGCACGATCACGTCACCCGCCTTGAGGCCCGCCTTCTCTGCGGCGCCACCGTCGGTGAGCCCGTTCACGTAAACACCGCGGATGCGGCCAAGGTCGTTCTCCTCGGCCAGCTTCTGGTCCACATCGCGGATGGTCACACCCAGATAGGCACGCTGTACCGTGCCGAACTCGAGCAGGTCGCTGGCAACCTTCTTCACGATGTTGACCGGCACGGCGAACGAGTAGCCGGCATACTGGCCGGTGGTGCTGGCGATGGCCGTGTTGATGCCGACCAGTTCACCGGTGACGTTCACCAAGGCACCACCACTGTTCCCTGGGTTCACCGCAGCATCCGTTTGGATGAATGACTCGATGGGGAAGATGTCGCGTCCCGGATCGTATTGGAGCAGGTTGATGTTGCGCGCCTTGGCACTGACGATGCCGGCGGTGACGGTGCTGGTCAGGTTCATGGGATTACCGACCGCCAGCACCCATTCACCCACCTTCACATCGTCCGAGTTGCCATAGCGGAGCACATCGAGCCCTTCAGCCTCCACCTTGAGCAGGGCGATGTCCGTGCTGGGGTCACGGCCTATGACCTTGGCATCGAAGCTTCGACGGTCGTTGAGGTGTACCTTGATGCGGTCGGCACCTTCGATCACGTGATTATTGGTCACGATGTATCCGTCCTGCGAAATGATCACGCCTGAGCCGGCCCCCTGGCGTTGTTGCTGTGCAGGCGGACGATAGCCCCAGAAGAATTCCGCGAAGGGGTCACGCACGTTCACGGTGGTCTCCGTGGTAACGTGCACGACCGCGTTCACCGAGCGTTCTGCTGCGGGCACCAGGTCCACGGAGGCCATGGAGATCCCTGCGGTGTTCATGGACACCTGCTGCACAGGTGCGACCGGGACGGGGGTGGGCTTGGTGGTGTCCTCGCGCAGCATGCCGGTCAGCGCTACTGCGATGATACCGCCGCCCACGGCGGAAAGGAAAGGAACGAGCGTGCTTCGCATGGTGGTCATTTGTGATGATCGCCAGAGCATCAATTCCTGTGCCCCGGCATGCATGTGAACGATCTGTCAGGCCCGAAAGCACGTATTGTCGCGTTAAAAAGTGTTGATCGGCGCTTCGCAGCAGCAGCCCGATATTTGCGGCAGCAACACGCACATGCGCTTCAGCAAATGGCAGGGCACGGGCAACGACTTCGTGCTGGTGGATGACCGGGAAGGACGGCTTGCGCAGGTGGGTGCTGACGCAGCGCGCCGCCTGTGCGACCGACATTTCGGCATTGGGTCCGACGGACTCATCATGCTGCGCGCACCGCGCGAACCGGGTACCGTCTACCACATGGATTTCTACAATCCGGATGGTAGTCAGAGCTTCTGCGGTAATGGCAGTCGATGTGCGTTCGCGTACTGGTCCCAACTCAACGGACATGCGGTCACGAACGCTGCGCGCGTTGGCTTCACTGCAGTGGATGGTGTGCACCATGCGGCATGGCTCGGCGATGGCTGGGTGGGCATCGGCATGCGCCCCCCGGCAGGTGGCGATCGACTGAGCGATGACCTGGACCAGTGGCACACAGGCTCGCCGCATGTGGTGCGTTGGGTCGCCGATCCGGAAGCGGCGGACCTGCTGCGTGATGGGCGTGCATTGCGTTATGATGAACGGTTCAAGCCCGGCGGGGTCAATGTCAATTTTGCAGCGATGAGGGATGGTGTGGTGCACATGCGCACCTACGAGCGAGGGGTGGAGGACGAGACCCTCAGCTGTGGCACCGGCGTAACCGCTGCGGCTTGGAGCGCCTGGTCGCGCGGGTTGGTGAAGGAGGATGTTGTGCCTGTGCGAACGCGCGGAGGGGATCTGCGCGTGGACCTGAGCGCGGCACATGGCGGCCGAGAAGCCGTTCTATGCGGACCGGTCCAGGAGGTGTTCACCGGCGACGTACCATGGCCATGAGGCGCAGGACATGGCGTGTGGCGGGAGCCCTGCTGCTGGTGGTGGTTGTCCTCGCCCTGTTGGTCGGGCGTACGTTCTGGCAACGGGTCTACGCGCCGATCACGGCCGTTGATGAGCCGCGTTATCTCCTGGTGCCCACTGGAGCGGGCATGCCGCAGGTGATGGACAGCATCGTGATGAACGGCCTGTTGCGCGATACCGCCGCCTTCCGTTGGACGGCGGAGCGCAAGAAATACCCGACCCGCATCAGGCCCGGGCGCTACCGCGTGGATCCGGGCATGAGCGCGGCCGCCCTCGTGGACCGGCTGCGGAGCGGGGAGCAGGAGCCGGTGCGCATCACCTTCAACAATGTGAAGCGCATGCAGGACCTGGCCGCGAAGGTCGCTGCGCGCTTGGAATGTCCGGAGGCGGAGCTGCTGGCCGCACTGGAGGATCCGGCGGTGGCCGAGCGCCATGGCTTCGAGCAGGAGACATTCATCAGCATGTTCATACCGGACACCTATGAATTCTGGTGGAACACGACAGTGGATGGATTCCTTGATCGCATGCACAAGGAGTATGACAGGTTCTGGAACGAGGCGCGTCGCCGGCAGGCCTCGGACCTTGGGTTGAGCCCGGTGGAGGTGACCGTGCTGGCGAGCATCGTTCAGGCGGAGACGGGCAAGCGGGAGGATGCCCCGAAGATCGCGGGTGTGTACCTCAACCGCCTGCGGATAGGAATGCCCCTGCAGGCCGACCCCACGCTCAAGTTCGCGCTCGGTGCGGACAGCATCGCACGGGTGCTGGACCGCGATAAGTTGGTGGATTCGCCGTACAACACCTATCGCAACACGGGGTTGCCACCCGGCCCCATCAACATGCCGGAGCGCAATTTCCTGCAAGCCGTGCTGGAGCCTGCTCAGCACGACCATCTGTACTTCTGTGCACGCGCCGATCTGAGCGGATACTCGGAGTTCGCACGCACGTACGAGCAACACCTGGTGAACGCGCGGAAGTACCAGCGGGCATTGAACGAGCGGGGCATTTTCCGATGAAGGAACCAACATGCCCCGATCCCGTAAAAAGCCCCGCTATTTTCGCACCCGCAAACGCAACACCGGCATTTCAATGAGCAAGATCAAGTTCGGCACCGATGGATGGCGTGCCATCATCGCGGATGACTTCACCGTGGACAACGTGGCCCGTGTCAGTGTGGCCGTGGCGAACTGGGTGAAGGCGGCCCAACCCACGGATCCCAGCATCGTGCTGGGCCACGATTGCCGCTTCGCCGGTGAGCTGTTCGCTGCCACGGCCGCCAAGGTGTTCGTGAAGGCAGGCATCAAGGTGCGGCTGGCCCGCGGAATCGTCAGTACACCGATGGTGTCGCTCGGTGCTGCACACTACAAGAGCGCAATGGGCGTTATCCTCACCGCCAGCCATAACCCGCCGAGCTACAACGGGTACAAGCTGAAGGGCATCCACGGCGGCCCACTGGTGCCCAGCGAAGTGCAGCAGGTGGAGGACATGATCCCCGAACAGCATGGCATCGACCTCGCATCCATCGACCTCGCCAAGGCGGAGCGTGATGGCCTGCTGGAGTACATCGATCTGGAGACCATGTACGTGAAGCACGTGGAAGCCAACTTCGACCTGGCCGCCATTCGCAAGAGCGGACTGAAGCTGGGCTACGATGCCATGTACGGCGCGGGGCAGCGGGTGATGCCGCGGATCCTGCCCGAAGTGCAGTTGCTCCATTGCGAACACAACCCTTCGTTCCACGGTCAGGCTCCTGAGCCCATCCACAAGAACCTGAAGGAGTTCAGCGAGCTGATCAGGAACAGCGACATCGCCTGTGGCCTGGCCACTGACGGTGATGCCGACCGCATCGGGCTCTACAACGGCAAGGGTGAGTTCGTGGACAGCCACCACATCATCCTGCTGTTGGTCCACTATCTGGTGAAGTACAAGAAGTTCACCGGCAAGGTGGTGGTGGCCTTCAGCGCAACGCCCAAGGTGAAGAAGATGTGCGAGCACTACGGGCTCGACTACCAGGTCACCAAGATCGGCTTCAAGTACATCGCGGAGATCATGATCACCGAGGATGTGCTGCTGGGCGGTGAGGAGAGCGGCGGCATCGCCATCAAGGGCCACATCCCCGAGCGCGATGGCATCTGGATGGGACTCACCATCTGGGAGTTCATGGCCAAGAGCGGCAAGAGCCTGGACGATCTGATCGCCGAGGTATATGCCATCGTGGGGCCCTTCAAGTACGACCGCAACGACCTGCACATCAGCGAGGCCTTGAAGCAGGATGTGTTGGCGAAATGCCAGAGCGGGGCGTTCACGTCCTTCGGTCCATATGAAGTGCGCCGTGTGGAGACCATCGACGGCTTCAAGTTCCACTTCGACAAGGAGCAATGGTTGATGATCCGCGCCAGCGGAACGGAGCCGGTGCTGCGCTGCTACGCCGAAGCGGACAGCGATGCGGGTACCAAGGCCATCCTGGACGCGTGCCAGAAGGCGATCGGTGCCTGAAGGGCTCAACGGACCGTGAGCAGGACGGCGGGCACGTACTGTCGGGCAGCCGTGTTCGAGGAGCGCCGTGGGCTCAAGGGGCGTATGCAGCCTTCACGAACCGGCCAAGGCCCATCCTGTTCCCGGCGCCGTCGTACAGGCTCAACGTATAGCTGCCGGCCGGCAGTGCTGCAATGGAAAGGTCCGTGCCTGCCGGACTGCGGCGCATCACCACATGCCCGAGCACATCCAGCACCTCGGCGCGCGCGGCTGGCGGTCCGGTCCACCGCACGACATCCACTGCTGGATCGGGATAGAGCACCAATTCCTTTGCGCTTCGGCGCACGGCGACCACGGGGGAGGGCTCTGTGCTGCCATCCCGGTCCACCATCAGGAGCCGGTAGTAGGAGAGGTCGTTCGGCGCTTCACGGTCAAGGAGGTCATAGTCCTGCGGCACGGTGCTCTGCCCTGCGGCCGGCGTCATCCCGATATCGATGAAGTGCTCTGCGTCGCGCGAGCGTTGCACGATGAAATGAGCGCTGTTCGACTCGCTCGCCGTGCTCCATTCCACCCTGTTGCCCTGCCGTTCGGCCTGTGCGGCGAGGCTGAGGAGCTCCACGGGCAGGATGCCGATATCGCCGGTTCCCGAGACCGATCCGTAGAACCAGCGGCCGAAGCGTTGCCCGTCGATGAGCTTGTTCATTGCGTACTCCGGCCTCAACCGCCATTTGTATCGGATGTAGCCGGGTGTCTTGGCCACCAGTTCCTTCAGCTCCAGCCCTGCGGTGATCAGATCGGTGAAGGTGGCGCCGCATCCGGTGGTGAGAACACTGGTGGTGATGGGGGCACCGGCGAACGCCTGGCCTTCCGTCACCACCTCCCAGCAAAGGCGGGCATCGATCCGCTGGATATGGCTGCGTGTGCGGTGACCCACTCCGAACACCCCTGAGTTGACCATGTCCAGGCTGTTCGTGGACAGGGGGCTGAGCAGGTCGGCCAGGTACTGGCGGGTGAGGCGGTCGATGGAGAGCGCATCGTTGCCCCTGTGCCAGTGGATGCGGCCTACCTCGCTTCCGGAGGCATTGGCATATGCTTCACCGATGACGATGTCGGAATAGCCATCGCCATCGAGATCACCGGCCCCCGCAACGCTCCAGCCGAAGCGCGCCCCTGCGTCGGGTCCGGTGAGCAGCCGCGGTGTGTTGAGGCCCGTGGGTGAGCCATGCCAGAGCCAGACCCTTCCCTGCTCCGCCAGCGTGCCGGTGAAGTAGGGTGCACCTGCGATGAGGTCCGCGTAACCATCGCCGTTCACATCACCGGCCTCTGCGACCGAAAAGCCCAGGCGGGCGAGGTCACTGTTCGCGTAGAAGTTGTTCAATGCGGTGGTCACACCCGCAGGACTTCCCCGGAAGACGGCCACCCTCCCTTCGCTGATCTGTCCGGCGGTGTACAGGTCGGAGCCGATGGCCACTTCATCGTAGCCGTCCCCGTTCGCATCTCCGATGCCTGCCACGCTGGTGCCGAAGTGGCCATCGGCCAAGGCCCCTTCAAGGATCCGTGCCGGGCTGTCCACCAGGCCCGAATCAGAGCCATGATAGATGAACGCCGCACCTTCTTCGTTCTGTCCATTGGAGAAGAGCGGTGCACCGATGATGACATCGCTGTAGCCATCACCGTTCACATCCCCGGCAGTGGACACCGCGTGACCGAACCGGATGCCTGCGGCAGGCGGGGTGAAGGAGATGCGCGGGGCCGCTTCCAAGCCTGCGGCGGTGCCGAGGAACACGTGTACCTGGTCGGTCCCTGGGGCTGCCACGATGAGGTCCGCGTAGCCATCCGAGTTCACATCCCCGGCGGTCATCACCGAAAAGCCGAGCTCCGATCCGCCGGAACCGTTCAGGCTCCAAGCGGGGCTTGTGGAAAGGCCGCCCGAGGCGCCGTGATACACGGTCACCCTGCCATTGCCGTTGGATTGAGGTGCACCGATCACCACGTCCGCGTATCCGTCACCGTTCACATCACCTGCGGTGGCGACACAGGCACCATGGCGCGCCCCGGCCACATTGATCTGCAGGGTCAGGTCCGGTACGGGAGTGATACCGCTCGTAGATCCATAATGGAGGTAGGCGAGCCCTTCGCCGGCTTGTCCGGAGCTGGCTTCCGGAGCGCCGACAAGCAGGTCGCCGTAGCCATCACCGTTGACATCACCGGCGTGTGCGACGGAACTCCCTGCGTGGGCTCCGCTTTCACCATAGCCCCATGTGAGCGAGGCGGTCTGCGCGGTGTACTCCGTTCCTCCGAGGTAAATGGATGCGGAGCCGATGAGCGATCCACCATAGTTCTCAGAACCCACGATGAGATCGGAGAAGCCGTCGCCGTTGACATCCCCAGCGACAGACACGGATTCGCCCACGTTGGCGCCCGCTTGGTTCAGTTCAAAGCGACGATGGTGTGCTGTCGCCACACCGGTCGCGGACCCGAGGTGAACAAAAGCTGCGCCTTCAAGCGACTGCCCTGCCGAGAATGTCACTGCACCCACCACCACATCGGCATAGCCATCGCCGTTCATGTCGCCGGCGCCGGAAACACTGCGTCCGAACCATGCACTGGCTTGTCCTCCCTGTAGTATCGTGGCAGGAACAGGATCGATGCCGGTCGGTGATCCGTGATGGATCGAAGCGATGCCTTCTTCCGCCGGCCCGCCGATGTTGGCGAGGTAGTGGCCGGTAATGATGTCGCTGTAGCCATCGCCGTTGACATCCCCGGCGGATGCCACGCTCCAGCCTGAGCGCGCACTACCCGCAGGGGCGGTGAAGGATAATGCAGGCGGTGGGTTCAAACCGGCGCCGAGGTTGGTGGGGCCACCATGGTAGATGAATGTGCCACCGTCATTGGCAACGTTGAAGTCGAAGGCATGTGCTCCAACGATGACGTCGGAGTAGCCGTCGCCGTTCACATCACCGGCGCCCGCAACAGTGGCTCCGAATTGTGCGGCGCTCTGGTTGCGCTCCAAGCGGTGAACGGGGGTCGCCGCAAGTCCTGCTGCACTGCCCTTGTAGACCCACGCTGCGCCTTCATTGAACTGGCCATAGGCTGCGAGCCATCCGCCGGTGATGATGTCGCTGTATCCATCGTTATCGATGTCGCCTGCACAGGCCACGCTCCAGCCCATGTATTTCGCGGCCGAATTGGGGCGGCGTATCTCATCGGGCACGGTCGCAATACCACTTGCGGAGCCATAATAAATGAAGATGCCGCCCTCCGCGGAAAGTGTCGCTCCGTCGGTCTCCCAGTTGGGGGCTCCCACGATCAGGTCTCCATAGCCATCACCATTGATGTCACCGGCGGTGGACACGCTGTTACCGAACGATGCGTTGGCCTGGTCCACCTCCAACTGGACATCGGCCACTGTGCCGATCCCGGTGGCCGATCCGTAATACACGAATACGGCCCCTTCCAGGTTCTGTCCGTTGGAATGGTCCCTTGCGCCAACGACCACATCACTGAACCCATCCCCGTTCAGGTCACCGGCGGTGGCCACTGCCTTGCCGAACCGGGCGCCGGCCTGTGAGCCGGTGATCAGGGTGTTGTGCGTGGTCGCCACCGGGTCCACCAACACCGGGTAGGTGGCGCCGCGGTCATCCACCGACAATACCAGCGCATGTTCCATTTTGTCCACCCACATCCTTGCCGATAGCAGTACACCACATGCATCGGTCACCTGAAGGCCGGTATAGCTGAACTGGTGCTTGCCATGTTCATCGAAGAAGTGTGCATCCCCCGGTCCGGAAAGCGTTGAGTGGCAATGTGCCGGGAAGTTCAGCACCACTTCCACCGATCCATACCCCGGGGGGCTGTTCGGTAACAGGAAATCCTGTCGCACGCCGCGGACCGTGCGCAGGTAGTGCACTTCCATGGCCGCGCCTTTGTGCACCACGGATGCGCCCACGGCAAGTTCTTCCGTACATGCCCATGGAACGATGGGTGACCCGGTTCGGCGCAGGCCCTTGATGAGGAGTTGATGCGCCTGGCCGGTCGCGGACCTTGCGATGCGCAGACCAGACCCAGGGAGCACTTCAACGGAGGGTGCAGGCAAGGCCAGTACCTGCAGGCAGTTCATTGCCGATACGAGCAATACCGATCGCGCAAGCAGGCTCAAGCTCCATGGTTCCTTCTCAGAGGGCCTCACGTCCTGTGACATCCGTTCGTTCAAAAATAGGCGCTGTGATCGAAGGGAGGGTGAACGGGCTGTGAAGGATTACCTTGGCCGGGTCCCAGGTCCATCGACATTGCTGTTCCGGAGCCTCTGTATCGCGCTGATGCCATGGGTATTGGCCATTGGCCCCGTATACGGGTCCCACGCCTCGAAGGATACCGTGTCGACGCGGACATGCACCAGGTGCGTGGTACGTACGGCCAGCATGGGCGGGGCTGCCTTGGGGGGTGCGTTGCTCTTGTTGGACCGTGCTTGGTATGCCGACTATCCGCGGAGGTCCCTGCACAGTTTCAACGACGGTCGGGAATGGTTGCAGCTGGACAAGGCTGGACATCTGTTCAGCGCATACACGTTGGGTGCCTGGGGCCACCGGGCTTTCCAGCGCTGTGCTCCCGAGGAGCGCTGGCCATTGTGGGTGGGGGGTGGCGCAGGCATGCTCTTTCTCACGGGCGTGGAAGTACTGGACGGCACGTCGGCGCAGTGGGGCTTTTCCTGGTGGGACATGGTGGCCAATGCCGGGGGAACGGGTCTTTACATCGGTCAGGAGCTGCTTTGGCAGGAACAACGGCTGCGGGTAAAACTCTCAGCGGTGCCCACCAGCTATGCGGCGCAGCGCCCCTCGTTGCTGGGCGAGACACTGCCGGAGCGGTTCCTCAAGGATTACAACGGGCAGACGCTTTGGATCAGCGGCAACCTGAAGGCATTTCGGCCGGAAAGCCAACTGCCGGCCTGGTTGAACGTGGCGGTGGGCTACGGTGCGGAAGGCATGGTCACCGCCGCTGAACTCCCCGGCGATGGGCGGTATAGGCAGTACTATCTGTCGCCTGACGTGGACCTCACGAAACTGCCCGTGAAGAAGCCCTGGCTGCGCACCATGCTCTTTGTGCTCAACAGCATCAAACTGCCCGCTCCAGCGTTGGAGTGGAACGGGCGCGATGGCTGGCGTGGCCACTGGCTCCACTTCTGAGGGGCGTATCAGGCGGTGAGGCTGCCATCATCGAGCATACGTTGCACCTTCAGCACCGCGGCCACCGTGAGGCTGTCGCGCAGCTCGCCGCGCATCACCGCCTCGAACAGCTCGTTGAACGGCACCTTGCGCATGGCCAGTTCCTCGGTGGCTTCCGGCTCGGGCGCGTGGAAGGTGAGTTCCTGGGCTACGAAGATGATCGCCTCCTCATCACTGGCCGAATTGCTGAGGTCCATGCGCAGTACCTCGGTCCAGCGCTCAGCTTCGATCCCCACTTCCTCGCGCAGTTCGCGTTTGGCGCTGTCGATGGGCGGCACATCCCGGCGGCCACCTCCTTCGGGGATCTCCCAGCTGTATGCCTTGATGGGGTAGCGGTACTGCCCCACGATCCAGGTGTTCAGGTCTGCATCGAGGGGAATGATGCCCACCGCCACGTTCTTGAAGTGGATGACCCCGTAGATCCCACGCCCACCGGAGGGATCGATCACCTCATGATGGCTCACGCTGATCCAGGGAGTGGCATACCGCTCTTCGATGGAGAGCGTACGCCACGGGCCGCGCTGTTCAATGGGTTGCTGTTGATCGCTCATGGCCGCACCTCCTTTGGAAGCTTGAATTGTATACTGACCTGCATGCTGCTGCGTACGCGCTCTCCATTGAGTATCGCGGGTGCCCATGGTGTGGCGCGGAGCAGACGCAGGGCTTCATCGGTGCAGCCACCGCCCACATCCTTCACAGCGTGCAGGTTGCTGAGGCTGCCACTGGGTTCCACCACGAAGTCGACCACCACTTCACCCTCCAGGCTGTAGCGCAGGGCTTGTTGGGGGTACTTCAGTTCCTGCGCGAGATGGTTCGGAAGTGCCTTCATGCCCCCCTTGATCAGCGGACGGGCCATGGTGGTCACGTTGCGCTGCCCATGCACGTTCATGTCGCCACTGGCAGGAAGGGTGAAAATGCTGTCGGTCCGGGCATGACGCTCCTTCAGCCAGCGCTTGTAGCGTTTGTGGTCGAAGGGGACCTTGAACTGGCGTTCCTCGGACCGGTGTTCCTCGACCCCCTTGGCCACCTCCCATTGCAGGTGACGGACCAGTCGGATCGCCTCGGCATCGCATTCCTGCGTGAGCGTGCGAAGGACGCGGATGGTGTCCACGCTGCCATCGTTGCGGATCGTGACCCCGAGCATCACATCACCGCCTATCGCCGCCTCGTACGCGGCGGGTGGATAGCGCATCTCCTGCTCGAAAAAGAGATCGGCGGCGCGCTGGCCACCTTTCGGGTTCCAGGTCTCGAACCCTTGTGCAACAAGGGCCGGGCAGGTCAGCGAAAAGGTCAGTGCGATGAGCGTGCGCATTGGAAGGGCCATTGGGGTCGTAAATTTGCGGCATGTCGCGCACATCGCTGCAGGTCGGTGACCGTGTGTCCTTCGTTGACGAGGTCGGCGGGGGCGTGGTGCTGCGCGTGGTGGGGCATGGGGTGGTGCGGGTGCGTACGGACGAAGGCTTTGAGCTTGACCGTGTGACGCATGGGTTGGTGAAGGTGGACCAGACGTTGCGCGAGGGCTTGTCGAAACTGAGCGATCACCAAGCCAGCCTGATCGCGGCGAACGATGTGCTCGAAGAGAAGCGGCGCAAGCAGCGTGCCCCGCGTCCTGGAAAAACTCCGAAGAAGCCTGAAGACCAGGGTGTGGCGGAGGTTGATCTGCATCTGCACGAACTGGTGGACGACGAACGCATGCTCAGCGATGGCGAGAAGCTGGAGTTCCAACTGCGTTACTTCGAGCGGGCTTTGGAAAGCGCCATCCGCAACGGAAAGCGAAAGCTCATCGTCATTCACGGTGTGGGGGAGGGGGTGCTGCGGGAAGAGGTGCGCCGGTTGTTGCAGTATTACGATACCGTGCAGTTCCATGATGCCGATATGCGGCGCTATGGCGTGGGCGCCACGGAAGTGATCATCCACCGCAAAGCCTGAGGTGGCCGGATCGATAATGGTTCATTGACATCCTGTGCATCGCTCCATCGCTCTTCGCCTTTGGCGGGGGGAGGAAAGTCCGGGCAGCAAAGGGCAGCGTGCTTCCTAACGGGAAGGGGTCGTACTGGGAACGGTACGGCCACGGAAAGTGCCGCAGAAAGGGAGACCGCCAAGCCATCGTAAGATGGCGGTAAGGGTGAAAAGGTGAGGTAAGAGCTCACCAGTGCCGTGTGTGAGCAGGGCAGCTTGGTAAACCCCACGCGCTGAAAGACCATGTATACCGGCCGTCCTGGAACGCAGGGACAAGGAAAGCCCGTCCCCCCGAAGCGGGAGGGGGCCGGAGGGTAGGTCGCTAGATCCCGTTGGTGACAACGGGGCCAGATAGATGATGGAGGTCCGCCGCACGGTGGATACAGGACCCGGCTTATAGATGCACAGGCCTTTTTTGGAGAGGGCTCGCACCGGTTCGGTCGCGGGCCCTTTTCACATTCCTTGGGTGGTGTGGAACGGATCTTGAAGGTGCGGCCGGTACTTTTGTTCCGCCGATGCGCCGACTTCCGCTCCTGCTCCTGCTTCTGCCACTTGCACTTGGGGTGCATGGGCAGGATGAAGTGACCATCCACGGCCGGGTGGTATCGCCTTTGCAGGAACGGACCTACTACGACCTGATGATCGTGAACAAGCGGACCCGGAGCGGCACCTTTGGTAACGGCGATGGAACCTTCACCGTGCGCGCCTTGCGCACTGACACGCTTCTCATCGGTTCAGTTGGGCACGCCACCAGTTCCATCTCCATGCGGGACAGTGTCCCCGCCCCCAGCTATCGGGTCACTGTTCGTCTGCGGCCCCTGCAGGTGCAATTGCGCGAGGTTGAGATCCTCAGCGAGCGCACCCTGCAGCAGATCCAAAGGGACATTGAGAAGCTCGGCTACCGTGACAGCGACTATCGCATCAGCCAGGTGGATGCGCTGCAGAGCCCGATCACCTTCCTGTACCAGGAGTTCAGTCGGCGCGAGCGTAGTAAACGCCTGGTGGCGCAGTTGGAGAACGAGGACCGCAAGCGCGAACTGCTCAAGGAACTTTTGCAGAAGTATGTGGAGTATGACATCATCAACCTCAACGATGAAGCGTTCGACGATTTCATCGATTTCTGCGCCGTGCCGGATGCGGTGATCAAGGGGCTCACGCAGTATGAGTTCCTGCTCTACGTAAAGAAGAAGTATGAGCTCTACACCAGCCTGGGGCCCTCGCGTCGCCACTGAGGGATGGCGGGGGCGCTCCCTGTGGCTCTTCGTGCTGGTGTTGACCGGGCTTCGGCTTTTCGCCCAACCGGACACGCTCATTGGCCACATCACGCTGGATGAGGTGGTGATCCGCGCGCAGTCCGAGGGTTTCGATGTATCCACCTTCGTGCAGCAGGTGCGCACCGACACCAGCTTCCACAAGGCCTTCCTGAATACGCGCTACCATCCCCATCGGGTGGTGAGCCGATTGGCGGTGCGCGGCAAGGAGGAGCGCGAGGTGGCGCGGTCGTTCGTGCGGGGCCGGCTGGTGCGCAACGGCGAGCGTGCCATCCTGGAGCTCGATTCGGTGTCGGAGTCAGGCAGGCTGCGGGACCGTCGGGGAGGCCATCGGTACCTCACCGCCGAGATGTACGAGGAGGTGTTCTTTCCCAAGGGCACCTTCAAGGCGGACAATACAGTGGCCGGTCGCAAGCTGGAGTTGGAGCGAGGGGGACGCATCGAGCGCTACAAGAGCGAACTGAAGAAGTTCATGTTCGATCCAGGCTCCGAGATCGCAAGTGTGCCCTTCATCGGGGACGAACTTGCACTGTTCGATGCGGCGATGGTACCGTACTACGCGCATCGGATCTGGAGCGATGAGCGCAACGGCCGACCGTGCTGGGTGTTCAGCTCCAACGCGCTGCCTGACAGTGATCCGGACGATACGGTCATCAAGGAGATGGATACCTGGTTCGAACAGGAGAGCGGTCTGGTGATGGCCCGCACCTACCGCATCGCACACCGTTCTCTCATCCTTGATTTCGACATCCGCATCGCGGTCGAGAACCAGGTGCTGGAAGGACAATTGGTGCCCGTGTCGGTGCATTACGAAGGTGATTGGGACATCCCCTTCGCCAAGCGCGAGATCGTACGCTTCGACCTGCGATACGATGATTGGGTCATCCTGCGCTGAGGGGCATCGTCGATAGATGCAGTCTATGGATACATAGTCGATCTTCAGGTCGTGCTATCTACGTTTGTACCTGACCAAAGAATCCCATCGCCCATGGCACACGATCATACCAAAGGAGCCCCGCTCGAGGGCGTTACCCCACAATCCAACGGCAAGTGCCCCGTGATGCACGGCGCGCAAGCCCTGCCCGTGGCCGGCCGCGGCATGCGCAACAAGGACTGGTGGCCCGAGCAGCTCGACCTGAGCATCCTGCACCAGCACC
>CAYZBO010000056.1:0-20318 GCA_964476665.1 uncultured Chryseobacterium sp. | reverse complement strand
ACACGTTCGGGCAGTTGTCCTGCGCGTTGCAGATGCCGTCACCATCGCTGTCGGGACTCGGTGTGCCTGCGCACTGGCAGTTCGCGTTCCAGGTATCATTCGTGGTGCATGCATTCCCATCGTTGCAGGCGGTCCCTGGAACGGAGGGCCCACCCACCACACCTTGGCAATCGGGAGCAGCCGTCCCGGATGCAGTGGCCATGGCGCCGAGGGACAGGTTCTGATAGCGTCCGCTATGGCTCACCTGGACCTTCACGGCACGCACCATGTACTCACGGCCCGCGATGAACGGGATGGCCGGGTTCAGGTAGTTGGCGTTGGTCACGGGGGAGGTGGTGAGCCGCTGCGGCTGCTGGGTCGCCGGATCGATCTGGTAGACATGGTAACCGTCCACCGGCTCTGTTGATGCGGTCCAACTGAAGGATGCGATGCCGTTGTTATTGGCCACCGCCAGGTTGGTCGGGGGGGCCACCATGTACATGCGGAGCGTGGGATCGCCCATCAGCCCGAGGTGGGTCTTGCCCATGCTTCCCTGCCAGCCCTCGGTCAGCGGCACGTAGAGCGAGGTGTTGTTCATCGAGGTGAGCGTGCTCGACCCGATGGTCTCACCCATGCCCATGTGGTGGAAATACCATACCGGGATGGCCGCCCAGCAATTGGTCAATGCCTGTCCGCTGGCGAGGGGTGCCCGCAGGAAATTGTTCTTGTTGTCCCAGTCACCGAAGTAGCTGCCGAAGGACATGTTGAAGACACCGCCCATGCTCACCGGCCCGGCGTAATCCTGGGTGGTGGCCACGTTGTTCGCGCCGTTGTAGGTAAGCACGCTGCCCTCATACCACTGTGAACCACCGCCGGAGGCATAGGTCCAGAGATAGCTCTGCCCGTTGACATACGTGTGGAAGGGGCTTCCGTAGGGGTATGCTTCGGTGATGTTGGAGTGCCCGACGAGCGGAGCGATGTTGCGCCAACCGCTGCCGGCGAGCGGATTGCTCACCCATTGCAGGTTGTCGAACACGATGCCACGCACCTGGGGGCTCCATGCCTTCAGCTTGTATTGGCGCACCTTGTTGAGGTAGCTGCGCATGAGCTCCACCTCGCTCTGACCGAAGGCGGGCATGTCGTACATGTCGACACGCCCCACCTGGAGTTCCAGGGGCGACGGGAAGCTGCTCTGGTCGAACTTGCCATCACCGGGGATGTTGCGGTTGGCCGTCCGCTGGGCCCCGTTCGCATTGACGCTGTTGTCGGTCCAGGTGCCGTTCATTTCACCGTAATAACCATCACATGGCCAGGCACCCTGGTGCTCACCATGGCCATCGGGTGCGATGTTGCCCGAGTAGGGCACCGGGACATGCCCGATGATGTAGAGCGCCTTGACGTTCGCCGGGTCACTGTTGTAGTGACCGATGACCACGTTGCGAACGGATGTGACGGATGCCGTTCGGCTCACGTCCGATCGAAGCACGGACCAACCATCCGCACGGAGGTCCTGGGTCAGCTGCTGCAGTTCGTTCGTCAGTGGCCCAGCCAATTCCTGGTCCACCAACAGCACGATCTTGCCACGGAAATCCTCCATGGGCACATCGACCCCGGTGCTGATATAGCCATTGCCAGTACCGCTCGAAGCACTGCGCACCACGCGGTATTCATAGGCGGTTCCGGCGCTCACACCGTTGTCCGTGTAGGATGTGGCGCTTCCCGCAGCAGTGGCAATGGCCGCCCCCCACGAGGTGGCGCTGCGCAACTTGCGGTAGATGGTGAAGCCGGTGGTGTTCGGATGCGTCGCCCACGTCAGCGTGATGCTGGGTGGTCCGTTCTGGACGGTGGCACTGAGCTGTACAGCGGCCGATCGCGAAGCGGTCTGGGCTTGCAGGACATGGACCAGCAGGAAACCCGTGAGCAGCAGGACATGACGGATCATGGCAGTTCGGTATGTTGGACTCCGGTCCCGCCGATCCCATCCACAGCGCTGGCAGGCGCCCGCTCGCACATGGCAGTGTGCTTGCGTAGGGATGATCACAGGGGACCGGGGCCTTATACCCGGACCGCTGAAAAAGAGTTACGTACCGGCTCAGGACCAATGGGGCCACCCACAGGACCAAAGCGCCTGCAGGGATCCCTTCGAGCAGGCTTTCAGAGCTTCACCAAGCGTCCATGGCCCAGGAGCGTGCCATCGCGCTGCTGCACCACCACGAGGTAGGTCCCCGGAGCCAGTCCGCGCACATCGAGGACAGGTGCGTAGGGGAGCTGGAGCGCCATGGCGCCCAGCGCATCGAAGAACAGCACGGAGCCCGGACGGTCCAACTCGGCCACGATCCGCAGTTGTCCGTTGGTCGGGTTGGGATGCATCACCAGCAGGCTCCGGTCCCTGATCTCAGCGATGCCGATGTCGTCGCACGCATCGCCCACACCGTTGCCGTCCTCGTCCTCCTGGCCGGGGTTGGCCACCCAGGGGCAGTTGTCGCAGAGGTCGCCGATACCGTCCAGATCCAGGTCGCCCTGCAGGGGATCGTTCACCTGCGGACAAAGATCATCGCAGTCCAGCACACCATCGCCATCGGCATCGGGGTTGGGCGGTATCCCCGTGGTGCCGCCGGCACACACACCGCATTGGTCGATGAAGGCGATGCCGTTGATGACCCCCGCACAATCCACGGCCTGCCCAATGCAGTCGCAATTGATCGTCCATGTGTCATTGGCCGTGTTGGGGTCGCCATCATTGCAGGGCGTTCCGGGCAGCGCCAGGCCACCGGGCACGTTCAGGCAGTCGAAGGCCTGGCCCGTACAGGTGCAGGCGCTCGTCCATACATCATTGCCGGTGTTGGAGTTCCCGTCATCACAGGGTGTACCGGGCACCGCGGCGCCTCCGGCCACACCCAGGCAATCGAAGGGCAGGCCCGAGCAGTCGCATTCGGCCGTCCATACATCGTTCCCCGTGTCCGGGTCGCCATCATCACAGGGCGTGCCGGGCAGCGCCGGGCCACCCACCACGCCGGCACAGTCGAAGGGGATGCCGACGCAGTTGCAATCCGCGTCCCATGCGTCATTGCCTGTGCCTGGGTCATTGTCATCGCAGGCCGTGCCGGCCAACGCGCCACCACCGGGCGTGCCCAGACAGTCCAGCAACAGCCCGGCGCAGGTGCAATCAGCCCCCCAGGTGTCGTTGCCCGTATGCGGATCCCCATCATCACATGGAGTGCCGGGCACGGTCGCTCCACCAGGAACGCCCACACAATCCAACGGAAGACCGGCACAGACACAATCATCCCCCCACACATCGTTGCCGGTCTGTCCATCGCCATCGTCGCAGGGTGTCCCGGGCAGACCGGAACCTCCGGGGACCCCCGCACAATCCAGGGGAAGGCCGGCGCAGCTGCAGTCATCGCCCCAGGTGTCGTCACCCGTCTGCGGATCGCCATCGTCGCAGGCAGCGCCGGGCACCGCAGGCCCCCCAGGCACGCCGGTGCAATCCAAGGGCAGGCCGGCGCAGGTGCAATCCACCTGCCATACATCGTTGCCCGTGGCCACATCGCCATCATCGCAGGGTGTGCCCGGAAGCGCTGGTCCACCGACCACCCCGTTGCAGTCGATCGGGATGCCTGTGCAGGAGCAGTTCGCCGACCACGTATCTTCTGCTGTATCCGGGTCCCCGTCATCACAGGGTGTACCAGGCAGCGCGTCACCATTGATGGTGCCCGCACAATCGACAGGCAGTCCTTCGCAGAGACAGTTGGCCGTCCAGCTGTCCTGGGTGGTGAAGGGATCCCCATCATCGCAGGAGCTGCCGGGAAGGGCGCTGCCGTTCGGTATCCCCAGGCAATCGATCGGTGTGCCCAGGCAGGTGCAATCAGCGGTCCATGCATCCTCACTGGTGAACGGGTCACCATCGTTGCAGGGAGTGCCCGGAAGCGCGGCGCCACCCGGCACGTTGAGACAGTCCAGCAGCAGGCCCGCACACACACAATCAGCGCTCCACACATCCCCCACGGTCTGTGGGTTCCCGTCGTCGCACTCCACGCCCGGAAGGGTCGCCCCCCCCGGAATACCGAAACAGTCGATCAGCTGACCCACGCAGGTACAGGTGGCATCGTACGTGTCGTTACCGGTACTGGGGTCGCCGTCGTCACAGGGACTGCCCGGCCAGCTGTCGCCGCCCACCACACCCGCGCAATCGATGAGCAGACCGGAGCAGGTGCAGTCCACGCCCCAGGTATCGTTGCCGGTCGCCGCGTTGCCATCATCGCAGGGACTTCCCGGCACGGATGTTCCGCCCGGCACACCTGCGCAATCGAGGAGAAGGCCAACGCAATTGCATTGCGCGTCCCATGTGTCGTTACCGGTGGTGGCGTCACCATCATCACAGGGGGTTCCCGGCATGGCAGCACCACCGGACACACCTGCACAATCCAGCCCGGTCCAGGTGCCCGCACAACTGCAGTCCTCAAGCAGGACATCATCCACCGTCAGCACCTGGCCGTCATCGCAGGTGGTGCCGGGTAGCAGGGCCCCGCCGGGTGTACCCGCACAATCCAAGGGCAGGCCGGCACATTGGCAATCGGCCTGGTAGATATCATCGCCGGTGGCGGCATCGCCATCATCGCAGGGTGTCCCGGGAAGTGCACCACCGCCAGGCACACCGGCACAATCCAACGGCAGCCCAACGCATGCACAATCACTGTTCCATTGGTCGTTGCCGGTGGTGGCGTCCCCATCGTCACAGGGCGTCCCCGGGAGCGCGGTACCGCCCGGCACGCCGAGGCAATCCGCAGGTTGCTGCCCATAGGCGATGCACAGGCGCGGTGAACGTGTACTGCTCTGATCGCTGCTCCAGGCGGAACGGCGCCCCACCCCCTCGATGAGCACCACCACGGAATTGCCCGGCACCCATCCGACACGGTCCACCAGTTCCTGCAGCGCAGGCGCAAGGTTCACGGTGCGCTGTGCGGCGGTGCTGGCGTTGGCCTGCCCCCAGGCGGGCGGGGACCAGGCCAGCGCCGTGGTCCGCGGGCGGGCGCTGTAGTTGAACGGATCGAAGCCCAACGGCGGCGCATCATCCGCGGCTTCGAAGGCAACGCTCAGACTGCATGGGTCGAGGCTGGATGTGCCGAACGAGGTGAACTGCACATAGGCGTTGATGATCTGTGCTCCCGGAGGAACGGCCACATTGGTGAAGCGGATGGCAACCACCTGGTCGCCCCGCCAGTCCGGCACCTCCCCATCGCGCACCAGGTCAAGCGCGTTCACGTTGGCATAGATGTTCCCGTTCTCCCCTTCCTCACCGTCCGCGTTGAAGGGGTCACCCGGGCTCACACAGAGCTGGCCCACGATGCAATCGTTGTTGCCGCCGCAAACGCCACAGAGGTCCAACACCGCCGATCCACCCGGTATCCCGTTGCAATCGACCGGCAGGCCGATGCACTGGCAATTGGCGCTCCAGGTGTCGGCGCCCGTGAGGGGGTTGCCATCGTCGCAAGGGGTACCCGGAAGCGCAGTTCCCTCGATCGCACCCAGGCAATCCACAGGGGTTCCAATGCACTGGCACGCTGGCGACCAGGTATCGTTGACCGTAAGGGCGTTCCCATCGTTGCAGGAACTGCCCGGCACCGCTGTACCTCCGGCCACACTGAGGCAGTCGTAAGGCAGGCCCACGCACTGGCACAGGACGTTCCATTGATCATTGCCGGTGTTGGGGTCGCCGTCGTTGCATGGCGAACCGGGCAGCGCCGGTCCACCCGTCACGCCGTTGCAATCCACCAGCACACCCGCACAGGCGCAGTTGCTGCCGATGACATCGTTGACAGTGGATGCATTGCCGTCGTTGCAGGGGGAACCTGGCTCGGGGTTGCCACACCCACATTGGCCCGGAGCGGTCTTCAATGGATCGTTCGGACAACCGTCCTGGGCATTGCACACGCCATCGCCATCATTGTCGGGCAGCGGGGTGAAGATGCACGTACCGGCCACGCAGTTGTCCGCCGTACAGGGGTTGCCATCGGAACAGGGAAGCGGCGTACCGATGCATTGACAGTTCGCGTTCCACGTATCGTTGGTGGTGCACAGGTCGTTGTCGTTGCAGGGCGTGCCTGGCACCGCATTGCCATTGATCACTCCCAGACAATCCAACGGTTGGGTTCCGAGGTTGATCTGGCCGAAGGAGCCCACGCTCAGGTTGAAGTACGACCCACTGGGCGTGGTCTCCAGCTTCAAGGCCCGCACCATGTAGCGCACCGTACCGTTGAGGCCCGTGACATTATCCACGAAGCTCGTCCCGGTCACGGCGTTGGTGGTGCGCCGCTGCCAGGTCTGGGTGGATGCGTTCCATCGGTACACATGGTAACCGAGCACGGCCTCCGCTGCAGCCGTCCAGCCCACGTTCACCAGGGTGCTGTTCACCAAGGTGGGGTTCACTGCTCCCGGGGGCGCCACCATCCGCATCCGCAGCGTGGGGTCCCCCATCAAGGCCATGTGTACACGGCCCGCCTGGGGATTGGCCGGCTCGTAATGGTTGTTGCCGTTGTTCTGGCTGAGCGTGGTGGCATACCCGATGGTCTCCCCCATGCCCATGTGGTGGAAGAACCAATTGGGGTAGCCCGCCCAGAAGTTGGTGAGGGCACGACCCGAGGCGAGCGGCGCACGGAGGAAGTTGTTCTGACTGTCCCAGTCGCCGAAGTAGCTGCCGAAGAGGATGGTGAAGACCGTCTGTATGTTGGTGGACGCGAACTGTGCGGTGGAACCCACCCCGTTGGCATTGTCCCACCAACCGCCACCGCAACCGTAGCTCCACACGTAGCTCTGACCGCTCATGTTGGAGAAGTAGTCGGCGGCCGCCACGTTGTTCGGGTTCACCAAGGGAGCGAAACCACGCCAACCGTTCTGCGAGAAGGCATCGCTGTACCCCGTGAAATTATCGTCCACCAACGCACGCTCCTGGGCCGTGTACTGCTTGCGCTTCCACTGGCTCAACTTGGTGAGGTAGTTGGCCAGCAGCGTGGTCTCGCTCTGCGGGAACGTGGGCAGGTCGGACAGGTCCACCCGGCCCACGGCCAGTTCCACCGCACTGGGTATGGTGGTCTGATCGAACTTCCCATCGCCGGGCACATTGTGGTTGCGGCTCCAAGCTGCTGAAGTGCTCCAAACGCTCGCATCCGTCCAGCTGCCGTTCACATCCCCGTAGTACACGTCCGCGCTCCACGCCCCATAATGCTCACCATGACCGTCCGGTGCGAGGTTGCCGCTGTAGGGCACCGGCACATGACCGATGATCAGCACCGCCTTCACACGCGTGGGGTCCGCGTTGTAGGCGTTCACCACCAACGGCTTGATGGCGCTGGGCTGGGCTGTGCGCGAGACATCGTGCCGGACCACCTTCCAGCCGTCGCCCTCCAGGTCCTGCACCAATTGTGTCAATTGCGAGGCCAGGGAGGTGGTGAACGTATTGTCCACCAGGAGCACCACCGTACCGCGGTCCTCCACCATGGCCAGCTCGATGCCTGCATTGATGTAGCCGAAGCCATTGCCGTAATTGGCGGTGGTGCGCACCACCTTATACTCGTACGAGGTGTTGAGCTGGACCGATGCATCGCTGTACGACAGGGCGCCACCACCCAGCGTGGCGATGGCATTGCCCCAGCTGGTGCCACCCTTCAGCTTCCGGTAGATGGTGAAGCCCGTTGTATTGGGATGGGTCTTCCAGTTCAGGTCGATGCGTGGTGGAGCACTGCTGACCGTGGCCCATAGCTGCACACTGCGGCTTTCGCCCAGTGTCTGTGCGTGCGCTCCCATGCTCCCAGCCAGCAGGAGCGCGGTGATGATCAAGCTGCGAAGCAGGTGGTTCCGCATGAAGGATGGCAAATATACCCGAGCGGCAGGCCCAGGTAAAGCCCCCCAAGGCCACGGGACCTGCTCAAGGAAGGTCTTCATCCCGTCCATGGGAACACCCTTCCGGGGACCTTGGAGAACCACCGCTGAAGCAGCCTGCATGATGCGCCGCAAGTAACGACGAATTATCAACATCCTCCCATGAATAGCAAAAGTCATTCGACGGACAGCAAGACCCCTTACCTTCATGCGGCCAAATCGCCGTTCGAACCTCTACGGACCGTTCGCGTACAAAGGCCCCCTTTCATGGACCACTTGGGTCTCCACGAACATGGATGTCCGTCCCTGCCGATCCCGCAGGAACGGGTCCGCTATGAGGTTGACCCTCAGCAATAAAGGACAGGAACCACCGCATGAAGAGCAGTATCATCGACCACATCCTCTCCCAACTGGATCGGAACCCGGGCGCGCCCGCTCTAGCCTCGAATGGCAACACGTGGGAGAACAAGGAACTGAGCGACCGCGTGCGTAGGCTGGCACACCAGCTTGGCCAGCAGGGTGTCCGTTCGAACCGGGCGGTGGGTATCTGCCTCGACCGCTCCCCCGAGCTCATCATCTCCGTGCTCGGCATCGTGCAGGCCGGCGCTGCCTACGTGCCCATCGACCCCACCTACCCGGCCGAGCGCATCGCTGGTATGCTGGAGGACGCCAAGCCGCCGGTGGTGATCACCAGCAAGGCCCATCAGCACCTCTTCAAGGGCACCTCGGCCAAGGTGCTGCTCATCGAGGACATCGACCTGGAGAACGGTCCGCTCTTCGAAGGCACCTGCCCGGCCAAGCCCGAGGACCTGCTCTACGTGCTTTTCACCAGCGGCAGCACCGGCCGGCCCAAGGGCGTGGCCATGCACCACGCGCCGCTCACCAACCTGATCCAATGGCAGCTGCGCACCAGCGTGTGCGGCGAAGGTGACCGGACCCTGCAATTCGCGCCGATCAGCTTCGACGTGAGCTTCCAGGAGATCTTCACCACGTTCGCCCAGGGCGGGACACTGGTGCTGATCACCGACGAGGACCGCCTGAACAGCACCCAGCTCCTGCGGAAGATCATCGCGCAGCAGATCAATCGCATCATCATTCCCTTCGTGGCGTTGCAATACCTGGCCGAGGCCGTGGAGCGCACCGGCGAAGTGCCATCCACGCTGAAGGAGGTCTTCACCAGTGGCGAGCAACTGAAGATCACGCCCGCCATCGCGAACCTCTTCAAGCAGCTCCCGGGCTGCCGCTTCTGCAACCAGTACGGCCCTACCGAGGGCCACGTGGTGAGCGAACTTGAACTCAAAGGAGATCCTTCCACCTGGCCCGCGCTGCCCAACATCGGTAGCGCCATCGACCATGTGAAGCTCTATGTGCTCGATGAGCAGATGAAGCCCGTCGCGAAAGGCGAAGAAGGTGAATTGTACCTCGGCGGCGCCTGCGTGGCGAAAGGCTACATCGGTCGCGATGACCTCACGGCCGAACGCTTCCTGGCGGATCCGTTCATCCCGGGCGGACGCCTCTACAAGACCGGCGACCGTGCGGCGGAACTGCCCAACGGCGAGATCGACTACAAGGGCCGCATCGACGGCCAGGTGAAGGTCCGCGGCTACCGCATCGAGCTCGGTGAGGTGGAGGTGGCTATGGAAAAGCACCCTGCGGTGGAACAGGCCGTGGCCACCGTCCGCGAGGACCGTCCGGGCCTGAAGCGCCTGATCGGCTACTACGTCGCGAAGAGCGAACTGAGCACGAACGAGCTGCGCAAGCACCTCGCCTCCCTCCTGCCCGACTACATGCAGCCTTCCGCCTTCGTGGCCGTGAAGGAGCTGCCCCGCACACCCAGCGGCAAGATCGACCGCAAGGCCCTGCCCGCACCGGATGTGAAGCGCCCCGATCTCGATGTGGCCTTCGCCGCGCCGACGAGCGCTGTGCAGAAGACGCTGGCGAACGTGTGGGCCGACCTGCTCGGCATCGACCGCGTGGGCATCGACGACAACTTCTTCGACCTCGGCGGCAACTCGCTGCTGAGCATCCAATGTGTGGCGCAGCTGGAAGGCAACGGCCTGAAGCTGCCGATCGTGAAGCTCTACCAGCATCCGACGGTCCGTGCATGTGCAACATTCCTTGAGGGTGATGCGAGCGCTGTTTCACCCGCCGACATGGCCAAAGCCCGCGTAGGGGCGAGACATGTCTCGCCCGAAAAGCGGGACATCGCCATCATCGGCATGAGCGGTCGCTTCCCCGGCGCGGAGAACGTGGAGCAGCTGTGGAAGAACCTGCTCGCGAAGAAGAACAGCATCAGCACCTGGACCGTGGACGAGCTCGACCCGAGCATCCCCGCCGAGCTGCGCAACGACCCGGACTATGTGAAGGCGCGCGGCGTGATCGCCGATGCCGACAAGTTCGACCACGGCTTCTTCGGCGTGAACCCCAAGGTGGCCGCGCTGATGGACCCGCAGCAACGCGTGTTCCTGGAGACCG
The DNA here is from genome assembly GCA_964476665.1 of uncultured Chryseobacterium sp. Lineage (GTDB taxonomy): Bacteria > Bacteroidota > Bacteroidia > Flavobacteriales_F > PHOS-HE28 > PHOS-HE28. The sequence goes on along the minus strand of CAYZBO010000056.1, from coordinate 9,986 downwards.
CCTGGGCCGCGCTGGAGGATGCCGCCTACGATCCCGCGCAGTTCGCCGGGCTCATCGGCGTGTACGCCGGCATGGGCAACAACACCTACTTCACCCGCAACGTCATCGGCCACCCCGAGCTCATCGAGCAGGTCGGCGACTTCGCGGTGATGACGGCCAACGAGAAGGACTACATCGCCACGCGCCTCGCCTTCGAGTTCGACCTGCGCGGTCCGGCGCTGAGCATCCACACCGCGTGCAGCACCTCGCTGGTGGCGATCGCCCAGGCCTTCAAGGCACTGCGCGATGGCGAATGCGACATGGCGCTGGCCGGAGGCATCGCGATCACCGCGCCGATCAACAGCGGCATCGTGTACAACGAGGGCGGCATGTACAGCCCTGACGGCAGTACCCGCACCTTCGATGCGAACGGCAAGGGCACCTCGTTCAGCGACGGGTGCGGCATCATCGTGCTGAAGCGCTTGGATGACGCGGTGCGCGACAAGGACCACATCTACGCGGTGATCAAAGGCGCCGCGCTGAACAACGACGGCAGCGACAAGGCCAGCTTCACCGCACCCAGCGTGCGCGGCCAGGCCGAAGTGATCGCCATGGCGCAGGCCGATGCAGGCGTGAGCCCGAGCGAGATCACCTATGTGGAAACACATGGTACCGCGACACCGCTCGGCGATCCGATCGAGGTGGAGGCGCTGACGCTCGCGTTCGGCGGAAAGACCAACGGTCACCACTGTGTCATCGGCTCCATCAAGAGCAACATCGGTCACCTGACACCCGCTGCTGGTGCCGCCGGTGTGATCAAGACCGCACTTGCGCTGCGCGAGGAAGTGATCCCGGCGAACGTGGGCTTCGAGACCCCGAACCCCGCGATCGATTTCGTGAACTCGCCCTTCAGGGTATTGACCGAGAGCGAAGCCTGGCCGCGTGTGCCGGGCACCCCGCGCATCGCCGGCGTGAGCAGCTTCGGTGTGGGTGGCACCAACGCGCACGTGATCCTCGCGGAGCCGCCGGTGGCCGTTGCCTCCAGCGCTTCGCGCGAGAAGCAACTCTTCCTGCTCAGCGCGAAGAGCAAGGCCAGCCTGGATGCCATGACGGAAAATCTCCGCACCTGGCTCGAAACGCATCCGAAGGCTTCCCTGGCGGATGCCGCCTACACATTGCAAGTGGGCCGTCGTCACTTCAAGCACCGCCGCCTGATCGTAGGCGGAAGCCATGCCGAAGTGATCGAAGCGATCGCCAACAAGGACACCAACCTGATCGGTACGCGCGAACTCCACGAGGCCGCGCCCGGCGTGGTGTTCATGTTCCCCGGCCAGGGTTCACAGTACATCAACATGGGCCGCGACCTCTGCGCGAGCGAGCCGGTCTTCAAGGAGCACTTCGACCGTTGCTGCGAGCTCTTCTCGAAGGAGTTCGGCACCGACCTCAAGGCCATCATCTTCCCGAAAGCCGGTGAAGAGGAGAAGGCTGCCGAGCAACTGAAGCAGACGATCTACACGCAGGCCTCGCTCTTCACCATGCACTACAGCCTCGCAAAGCTGTGGATGCACTGGGGCATCGTGCCCGACGCGATGATGGGCCACAGCATCGGTGAATTCGCTGCGGGCTGTCTGGCCGGTGTGTTCTCCCTGGAGGATGCCGTGAAGCTCGTGGCGAACCGCGGCCGCATGATGCAGGACCTGCCCGGCGGCAGCATGCTCAGCGTGCGTGCGGCGGAAGAGGATGTGCTGAAGAAACTCCCCGCCGGGTGCAGCATCGCCGCGAACAACGGTCCGCAGTTGTGCGTGGCCAGCGGTCCGCATGAAGCCATCGCCAAGCTGCAGGCGGAGCTGGAGAAGGACGGCATCACCTGCAAGCTGCTCGTGACGAGCCACGCTTTCCACAGCCCCATGATGGACGCCATCGTGGAGCCTTACAAGAAGGTGGTGGAGAGCGTGAAGCTCAGCGCGCCGCGCATCCCGATCGTGAGCACCGTCACCGCCGAATGGCTGAAGGACGACGAGGCGACCTCACCGAAGTACTGGAGCGATCACCTGCGCGCCACCGTGCGTTTCGCACAGGCCGTGAAGTTCGCATGGGCCGATGCGGACCGTGTCATGCTCGAGGTGGGTCCGCGCACGACGGCGACCACGCTCGCGCGCCAGCAGAGCACCGACAACAAGAAGCAAGCGGCCGTGCCCTCGCTGGGCGATTCCGCTGGCAACGGCAATGAGCTCACGCAACTGCTGAAGGCTGTTGGTGGCCTGTGGCAGAGCGGCGTGCTCATCGACTGGAGCAAGTTCTATGAGCGTGAAGAGCGTTGCCGCATCTCGATGCCGACCTACGCCTTCGAGCGCATCCGTCACTGGGTGGACCCCGTGGCGATGGTGGCCGATGGTGGTCGTGCCATCGCCAGCACCACGATCGAAGCGCCGGTGCCGAACAGCGGCGATGCGAACCGTTCACCGAAGGAATCGCTGATCGCGCAGATCAAGCACCTGCTGGAGGAAAGCAGCGGCCTTGAACTGGCGGAGGCCAGCAACGAGGAGACCTTCCTCGAGATGGGCCTCGACTCGCTCTTCCTGACGCAGGTCGCGACCTCGTTGAGCAAGAAGTTCGGCGTGAAGATCTCGTTCCGTCAATTGAACGAGGAGCTGCCGAACCTGGACAAGCTGGCGGACCATATCCTGCCGCATTGGTCTCAAGGTCCCACGGGCGTCCCCGCTCGTGGCGAAGCCAAGGCCACCGGCAAGAATGCCGGTGGAACATTGAACGCCCTGGAAGACGCACCGGAATTGAAGAAGGTCTTCGGTGCACAAGCGCGCATCGTGAAGGAGAAGGTGGACGACATGACACCGCAACAGCGCGCCTGGTTCGATGCCTTCGTGAAGCGTTACGTGGCGAAGACCGCGAAGAGCAAGGCCTTCACCCAGGAGAACCGCAAGCCGATGGCCGACCCGCGCGTGGTCACCGGGTTCAAGCCGCAGACCAAGGAGCTCATCTACCAGGTGGTGGTGGACAAGAGCGTGGGCTGCCACCTCTGGGACATCGACGGCAACGAGTACGTGGACATCCTGAGCGGCTTCGGCAGCTCGATGTTCGGCTACATGCCCGACTTCATCAAGGAGGCCGTACACAAGCAGGTGGATACCAGCGTGGAGATCGGCCCCATGCATCCGCTCGCTGCGGAAGTGTCGAAGCTCCTGTGCGAACTCACCGGCGCCGAACGTGCAGCGGTGTGCAACACCGGATCCGAAGCCGTTCTGGGCGCGATGCGCATGGCGCGCACGGTCACTGGTCGCAGCCTCATCATCTCCTTCAGCGGCAGCTACCACGGCATCAACGATGAGGTGATCATCCGCGGCAGCAAGAGCAAGAAGAGCTACCCCGGCGCGCCCGGGATAATGCCCGAGGCCGTACAGAACATGCTCGTGCTCGACTACGGCACGCCCGAGAGCCTGGAGATCATCAAACAGCGTTGCCACGAAGCCGCAGCCGTGCTGGTGGAGCCGGTGCAAAGCCGCCGCATGGAGTTCCGCCCCGTGGACTTCCTCCGCGAGGTGCGCCGCATCACGCAGGAGAACGGCACCGCGCTGATCTTCGATGAGGTGATCACCGGCTTCCGCACACACCCCAACGGCACGCAGGCCCTCTTCGGCATCCAGGCCGATATCGGCACGTATGGCAAGGTGATCGGCGGTGGCATGCCCGTGGGCGCCATGATCGGCAAGAGCGAATGGATGGACGCCCTCGATGGTGGCCATTGGCAGTACGGCGATGACAGCGTACCCCCCGCTGGTGTGACCTACTTCGCCGGCACCTTCGTGCGCCACCCCCTGACGTTGGCCGCCATGAAGGCGGCACTGGTGTACATGAAGAACGAAGGCCCCGCCTTGCAGGAGCGCCTCAATAGCATCACCGAGGACATGGTGACCCGCGTGAACGGCCTCTTCGACCAGTACCAGCTCCCCTACCGCTGGGTGAACTTCGGCAGCGCGTTCAAGACCAAGTACGACGAGAGCGTCAACTACACCGAGCTCTTCTTCATGCTGATGCGCTACCATGGTGTACACGTGCTGGACTTCCCGCACTTCATCACCACCGCGCATACCGCAGCGGACATCGAGTTCATCATCAATGCAGTGGAGAAGACCTGCAAGGAGCTGCGCGAAAGCGGCTTCATGCCGGAGCGCACCTACCCGATCCCCGTGGTGAACAGCGTGCTGGGCAACAGCGTGCGCCGCGCATCGGAACGTGTGATGAGCGCGCTCGAAGCCCCGCTTCCCGGTGCGCGCCTCGGCCGTAGTGCCAAAGGCGAACCGGCCTGGTTCGTGCCGGATCCCGACCGCGCTGGCAAATACCTGCAGATCGACATCGAAGAACGTTGAACCCGACACCTGCGCTCTCCCTCGCAGGACCGCCGAAATGGAACGATTCATACCCGCCATCATCCGAACACCGGTCGACCACGACCCCTTTGCTGGGCCTGCCATTGAGCAGACCATCCCCACCACCGAGGCCCAGCGCGAGGTCTTCGTGGCCAGCGAAATGGGCGTGGAGGCCAGCTGTGCCTACAACGAGAGCGTCACGCTCGAACTCAGCGGCACCCTCGATCGCACCGCCATCGACACGGCCGTGCAGCAGCTCGTGGACCGTCATGTGGCCCTGCGTTCCACCATCAGCCCCAGCGGCACCCGCATGGTGGTGCAGCAGCAGCTCACCATCGACCTGCCCTTCACCGACCTCAGCACGCTGCCCGTCACCGAGCGACCCGCCGCCTGGGAAGCCTTGACGCGGCAGGACATGACCACGCCGTACGACCTGCGCAACGGTCCACTGTTCCGCACCCGCCTGGTGAAAATGGATGCCGACACGCACATGCTGCGGCTGGCCGGCCACCACATCGTCTGCGATGGCTGGAGCCTGGGCATCATGATGGCCGAGGTCAGCGCGCTCTACAACGCTGCACGCACCGGAAGTGCAGCTTCGTTGCCGCCCGCCGTACCCTACGGCGACTACAGCCTCGCCACCATCGACATCGCCAAGTCGCCGGAGCAGGCACGCATCGAACAGTACTGGACCAGCCAGTTCAAAGGGCCGCTCCAGCGCATGGACCTGCCCACCGACCGGCCGCGTCCGAAGCAAAAGACCTTCCGGGGCGAGCGCATCGACCTGGAGATGCCGCCCGAACTGGTGCGCGGGCTCAAGGAAGTGGCCACCCGCACCGGCGCCAGCTTCGTCACCACCCTGCTCACCACCTTCGAGCTGCTCCTGCACAAGCTCACCGGCAACACCGACCTGGTGGTGGGGCTGCCTGCTGCGGGCCAGAGCGATCTGGACATGAAGCACCTGGTGGGGCATTGCGTGAACCTGCTCGCCCTGCGCAGCCGCATCGATGATGAGCGTCCCTTCGCTGAACACCTGAAGGAACGCCGCACCGCCGTGCTCCATGCCTTCGACAACCAGAAGTACACCTTCGGCACACTGCTGCGCACGCTGAACATTCCGCGTGAACCCGGACGCATCCCACTGGTGCCCGTGGTGTTCAATATCGACATGAACATGGACGATGGGGTGGCCTTCGATGGGCTGCACCACCGCTTCCACAGCGACCCGCGCGCCTTCGAGAACTTCGAGCTCTTCCTCAACGCCACCGGCAGCGAGCAGGGACTGGTGCTCGAATGGAGCTTCAACACCGACCTCTTCGATGCGGCAACGGTGCGCGGCTGGATGGACCAACTGCAGCTCCTGGTGCAGCGCATCATCGCAGCGCCGCAGGCCAGTCTCGCCGAACTGGTGGGCGATGAACCCATCGACCAGGAGGTGGTGATGCCTTCCACACAATGGGAAGGTCGCTCCACCATGTACCCGCGCAGCGACGTGGGCAGCGTGTTCCGCGAGGTGGCCGGGGCCCATGCGACCAGCACGGCGCTGATCCTCGGCGACCAGCAGCTGGACTACCGCAGTCTGGCCGAACGCGTGGATGCTGCGGCCATGGCCTTGGTGGCGCGGGGCGTGCAGCCCGGTCGACCGATCGGCATCTGCATGGAACGCAGCTTCGACATGGTGGTGGGCATGCTCGCCATCCTGCGCAGTGGTGCGTGCTTCGTGCCCTTCGATCCCGCCTACCCCGCCGAGCGCATCGCGTTCATGCTGGAGGATACCGGTGTGGACCTCGTGCTGGTGCAGGACCACCTGCGCGACAGCCTGCCCCCCACCGCGCATACCACCACGCTCGCCCAGCTTGCTCCGGCCACCGCACCGCTGCCCACCATCGCTCCGGAAGCCCCCGCGTACATCATGTACACCAGTGGAAGCACCGGTACGCCAAAGGGTGTCGTAGTGCCCCATCGCGCCATCCTGCGCCTCGTGCGGGAACAGAACTTCCTGCCTTTCGGCCCGGAGCTGACGTTCCTGCAACTCTCCAACACCTCCTTCGATGCCTCCACGCTGGAGATCTGGGGCGCGCTGCTGAACGGTGGTCGCCTCGTGTTGCAACCGCAGACCAAGCCCACCCTGCTGGAGATCACCGAGAGCATCCGTACGCACAAGGTCACCACGGTATGGTTCACCGTGGGGCTCTTCAACCTGCTCGTGGATGAGCACCTTGACAAGTTGCGCGGGTTGAAGCACATCCTCACCGGTGGTGATGTGCTCAGCGTTCCGCACGTGAAGAAGGCCCTCGCCGCGCTGGGTCCCGGCGTGCTCATCAATGGCTACGGCCCCACGGAGAACACCACCTTCACCTGCTGCTACCCCATCAATGACACGGCCAGCATCAAGACCAGCGTACCCATCGGCTTCCCGCTGAACAACACCACCGTGCATGTGCTCGATGAGCAGATGCGACCCGTGGGCGTGGGTCGCAAGGGCGAACTGTACACCGGCGGCGATGGCGTGGCCCTGGGCTATTGGAAGCGTCCCGAGCTGAACGCCGAACGCTTCATCGACGACCCCTTCATCAGCACCCCCGGCGCCAAGCTCTACCGCACCGGCGACCTCGTGCGCTGGCAGCCCGATGGCAGCATCGAGTTCATCGGTCGCGCGGACGGACAGGTGAAGGTGCGCGGCTTCCGGGTGGAGCTGGGCGAGATCGAGAACGCCATCGCGGAAGTGCCCGGCGTGAAGGACCGGGTGGTGGTGCTGCGCCAGGATACGCCGGGCGAGAAGCAGCTCGTGGCCTACCTCGTGGCCCTCTCCGCTCCCGCGCCCGAGGACCAGAGCGCTCTGATCGCCAGCGTGCGCCTGCAGTTGCGCGAACAGCTGCCCGAATACATGGTGCCCACCGCCTTCGTGGTACTGCCTGAACTGCCGCTGACCCCCAACGGCAAGGTGGACCGGCGCGCCCTGCCCGCACCGGAGTTCCGTCAACAGCTGATGCGCGCCGAACACGTGGCGCCGTGCGACCCCGTGGAGCGCGAACTGGCCGCCATCTGGCGCGCAGCGCTGAAGGTGGACAGCATCGGCATCCACGACAACTTCTTCGATCTCGGCGGTCACTCCCTCATCGGCATCCAGGTGCTCGGTCAGGTGGAACAGCACTTCGGACGCAGCCTGCCGCTGAGCGCCTTGTTCGAGGCTCCCACCATCGCCGAGTTCGCGCGGGGCCTGCAGGTGGACGGGGCCGGCAGCCGGTGGAAGAACCTCTCCTCCATCCAACCCATCGGTGACCGTGCGCCCCTCTTCTGCGTGCATGGCGACGAGGCCAACCACTTCATTCCGCGCTACCTCGGCAGCGCGCATCCCTTCTTCGCCTTCTTCCACCAGGGTGAGGATGGCCGCGCCATCGAGCACCAGAGCGTGGAGGCCATCGCAGCCCACTTCATCCGCGAACTGAAGCAGGCGCGACCCGAAGGACCGTACCTGCTGTGCGGCTACAGCTTCGGCGGCATCGTGGCCTATGAGATGGCGCAGCAGTTGCGCAAGGCCGGTGATGACGTGCCGATGCTGGTGGTGTTCGACACCTACGCTCCGCACCTGCACGCCGCTGCGGTGGCGAGCGACCGCAAGTTCTACGAACCCGTGAAGAACGCCGTGTACCGCGGCCTCATCGCGCGCGACCTGGCCCGTGGCAAGGTGCTGTCGCCACGCCTGCGGCACTTCCACATCATCGACACCTACGACAGGGCCGTGATGGCCTATCGCCCCGCACCGATGGACGGGCCGCTCACCGTGTTCAAAGCACGCGAAAGCTGGGGCGCCGAGGACATGGGCTGGAAGGAGCTCGCGCCCGATGTGGACGTGCATGTGCTGCCCGGCGACCACTACAGCATGATCAAGGAGCCGCACGTGAAAGAGCTGGTGAAGGTGCTGGCGGGCTGCATGGACAAGGCTTTGCTGCGCCACGCCGTGGAGGCGGTGTGACCATGGACGGCGCGCACCAGGACCTCCACCTGTACTGCCGCGGACCGCTGCCCGCTGCGGTGGGGCAATGGACCGGAGGTGCGCCTCCCCACGGACATGTCCATGTGCACGTGGCCACCATCGCAGCGCTCCGCTCCCGCACCGAGGCCTACCTGCACACGCTCGACACGGAAGAACTGGCGCGCCATGAGCGCTTCCGCTTCGCGGCCGACCGCGAGCGCTTCCTGCTGGCACACGGGCTGCTGCGCGACCTGCTGGGCCGCTACCTGGGGCTGGGGCCGGCGGCGTTGCGCTTCGCGCGTGGTGCGCACGGCAAGCCCTACCTGCCCGGCGTTCCGCTCCACTTCAACCTCAGCGACACGAAGGATGCCATGGCGCTGGCCGTGGCCCATGCACCGCTCGGCCTCGACCTGGAGACCATGGGCCGCACCGTGGACCACCTGGCCGTGGCCGCCCACTACTTCACCGCCGAGGAGCAGGCCGACATCGCCGCTGCCACTGATGCCAAACGGCGCTTCCTGGAACTGTGGACCCGCAAGGAAGCCGTGCTGAAGGCCAGTGGTGTCGGCATCATGGACGACCTCAAGGTGTTGCGTGTGGACCTACCGTACCAAGCGATGCGCATCGCACATCCCGCCTTCCGCGCCCTGGCCGATGCCCAGTACCACGTTCACACCTGGCACCTGGGCGCCGATCATCTGCTGAGCGTGGCCAGTGCGCTGGAGCCCGCGGCTGTGGCGGTGTTCGGAGAGGAGTAATCCCTCACTCCACCACCACCCTTGTCTGCCACCGCTGCCCATCCCGCGCCTCCACCAGCAACAGGTACGTCCCCGCCTCCGCAGTGGTGCTCAGGGGTTGCTGCTCCGCGCCACTGGGCAGCGTGTAGTGCTGCACCACCCGCCCGCTGGCATCCAGCAGCCGGGCCTGAGCGGGGCCGAGGTCGGCAGGCAAGGATAGTGTGAATTGGCCGCTGTTAGGGTTGGGTGCAACACGCACCGTTGCCTGCACTGGCGCAGTGGCATCAGACACCGCCGTGGTCAGGTCCGGCCCGTACAACCGGGTGATGAAGCGTTGGTCAGTATCGTTGGTGGTACCGTCGGTGTAGCCGTGAAACGTTCCGTAGACGTAGAGCATGTTGTCGGGGGTGAAGTGGACACCCGAAACGCCACCGAGGACCTGCCCCTGATAGACATAGGTGCCCACACCAGCGCCGCTGAACTCGGGCATGAGCGTGCCAGTGCTGTCCACCACGCAAAGTCCGAAGCGTGGTTCGCCATTCACCTGTTGAAAGGTGCCAGTGACCAAGTAGCGCCCCCCCGGCCAATGGTCGATCGAGTTGGGGATGACACCGAGGTCCAGGTAGTTCGGGATCGTACCCAGACCGAAGGTGATGGTTTGGTCAAAGGAGGTATCCAGCTCCCCGTTGTCCAATAGCCTTGCCATGCGGATCGTATCGCCAGGCAGGTCATCCAAACCGAATCTGCCGACCACTACGATCCGGGTATCTTCCAGGACCAGGAACTCACTGACGCGCCCCCATGCCACCTCCGGGTCGAAGCTGGTATCCAAGGCCCCATCGGCATGCACCCGAAAGACACGGCGCACGGGTTGGCCTTCATAAGTGCTGCACGTACCACTGCACAGGA
>CAYZBO010000055.1:0-21562 GCA_964476665.1 uncultured Chryseobacterium sp. | reverse complement strand
TCGTTCAACAAACGCGAGCAGGAAAAGCGCCGTCAACAGAAGCAGGAGGAAAAGGAGCGCCGCAAGGCCGAACGCAAGGCCAACAGTGCCGGCGGCGGCTTGGACAACATGATCGCGTACGTCGACGAGTTCGGTCGCATCACCGACACCCCGCCCGATCCCGCCAAACGGCAGGAGATCAAGGCCGAGGACATCGAGCTCGGTGTGCCCAAGCGCGAGGAGGAGGTGATCACCGAACGCACCGGCCGGGTGGACTTCTTCGATGCCTCACGCGGCTTCGGGTTCATTGTGGAAGAAGGTGGCCGCGATCGCTACTTCGTACACATCAGCGGCACCTTGGAGGACATCAAGGACAACGACCGCGTCACCTTCGAGCTCGAGCGTGGCCCCAAGGGCATGAACGCCGTGCGAGTGAAGAAGGTCTAAGCAACCCGCCCCTTCAGCGGAACCGCGCGCCCTCGCGCAACGTACGCCGCCATGTCAGCCAATGCCCCTTCGCTACGCTGGCTGGTGTTGCTTGCGGTCGTGTTGCGCCTGGCCTTCGTGGCCCACCATGCAGCACGGGGCTGGCAACTACAGTACGACGCAGGTTACTACCTCACCCTTGCGCAACACCTTTCGCACGGGGTCTACAGCCTCTTCCACCCGCTGGACATCCCCGACACCACGCGGATGCCCGGTTACCCATGGTTGATCCACCTACTGGGCAGCTCAGTACCGGGCGTGCTTCTGCTGCAGGCCTTGGTCAGCGCGGCCAACGTGGTGCTGGTACACCGGCTTGCGGCGGCCATCGATCTCCCACCGCGCGCTGCATGGCTCGCCGCCGCGCTCATGGCCATCGAACCCATGGCCATTGTGCTTGGCGGCAGCTTGCTCACCGAGTCCTTGTTCAACACGGCCCTGTTGGCCGGCACCCTCCTGCTCCTGCATCGCCCGCACACTTGGCGCAACGTCCTGGGCGCAGCGGTATGTTTTGCGCTGGCGGCGTGGATGCGCGCCAACGGCCTGCTGCTCGGGCTCGCGGCAATGGGGGTCGCCACGATGATACTCCGCCTTCCGGTGCAGAAGGCACTGGTGTGTGCCGCTGTGACCGTGCTATTGGTGATGCCTTGGGTATTGCGCAACCACGCAAGCACCGGGCGTTGGATGCTATCGGACAGTGGCGCCGTGGCGGCCGCACACTTCCACCTACCCGAGGTGCTCGCTGCAGCCCACGATCCACGCGCCAAAACTTACCGGCAGGAGCTCCATGACCGGGCCGCACGCACGGATTGGGAGGACCGCGCTTCTTCCGCAACGTATTTCGATGCGCTACAACACGACGTGCGACGATCCTTCCTGACCCATCCTTTGGCATGGAACGCCGTGCAGATCCGCACTGCGGCGGGCATTCTAGTAGCACCCGGTCGCGGGCACATCGCCACCTACTTCGGTATAGGGCCACTGGCGAAGGCGATCAGCGCATGGTCACTGCTGTACAGCGCCGCGCTGGTGGCCACCATTCTGCTCTGCGCACTGCGTTGGCGGCGCCTGCGAGCGGGCGTGGTGGTGCTCTTGTTGTTGGCCGGTGCGATCATTTGGAGCGGCGGCATCTCCACCACGGACGCACGCTTCAAAGCACCGGCCATGCCCTTGCTCCTGGTGGGTGCGGCCTGGGCGGTCGCGCATGTCAGGGAGGCCAGGTCTGCGGGTGGGCTGCGGTCCTGAAGGCTCTGCGACCAACGAGATGTTCATCCGCACGCAGCGGCGTACAGCGTGGGCTGATGCCGCGCTCACCGCGCGAACTCCAACGCTCCCAACAGCCCGACCAGGAACACGGCGGGCCATGGGGTAGGCCTACCGGCCTTGGTCGTTGGAGATGCGTTCCACACCCGCCTTCACTTCCTCCACGGCCCACTGCACCCACTTGGTCTCCCCCAACGCCGGCACCAGCAGCGGCGCGAAGCCGCGGACCGGTGCATAGAGCGCTGAGGCGTCCCGCGCATCGGCCGGGGGCATCGCACCTTCGGTGTAGCCCACCAGCAGGTTCAGGACCACACTGAGGCTGAAGGCCGAACGGACCACGCCGAAGAGCACGCCGGCCAGTTTGTTCGGCAAGCCCAGTTGGGCCAGGTCGATGAGGGTGGTGAGGAAGCGTGCCAGCAGATGCACCACCAACAGTACAGCCAGGAAGGTCACCAGGAAGGCCAGCGCCACGTTCTCCGCATCGATGCCCACTGCGACCGCCACCTGATCGCTCAAGTGGACAGCAGCCCAGATCCCCAAGACCACCGCCAGCAGCGCCGCCAGCTCAATGATGAAGCCGCGTTGGAAACCCTTCACCGCAGCGAGCGCTAGGAGCAGGAGCAGCGACCAATCCAGCCAGTTCATGATCGGCAAGTTGTGCATTCCTCGATCGTTGCGACCAGCAGCAGAACGCGATCTTTGCACAGGCGCGGGTACAACAACGCGCGATCTGACAAGGTGGACCTACAGTTCGAGCAGCGATGGCGCACGCTGGTGAAGGACCTGAGCGCACGGTTCGATGCCGGCACACTGGACCTCAATGCCATTCTCTTCCTCATCGGTGTGCAGGAACTGGGCCAGCACGCGCGCGAGTTCAAGAAGGACGAGAAGGTCGCCCTGATGCACATCGCCATCTGTGTGCTGCTGCGGCCTTACGGCTACTACCGAGAGCTGGGCCGCGATGCCGATGGCTGGCCGCACTTCGAGCGCGTTAAGGACCTTCCGGCCTTGGGTCCAGAGGAACAGGAGCGGCTGATGAAAGAGGCTGTACTGGCCTATTTCGAACAGTGAATACGGATGACAGGGACCTACTGAACAGGTTCCATGACCACGATCTCCTCGCTGGTCTCCTCTTCCACGATCTTGATGATGCCCTCACCGACGAGGGTGTCCTTCGTGGCCAGGATGTCAAGCACGGCGAAGCCGCTCTGCCCCTGCTCATAGAAGTCGCTGTAGTCGAAGGTGGCGGCACCATCCGAGTCGGTCACCGTTTCCTTGTCCAGGCGGTTGGGGTCGCCCAAAGGAAAGGTGGGGTCGGCGAACAGCTTCACGGTGGCACCCGCCACGGGACGACCGTCCAGATCGGTCACGCGCACCACACCGACCGTGGGCTCCTCTTCGTTGCAGGCGGTGGCAAAGGGCAGGAGAATGGCCACGACCAAGGCGTTGGTAAGAACGCGGAGGAAGGTGGGAGTGTGCATTGGGTTACTTTTGGTCGCCCATCCAGAACGGGCTGATCGGATGTCAAATGTAATGAACAGGGCCATGCCAAGGCTCATGCAGCTCACCATGATGCCTGCCATGCTGTGCAGCCTGCTTTTTGTGGGTGGCAGCCATGCACAGGACAAGACCACCGAAAAGCGGGTGCGCGTGGAGATCCGCAGTACCGCCGGCACCCTGGTGGTGGAGCTCTTCAACGAAACGCCCAGGCACCGCGACAACTTCATCAAGCTGGTGAAGGAGGGTGCCTACGACAGCCTGCTATTCCACCGGGTGATCCCCGCCTTCATGGTGCAGGGCGGCGATCCCGAGAGCAAACGTGCCGAGGCAGGTACAGCCCTGGGCAATGGCGGCCCCGGCTACACACTGCCCGCCGAGATCGTACCGGGCCTCATCCACCGCCGCGGTGCCCTGGCCGCCGCTCGCCAACCCGATCCGGTGAACCCGGAGCGCGACTCCAATGGCAGCCAGTTCTACATCGTGCACGGCAAGACCTTCCAGCCACGTGAACTGGACCTGCTCGCGCAGCGCAGCGCACGGATGGGCACTCCGGTCAGCTACACCTCCGAGCAGCAGGCCATTTACGCCAGTGAAGGCGGAGCGCCTCACCTCGATGGTGCCTACACGGTGTTCGGCCAATTGGTGGAGGGGTTCGAGGTGCTCGATGCCATTGCCGCACAGCCCTGTGACCCGCGCGACCGGCCGTTGAGCGACATCCGCATCTTCATGCGTGTACTGCCATGAGCCTGCACGACCGCATCGCCGAACTGGAACAGGAAGTGCGCGGAGCCACAGCAGGCACCGCAGAGGAGGTGGAGCGGCTGCGTGTGAGCCTGCTGGGCCGCAACGGCAGCATCACCGCGCTCTTCGACGCCTTCAAGCAAGTGCCCCCTGACGAGAAGCGCAGTCTGGGCCCCGTGATGAACGGCCTCAAGCAACTGGCCCAGCAGCGCCTGGACGAGTTGCGCGCCAGCGTGGAGGAAGCCCCAGCCCACCGCGGTCCGGCCATCGATCTGAGCGCCCCGGCCCTCACCACACCCACCGGCAGCTTGCACCCGCTCACGGTGGTGCGCCAACGCATCGTGGACATCTTCGCCCGCCTGGGCTACACGGTAAGCCAGGGGCCCGAAGTGGAGGACGACCGCCACAACTTCAGCGCCCTCAACTTCCCACCGGACCATCCTGCGCGCGACATGCAGGATACGTTCTTCGTACGCTCGAACAACGATGAACGCACAACGAGCGCTGATCAACTCGCCCTGCGCACGCACACCAGCAGCGTGCAGGTGCGGGTGATGGAGGCGGGCAAGCCCCCCTTCCGCACCATCAGCCCCGGACGCGTGTACCGTAATGAAGCGATCAGCGCACGAGCGCACTGCATGTTCCACCAGGTGGAAGCGCTTTACGTGGACGAAGGGGTGAGCTTCGCCGACCTCAAGGGCACCCTGGACCACTTCACCAAAAGCCTGTTCGGGCCGGAGGTGAGCATCCGCATGCGCCCCAGCTACTTCCCCTTCACAGAGCCCAGTGCCGAGGTGGACATGAGCTGTACCGTCTGCGGCGGCAGTGGTTGCAGCCTCTGTAAGCAAAGCGGATGGGTGGAGATCATGGGGTGCGGCATGGTGGATCCGGCCGTGTTGGCCAACTGCGGCATCGACCCGCAGCGCTACAGCGGTTTCGCTCTCGGCATGGGCATCGAACGCATCACTCAGCTCATCTACCGCGTGCCCGATCTGCGCATGTACTGGGAGAACGACGTGCGCTTCCTCGATCAGTTCAAGTCGGCTCCCTTCCGCGGTTAGCGGCACATGGCAGAAGAGCTGCACAGCAAGGTCTGCGTGTTGGGCGGCGGTCCGGGAGGCAGCACCGTGGCCCTGCGGCTCAGCCAACTGGGCGTGCCGTGCGTGTTGGTGGAGAAGGGCCGGTTTCCGCGCGACAAGGTGTGTGGCGACGCCCTCAGCGGAAAGGTGATGCGCAGCCTCGAACGGCTCGATCCCGCGCTCGCCGAACGTGTGAAGGCCCACGGCCAGGGCATGCCCAGCTGGGGCGTCACCTTCGTCGCCCCCAGTGGGCGCGCCCTGCGGGTGCCCTTCTCGCGCACCACCGGTCTGGGCGAGGCGCCGGGGGTGATCCTGCCACGCCTTCAGTTCGATGCGCTCCTCTTCGAGCATGCCCGCGGCGCACCGCATGTGCAGGTGTTGGAGGGATGTGCGGCCGAGCACTACACACGCACCACCGAAGGCTGGCGGGTGGACCTCCACGGCGGTGGTACTGTTCGGTGCCACCTGCTCATCGATGCCAGCGGAGCCAACTCCGGTTTCGCGCGGCACGTGGCCGGCCTGCCGATGGAACCCCGCCATCATGCGGCCGGTATACGCGCCTATTACAGTGGTGTGCGCGACCTCGACCCGCAGGGGTTCATCGAGCTGCACTTCCTGAAGGAGCTGCTGCCCGGCTACCTGTGGGTGTTCCCGCTCCCGAACGGGCGCGCCAACGTGGGCCTCGGCCTGCGCAGCGATGTGGTGCGCAAGCGCCGCACCGACCTCAAGGCCTTGATGCACCAGGTGCTCACCGAACACCCTTCCTTCAAGGAGCGCTTCGCGAACGCCTCGCTGGACGGACCCGTGCAGGGCATGGGGCTTCCGTTGGCCAGCAAGCGTCATACGCTCAGCGGTGATGGGTACCTGCTGGTGGGCGATGCCGGTCACCTCATCGACCCCTTCACCGGTGAAGGCATCAGCCACGCCATGATCAGTGGGGTGCATGCGGCGGAAGTAGCGGCGGACATGCTGGCGCGCCGCACCATCACGGCAAGCGCAGCGAAGCAATACGATGCACGGGTGTGGCGCCGCTTGGGCAAGGAGCTGGCCATCAGCACACGGTTGCAACAGCTGGCCAACCAAGCCTGGCTGTTCGACTTCGTGGTGGACCGTGCCAACAAGAATCCCGCGCTGGCCGACACCATCAGCAGCATGTTCACCGACCTCGACCTGCGGGAGCGGTTGAAGAAGCCGGGGTTCTACTGGGACCTGGTACTGGGCAGGAAACTTCGGTGAACGACTACGCCGGGCTCAACTTCAACATGTTGGACATCCCCTGTTCAGCAATGGGCATGCTGGCCACGTTCACCACCAGATCGCCCTTGTCCACGAACTTTTTGCTGCGCAGGATGTGCTTGATGTCCGCGATGGTGTGGTCGGTGCTCACGGTCTTGTCGTAGTACTCGGCCCGCACGCCCCACACCAGGTTCAGCATGTTCAGGATGCGCTTGTTGCTGGTGAATGCGAAGATGTGCGCCTTGGGCCGCATGCTGCTGATCTTGAACGCGGTGTAGCCGCTGTGCGTCATGGTGACGATGGCCTTGATGTCGATGGATGCCGCCATGCGAACACTGGCCATGCAGATGGCATCGGTCACCATGCGGTCGTTGTCCTCCAGGCCGGGCTGTTCCACATTGAACATGGACTCGCTGGTCTCCATCTCCTGGATGATCCGGTTCATGGCCTTCACCACCTCCACAGGGAACTTGCCCACGCTGGTCTCGGCGCTCAACATCACGGCATCGGCATGGTCCAGCACGGCGTTGGCCACGTCGTTCACCTCGGCGCGGGTGGGTGTGATGCTGGTGATCATGCTCTCCATCATCTGGGTGGCGACGATCACCGGGCGGTGCTGGACGAGGCAGCGACGGATGATGTCCTTCTGCACCAGCGGTACACGCTCCATGGGGATCTCCACACCGAGATCACCACGGGCCACCATCAGGGCATCGCTTTCGCGAATGATCTCGTCGATCTCCTCCAGGGCCTCGGGCTTTTCGATCTTGGCCACCACACGGGCGTGCTTCTCGCGGGCATTGATGATGCCCTTGAGCTCGATGATATCACGGGCGCTGCGCACGAAGCTCAGACCGATCCAATCCACATCGTGGTCGAGGGCGAACTCCAGGTCCTGCTTGTCCTTCTCGGTCAGGCAGGGCAGGCTGATCTTGGTATTGGGCAGGTTGAGGCCCTTGTTGGCACTGAGCGTGCCGCCGTGGATCACACGGGTGGTCACATTGGTGTGCCCATCGGTGGCCAGCACCTCCAGGCGCAGCTTGCCATCGTCCAGCAGCACCAGTTCGCCCTTCTTCACGTCCTTGGGGAACTGCACGTAGCTGGTGCTGACCAGGCCGGGTCGCCCTTTTACGGGCTCCACGGTGATCACCAGTTCAGAACCATCCTTCAACTCGATAGCGCCGTCCTGCATATCGCCCACACGCATCTTGGGGCCCTGCAGATCGGCCAGGATGGCGGTGTGCATACCCAGCTCGGCGCTCACCTGCCGGATGTTCTGGATGAGTTCGGTATAGAAGGCATAGTTGCCGTGGCTGAAGTTGAGCCTGCACACGTCCATGCCGCCCAGCATCATCTGGCGCAGTACGTCGGGTGATGCGGAGGCCGGGCCGATGGTGGCCACGATCTTGGTCTTCGGGTCGTTCATGAGTGCTTAAAGCAGCAGTTTGTAGCCTTCCTTGAGCTGCTCATAAGGTAGCAGGAAGGCTGTCAGGATGTGATCGGTCGCACGCAGGCGTTCCAGCAGGTCGGGATGTTGCTGTGCCAGCTCCCTGTCCACCACCAAAAAGTAATCGGCCTGTCGTTGCTCCCTGAGCAAACAACCGTCAGCGCCGTGGTTGTTCACGAGGGTGTAACGTGCAGCGCTGGCCTCGTCCACGTGATCATAGGCCATGTAGGTGGAAGTACGCCCTCCCGTCTCCTCGCTCAGGGGGGTGCGTCGGCGGGTGAGGGCCAGGCCCAGGCTCCGGTTGATGGACCAGCAAAGTCGATGGTCCTTCACATGGCTGCTGATGCCCACGACCACCACTTCGGGGTCGGGTTGCAGGTCGAGCTTGTATTTGGCCATGTGGAGTGGCCCAAAGGTACTCCAGGGGCGCACGCTCAGGCAGGCGATCGCTGCAATGCGTTGCGGGAGAGTTCACGGCGGTACCGAAGGAGATCACGCTTCGGGCGCCTGCCGGGGCCTTCTGCGGGGGCTGCGGCGCGGTGGTGCACTGCGTTCTTCGACGGGTTCCGGGGCCGGCGCGGCGCGGCGCGAGCGCATGCTGCGGAAGGCGCTCTGGGCCGCCTCCTGTTCGGCGGTCTTCTTGCTCACTCCACGCCCGGTACCCCTGACATCACCATTGATGAGCACTTCGGCCACGTAGGTCTTGCCGCGCGGGCCACCATGTTCCTCCTTCACCACGAACTCCACCTTCTTGCGCCGCTTCTGCCCCCACTCCAGCAGGCGGCTCTTGCCGTCCTTGTCCTCCTTTTCGATCTCCTTGAGGTCGAAGTGCTGATGGATGAGCTTCACCACCACCTTCCGGGTGCGCTCGAAACCCTTGTCCAGAAAGAGTGCGCCGATCAAGGCTTCCAGGGCGTTGCCGGGCACCGAGCTCTCATGGCTGCGTGCCAGGTTGCTCTCCAGTACGCGTTCGATCTGGATGTGTTTGGCGAGCATGTTCAGCTGGCTTCGGCTCACCAGCTTGCTGCGCATGCGGGTCAGGAAGCCTTCGCCCTTTTCCGGATAGGTGCTGAAGAGCAGCCCGCCGATGATGGCATCGAGCACTGCGTCACCCAGGAATTCGAGCCGTTCATTGTCCGGCAGATCGGGGCGGTCCTCGGCCACGGCGCTCACGTGGCGCAGGGCCTGTCGGTACAGGGGCAGGTCGCCCGGGGTGATGCCCAGGGTCTGTCGGCACCATGCCCGCACCCGTCGTTCCTCGGGGTTGCGCGCTCGGCTGAAAAGACCGCGTAACAAGGGGCTCAGCTGTACTTGCGGAAGATCACCGACGTGTTGTGCCCACCGAAGCCGAACGTGTTGCTCAGCGCAGCGTTCACGGTGCGCTTCTGGGCCACGTTGAAGGTGAAGTTCAGCTTCGGATCGATCTCGGGATCGTCCGTGAAGTGGTTGATGGTGGGCGGCACGGTATCCGTATGCACGGCCATGATGGCGGCCACCCCCTCCACCGCCCCGGCGCCACCCAGCAGGTGGCCGGTCATGCTCTTGGTGGCGCTGATGTTCAGCTTGTAGGCGTGCTCACCGAAAAGGCGCTGGATGGCCTTCACCTCCTGGGGGTCACCAATGGGCGTGCTGGTGCCGTGCGTATTGATGTAATCGATGTCCGCCGGGGTGATGCCGGCATCGCGCAGGGCATGCTTCATGCACAGCTCCGCACCAAGCCCATCGGGGTGCGGCGCGGTGATGTGGAAGGCATCGCTGCTCATGCCACCGCCGATCACCTCTGCGTAGATCTTGGCGCCCCGGGCCAGGGCATGCTCGAGGTCCTCGAGGATGATCGCCGCACCACCCTCTCCCAGCACAAAGCCATCGCGGTCCTTGTCATAGGGGCGGCTGGCAGTGGCGGGGTCGTCGTTGCGTGTGCTCATGGCGTGCAGGGCGTTGAAGCCCCCCACCCCCGCCTCATAGATCGCTGCTTCACTGCCACCCGTCACCACGGCCACACAGGTGCCCAGACGGATGTAGTTGAAGGCGTCGATCATGGCGTTGTTGCTGCTTGCGCAGGCACTGGCCGTAACATAGCTGGGGCCGTGCAGTACGTGCCGCATGCTGATGAGGCCCGCCGCACTGTCGGCGATCATCTTCGGGATGAAGAAGGGATTGAAGCGCGGCGTACCATCGCCTCGACCGAAGCCCACACACTCATCCTGAAAGGTCTTGAGCCCGCCGATGCCACTGCCCCAGATCACACCGAACCGCTCACGGTCCACACGGTCCAGATGGAGGCCGGAGTCCTTGATCGCCTCATCAGCGCAGACCACGGCGAACTGGGTGTATGGATCCATCTTCCGCGCCTCCTTCCGGTCGATGAAGTCCTCCGGGTTGAACCCTTTGACCTCACAGGCGAACTGCGTCTTGAACTTCGACGCATCGAAGCGGGTGATCGGCGCGGCGCCGCTGCGGCCGCTCACCAGACCCTCCCAGTACGCTTGGAGCGTGTTGCCGAGGGGGGTGAGCGCACCCAGACCGGTTACGACGACGCGTCTGAGCTGCATGGGCAGGGACCCTTCACAGGGCCGGGATCACTTCGCGTTCTTCTCCACGTACTCCACAGCCTGACCCACGGTCTGGATCTTCTCGGCCTGGTCGTCCGGGATGGCGATGTTGAATTCCTTTTCGAACTCCATGATGAGTTCGACGGTATCGAGGCTGTCAGCGCCAAGGTCGTTCGTGAAACTCGCCTCGTGCGTTACCTCGGCCTGGTCGACCCCGAGCTTGTCCACGATGATGGCGATGACCCTTGACTTGATGTCCGACATGTCAGTTCGTTGTTGGTTGAACAGGGTGCAAAGGAAAGACATTTTCCACATGCGCAAGCCCCCCTTCACACGAACGGTTCCGGCACCCGCCCCAAGGGCTTCTGGCTCAACACTGGAACGGAACGGCCCATGGGAGGTCACGGCGCAGGTACAGCAGACCCCCGGGAACGGTTGCGGCGCCTCCCTTCCTAAGCGGTCGGCACAAATGGACACCGCGACGGGCGACCCCGGCGAAGCACCGAACGCCGCAGCAGAGCGGCCCGCCGTGGTCCCTTGGCCGGAACATCGCACCTTCGCAGCGTGAAGCGCATCGCCATCCTTGCCAGTGGCTCGGGTTCCAACGCCCAACGCCTGATCGAGCACTTCGCGGGCTCCACCACAGCAGAAGTGGCGTTGGTGGGCTGCGATCAGCCTGCCGCGGGGGTGCTGCAGCGTGCCTGGGACCTCGGCGTGCCTGCCTACCTGTTCAACGGCGCCCAGCTGCGCGATGGCACCGTGCTCCGGGAGCTCCAGGGCCAGCGGATCGACCTGGTGGTGCTGGCCGGCTTCCTGCGGCTCATACCAGCGGACATGGTGCGTGCCTTCCCCGACCGCATCGTCAACATTCACCCGGCCCTGCTGCCCAAGTACGGCGGCAGGGGCATGTACGGTCATCATGTCCACGCAGCGGTCATCGCTGCGCAGGAGCGCGAAAGCGGCATCACGATCCATTGGGTGAACGAGCACTATGACGAAGGCGGCATTCTCTTCCAGGCGCGCTGCCCCGTACTTCCCGATGACACCGCCGAGACCTTGGCACAGCGCATCCATGCGTTGGAGCATGCACACTATCCGGCCGTGGTGGATGATCTGGTACGGTCGTTGAGATCCACGCCCTGATCGCACAAGTCCCATGCAACTAGACCCTGTCCAGATCGGCAAGGCCTTCCTGATCCTCTTCGCGGTGATCGACATCATAGGGGGCATCCCCTTGATCCTGCAGGTACGCCAGAAGGCCGGAAAGATCTATCCCGCCCGTGCCACGCTGGTGAGCCTGGCCATCATGGTCACCTTCCTCTACCTGGGCGAGACCATCCTAAGCGTGGTAGGCATCGATGTGCGCTCCTTCGCTGTGGCGGGTTCGCTCGTGCTCTTCTTCATCGCACTGGAAATGACACTGGGGGTGCGCCTCTTCAAGGAGGACCTGTCCGCCCCGGGGCTTACCGAGGGGAAGGACGATAACAAGGTGTACAGCATCGTGCCGCTCGCCTTCCCGGTGATCGCGGGGGCCGGCACCATCACCACCATCCTCTCCCTGCGGGCCGAATTCGACCGGCCCAACATCCTGGCCGCCATCCTGCTGAACATGATACCCGTGGTGCTGGTGCTGCTGCTCACCACCCGCATCGAACGGCTCCTGGGCCGGGTGGGCCTTATCGTGATCAAGAAGGCCTTCGGGGTGATCCTGCTGGCCATCAGCGTGAAGCTCTTCGCTGGCAACATCACCTACCTCTTCCCCCATCCATGAGCGTGACCATCTACACGGACGGCGCAGCCAGCGGCAATCCCGGTCCGGGCGGCTATGGCGTGGTGATGGAAAGTGGCAGACACCGCAAGGAACTGTGGGAGGGCTTCCGCAACACCACCAACAACCGCATGGAACTGCTGGCTGTCATCGTGGGTCTGGAAACGCTCAAGTTCCCCGGCACCGAGGTCACCGTAGTGAGCGACAGCAAGTACGTGGTGGATGCGGTGGAGAAGGGCTGGGTGTTCCAATGGGAGAAGAAGGGTTTCGCCAAGAAGAAGAACCCCGACCTGTGGAAGCGTTTCCTGGTGGTGTACCGCAAACACAAGGTGCGTTTCCACTGGGTGCGCGGACACAACGGTCATCCGCAGAACGAACTGTGCGATCAGCTGGCGGTGGCGGCCTCCAAACAGGCCGTGCTGCAGGTGGATACGGCATACGAGAGCGGCGAGGCGGGCTTGTTCGAAGAGTAGACCGGTTAACTTGCACGCCCCATGGCCAAACTCTTCGCCACCGTGAACAACAGCGCCGAGCAGGTGCTTGAACGTCGCACCCCGAACGCCCCCTGGTCCTTTGCGGGTGAAGGCCCCTTGGACCTGGTGCGCAGCGGTCCCAGCAGCTTCAACCTGGTGCGCAACGGACGCAGCCACCGCGTATTGGTGCTGAAGGAGGACCGCGAGAACGGCACGGTGCGCATGCGCATCGGCGGGCGCACCTACACCGTGAAGCTGGAGGACGAGCAAAGCCGGTTGATGCGCAGCTTGGGCTTGGACAAGGCCGTGGTGAAGGTGAAGGAGATCAAGGCACCCATGCCGGGCCTGGTGCTCAACATCCTCGTGAAGCCCGGCGATGTGGTGAAGAAGAACGACCCCATCCTGGTGTTGGAGGCCATGAAGATGGAGAACGTGATCAAAGCCCCGGGCGATGCCGTCGTTAGCGCCATTGCTGCGGAAAAGGGCAAGGCCGTGGAGAAGGGGCAGCTGCTGGTAAGCTTCTGAGCCCACTGCGCGTAGCCTTTGGCTGCGCACGATACGCCCCCACCAATGGCCTGCGGCTGCGGCCGTTCCGACACTGGATGGATGTTGGCGTACCTTCGTTCCATGGATCGCAAGCAATTCCTTTCCCGTTCCCTGAAAGCCTCCCTTGGCGCGCTTGTGGCCGCGCCTGCGCTGGCCCACTTGGGCGCCTGTGAGACCGGCGCGGATGACGCCGCCAACGCAGGATCGGGCGACCCGTCCACGGCACCTGTCGCGCCCCTTCTACTGGCACAGCTCCCCTTGCCATACGCCTTCGCAGCGCTGGAGCCGGTGATCGACACGGCCACCATGGAGATCCACTACGGCAAGCACCACGCAGCCTACGTGAAGAACGCCAACGAAGCGATCACGGCGGAAGGCGTGCAGGACGCCAGCGAGAACGAGTTGCTCGCCCGCATTGGCAGCTACAGCGCCAAACTGCGCAACAACGTTGGTGGCACTTGGAACCACAACCTCTTCTGGCAGGTGATGGCCCCCGTAGGATCAACCACGCCCCAAGGCAAGGTCCTTGATGCCATCAACGGCTCCTTCGGCGACCTGGAGAAGTTCAAGGCCGCCTTCACCGATGCGGCGATGAAGCGCTTCGGCAGTGGCTGGGCCTGGCTGGTGGTGCAGGACGGCAAATTGGCCATCGGTTCCACACCCAACCAGGACAATCCCTTGATGGATGTCAGCGAGTTCAAAGGCACGCCCCTGCTGGCCCTCGATGTATGGGAGCACGCCTACTACCTGAAGTACCAGAACAAGCGCAACGAATACGTGGCCAACTGGTGGCAGGTGGTGAACTGGGACGAGGTGGCGAAGCGGATGGCTTGACCGTACGCCTACCATGCTGCCAACCCGGTGACCCGTTAAACCGGATCTGGGTGAACGCAGCCCTGGTGTGGCTCCCGTTGGTCCGGAGGCATTTCGATCCCTGGACTAGCTCCCCACGAGTTCGATATCGAAGTCCACCAGCTCCACGAACTGCTGGATGCGCTCATCGATGTCCTCGCGGCTGATCTCCAGCAGACGCTCGATGCCGAACTTCTCACAGGTGAAGCTGGCCAGGGCGCTGCCCACGATGATGGCGCGCTTCAGGTTCTCGAAGCTGTGGTCCTGTGTGCGGGCCAGGTAGCCGATGAAGCCGCCTGCGAAGGTGTCGCCCGCACCGGTGGGGTCCACCACATCCTCCAAGGGCAGCGCCGGCGCGAAGAACACGCGGCCGGCACCGAAGAGCAGTGCACCGTGCTCACCCTTCTTCACCACGAGGTACTTGGGACCCATGGCCAGGATGCGTTCGGCGGCGCGCACCAGGCTGTGCTCACCGCTCAATTGGCGGGCTTCGGCATCGTTGATGGTGAGGATGTCCACCCGGGCGATCACCTCCTTGAGCTTCTCCAGTGCGCTGTCCATCCAGAAGTTCATGGTGTCCATCACCACCAAGGCCGGGCGTTCGACCATCTGATCGAGCACCTTTTCCTGCACCCCGGGATCGAGGTTGCCCAGCATCACGTAGGGCGCCTGGCGGTAGGCCTCGGGCAGCTTGGGGTCCAGTTCCAACAGCACGTTCAGCCGGGTCTCCAGCGTGTCGCGCGTGTTCATGTCGTAGTGATAGCGGCCGGCCCAGAAGAAGCTCTCCTTGCCCGCGAGCACCTCCAGCCCCTGCAGGTCCACTCCGCGCTGGCGCAGTTGGTCCATGGTGGCCTGGGGGAAATCATCGCCCACCACGCTGACCAGGCCCATCTTGTCCAGGAACACGGAAGCGGCCAGGCTGATGTAGGTGGCGGCGCCGCCCACGGTGCGTTCGGCCACGCCGAAGGGGGTTTCGATGCGGTCGAAGGCGACGGTTCCAACGGTGATGAGCTGCATGGTATGGGGCTGGAAAGAGGCGCAAAGATGCGGCACTTGGCAGGAATGGCCCGAAGAAGCTTTGGAGGATATGCCCCGGTTCCTTACTTTTGCCACCCCTTACGGGAAATTCCCTGGTAGCTCAGCCGGTTAGAGCACATGACTGTTAATCATGGGGTCGCTGGTTCAAGTCCAGCCCGGGGAGCGAAAGCCTCAGCAGCAGCTGGGGCTTTTTCGTTGGACACAGTGCCGGTCTTCCTGCTGCTGACCGCGCTTCTCCACACGTTCCATGCCCGGCTGCAGCGTTAAGCGCGGCGTGACGTGCACGGGAACCGTATGGTTGCCCGGACATCGCCGTGGCATCCCGGTACGTCCACCCTGTACAACGCACCGGACATGCGCAACCTCTTCACCTCGTTCCTGTTCCTGCTGCTGGGCTATGCACACGCACAGGGTACCGTCTGCGATCAGTTGCAGGCAGGGTTCACCGTATCGGAGAACACCACCACGCTGTTCTTCAGTAATACCACCACCGGAACCGGCCAGGGCACGCAGTTCTTCTGGAACTTCGGCGATGGTGAAATGAGCCAGGAACCGCAACCGGCACACACCTACCAGCCTGGCACCTACGAGGTCTGCCTCACCGCGCTCACCCTGCTGCCTGGCGAGAACGGACAAGTGATCACGTGCGTGGATACCACGTGTACAGTGATCACCATCAACGCCCCGCAGTGCGACCCGGACTTCACCGTGGAACTGGCCTGGAACGAAGGCACCGAGGGGCAGGTCTTCTTTACCGCCACCAGCACCGAGCCCAACACGTGGTATACCTGGTACTTCGGCAACCAGGGCACGGCCAACGGCAGCAGCGCCACATGGACCTTCCCCGAACCTGGCAACTACAGCGTATGTGTCACCGGGTGGTACTTCAACGAAGCCACCAATGATACCTGTGTCACAGAGGACTGTGCCGTGATCAGCGTGGGCGGCAACAACCCCTGCGACGAGTTGAACGCAGGGTTCACACCCTTCGTCGGCGGCTTCGGGGTGAACCTGCAGAACGCGGTGGTGAACAATACCTGGACCTACCTCTGGAGCTTTGGCGATGGCACTACCGGCTACGGACCCAACACCGGCCACCAGTACAACGCGCCAGGGGTGTATGACATCTGCCTCTCGGTATACACCTGGGACCCCGTTGCGCATGACACGTGCTTTGCTCAGCACTGCGAGGTCATCACCATCAGCGGCGGCCCATGCAGCCCCAATTTCCTGGTGGAGATGGACGCGCAATCACAAGGCAATGGCCTGGTGACCTTCGTAGCCACCTCCACCCTCCCCAACACGAACTTCATCTGGTACTTCGGTGATGGCGCCCAAGCCTTCGGCCCTACGGCCAACCACACCTATGCGCAGGATGGCACCTACGGTGTTTGCGTCACTGGTTGGTACTACAACGAAGCCACGCAGGACACATGCTGGATCGAGGACTGCGAGCCGGTGGTGGTGAGCGGAACGCCATGCAACGGGCTTCAAGCGTGCTTCGTCACCAACGACCTTGGCAATGGCCTGTACTTCTTCGACAATTGTTCATCGCAGAACGGCAGTGCCGAGTATTTCTGGGACTTCGGTGACGGCAGCAGCAGCACGGTGGTGAACGCGGAGCACCTCTACGAACTGCCTGGCGTCTACTCTGTCTGCCTTGTCGTCTACGAGGGCAGTTGTGTGGACAGCACCTGCACCACTATCTCCGTCGCAGGGCCCTGCAATTCGCTCCTGGCCAGCTTCGGCTGGTCGCTCACCGGTGGTCTGGCCGAGTTCGACAACGTCACCGTGCCCGTGGGCCTTTCCACCACCTGGCTGTGGAGCTTCGGCGACGGCAGCACCAGCACGGAGAACAGCCCTTCACACCTCTATACTGAGCCGGGCACCTACCAGGCCTGTCTTACCGCCACAAGCCTCCTCGAGGGCGGTTACGTCTGCACGGACACGTATTGCGTGACCGTTGTGGTGCAGGGCAATGGACCTTGCGATCCTGACTTCGCCGTAGAGCTGGCGTGGAACGCTGGCCCGAACAACACGGTCTTCCTCACGGGTACGTCCAACCTGTCGGACACCTATTTCATCTGGTACCTCGGTGACAACAACGAAGCCTATGGGCCGAACGTGACACATACGTACGCACAAGCGGGCACCTACAGCATCTGTTTGGCGGGCTGGTACTACAACGAAGCCACCGGCGATAGTTGCTGGACCGAGGATTGCGCCATCATCACCGTAGGCGACGGCGACCCTTGTGATCCGCTCCAGGCCTGCTTCATCACCAACGACCTGGGCAACGGCGCCTACTTCTTCGACAACTGCACGGGCGGCCCGCTGGGCACCCAGTACTTCTGGAGCTTTGGCGATGGCGCCACCAGCGGCGTTACCAATGTGGACCACCAGTACAGCGAGCCGGGCACCTACGAGGTCTGCCTTACCGCCTTCTGGCAACAATGTTCGGACACCACCTGCACCACGGTCTCTGTGCCGGATGAGGAGTTCTGCGACCTGCTGGTGGCCTGCTTCGAGCCACTGCCCTTCGAGAACGGCGCCTACCTCTTCGAGAATTGCTCCGACGTGTTGCCCATCGACATTCCCTGGTATGCCTTCTGGGACTTCGGCGATGGCACCACGAGCACGGAACAGGAGCCCTCACATGCCTTCGCGCCGGGCATCTACACGGTGTGCCTGGTGATGACGCATGGTGAATGTGTGGACAGCACCTGCACCACCATCACCGTGAACAGCGGCGGCAACTGCGACCCCACCTACAGCGCCAGCTTCACGTACGAGGTCCAGAACAACGCCGTGATCTTCTTCGCCAACACCGCTGAACCCACGCTGGGGTGGATCTGGACCTTCCCCGACGGCGCGGTGGCCTACGAGCCGATCCATACGCACCTCTTCGAGCCGCCCGGCCCCTACGAAGTGTGCCTCTCCAGTTGGTATTGGAACCAACAGACGCAGGACACCTGCTGGGCGCACACCTGCCAGTGGATCGACCCCTTCGACATCGGGAACAGCGTGGGTGAACTGGACAACAGCGACATCAGGGTCTTCCCCGTCCCCGCCCGCGACCAGCTCACCATCACCGGCCTGCCCGCGCGCGCCACCCTCCAGCTCTTCAGCCCCGACGGCCGCCTTGTGCGCAGCGCCCAACCCAGCAGCGACACCCACCGCCTGCCCATGCAGGACCTGGCCCCCGGCACCTACCTACTGCTGGTGGAGGCAAGCGGCGAACGCGCCTACCGCAGGGTGGTGGTGGAGTGAGTTAATGCCAGACCCTTCCCTGAACGGGCAGTTGATGCGGAGGTGCTTCGGCTGCCCGTTCGGCGTTCACTCCCGCACATCATACACGAACCGGTACCCCGGCACCCCGCGCTGACCCGCCAATTCCTCGGCGGTGCCATCGCGGTAGCGAACCCGGGCGGCAGGCACACCCTCGGCCAGTAGCAGTTGCATCACGTGCTCGCGACGGGCGGCTTCGATCTCGGCGGCGATACGGTCCGCCTCGGGGGCCCCCAGCAGGGCCAACGCCCGGTCGTGCAGGGAGCGGCCACCCATGGTGGTGGTGCGGCCTTCCACGTAGGCGGTGAAGGCGCTGTCGCGCGCGCTGAGTTCGGCGATGCGGGCACTGTCAGCGGCATCAATGGCGGGCTTGTCGGGGAAGAGGAAGGCCTGCTTGGCGTGGAACACGGCCACCTCGCGGGCCTCAGCCGCGGCATCCACGATGGGCACCAGGTCCACGGTAAGCTCTGGCTTGCTGGCAAGGGCCTTGGCCAGTTGCTTCAAGATCTTGGT
Organism: uncultured Chryseobacterium sp.; assembly: GCA_964476665.1. Taxonomy (GTDB): domain Bacteria; phylum Bacteroidota; class Bacteroidia; order Flavobacteriales_F; family PHOS-HE28; genus PHOS-HE28. Next base: position 2,804 of record CAYZBO010000055.1, on the reverse strand, counting down.
CTGCGGTGCGTTGGGCGCGGCCTGCAGGAAGGTGAAGCGCACACGCTCCAGGTCCTCCTCGTCCACCCCTTCAACCGCGCGCATCAGCAGGCGACCGGGCGCGGTGGCAGCCTTCACGATGAGGTTCTTGAACACCTGCCACACGATGGGCCAGGGCTTGAAGTCGGGGTCGTTGAGGTCTCCGGTCACAGGCACGTCCAACTCCACCACGCCGTCCTTGTCCTTCAGCAGGCTCACGGCCAGGCGCAAGGGCAGCACGAAGATCTCCGGGTCGTGCTCGTCCACCTTCTTGCCCACCTTCAGCTTGTCCACGCGCAGGCTGTTCTGCGAATCGATGCGACCGTCCTGCACCACGGTGCGCGTTACGTAGTCCAACAGCCCGTCCTCCAATGGATGCGCGGCGTACCAGCGGCCGTAGGCATCGAGGTGGTTGAGCGCCAGATCGTTCACCGTCAGGTCCACCGTCACATTGCGCAGGTTGCGCGGGTCGAAGACGGCATCGGCGCTCAGGGTGCCCGTTTCCTGGAGCACGGCGCTGGCGGTGACCTTGCCCGACTCCTGCGCGCTGGTGATGCGGTTGGCGGCCAGTTGCAGGCTGGAGATGACGTAGCGCAGGGGCTGTGCCGGGGTATGGTCCTCGAAGTCCACCCGGCCGTTGGTGAGGGCGAGGGTACGGGCGGTGTAGTCGCTCGCCACGATCTGTTCGCCGAGGTAGCTCAGGTAGTCCGCGAGCATCACGAACACGTTGCTTTCGCTTACCTGCAGTTGGGTGGTGGCGGAGTCGGTGCCGGCCGCTGCGGTGGTGTCCAGCTTCAGCAGGCGCGTCCAGTTGTCAGTGCCATCGGCCAGCATCACAAAGCGCAGGTCGGCACCATCGAGCAGCACCTCGCCCACATCGATGCGCTGGTCCTTCGCCACGAGGGTGTCGAGGCCTGCGGCGACCTTCTTCACGGCGATCAGCGGGTCGCCGTTGGGGTCGGTGAGGCGCAGGCTGTTCAGCACCAGGTCAGCGCTCACGGCGAGGCTGGTGGCGTCGGCGTAGCTGTCCAACAGCGCCAGGTCCAGGTCCAGGGCGCCGCTCAGGGCCTGGCACTGGAAGAAATCCTTCAGGTAGGGCGTCAGCTGCGCCAGGTCGAAGCGGCGCAGGTGGGCATTGATGCCGTAGCGGGCCTGTTCGGTATCGATGGTGAATCCGCCGTCCATGCGTCCCCCCGCCTCCAGATCGAAGCCGAGAGCGAAGTCCATGCGGGCATTGTCGGACGAGATCAGGTTGCTGGTGGCCTCCAAGTCGCGGACCCCCACCGGCGCGGGAAGCAGGTCGCTCTCATAATCGATGCGGCCATTGCTGAGCACGATGTCCGCCATGCTGAAGTGGACCGGCGCGCTGCTGTCGGGCGCTGCGGCGGGCTCCTCTTCCCCGCCCAGTTCCAGCAGGTCGCTGAAGTTGAATCGGTCGCCGTTCTGCACCAGGTGCACGTAGGGGTCGATCAGACGTACGCGGGTGAGGCGCCAGGCGTTGTTGCGGTAGCCGCTCCAGAGGTCGGCGCGCACGCTCACCTCCTTCCAGCTCACGAAGACCTGCTGGCTCTTGGGCTCGTAGCATGTAAGGCCGGTGATGGCGTAGCGCAGGGTGAAGGGGTTGAGGACGATGCGCTCGATGGTCACCTTGCGGCCGATCCACTCCTCGCTGTGGGTCTCCACGTACCGCTTCAGCAGGTAGGGGAAGAGGAAGGCGGTGGCCAGTAACAGCAACACCAGCAGACCGGCCAAGGCAACGAGCCAGCGTTTCCAGCGGCGCTTGGGGGCGGGAGCATCGGCGGTCATACTGCAAAGGTGATGGGATCGGTTGGAACGCAGAACGGCCCCGGGGGTGCCGGGGCCGTTCGTTGCAGAGAGGGTTCGGGCTCAGGCCGCCTCGGCCAGCTCGGCGCGCTGCCCGTTGAGCAGCTGGAAGCCGTTCAGAACGATCTCCGTGATGTAGCGCTTCTCACCAGCGGCGGTGCTGTAGCTGCGGTGTACGAGCTTGCCTTCGAGGGCCACGGCGTTGCCTTTGCGCAGCAGGCGCTCCACCTGGGCGGCGGTGTCGCCCCAGGCCACCACGGTGTGCCACTGGGTGTCGGTGACGCGCTCACCGCTGGCATTGCGGTAGCTGTCGTGTGTGGCCACCGAGAGGCGGGCCACCTTGCGACCGGCGGCGATCTCACGCACTTCGGGGTCGTTGCCCAGGTTGCCGATCAGGCTTACGCGGTTGCGGACAGTGTTCATGACGTACAGGGTATTTTGTGTGGTGTGTTGGATGTGTTGTGCTCAGGCGGCTTTGGCGGCGCGCTTCAGGGAGGGCAGCAGTTGGAATTCGTTCATCACGATCTCGCTGATGTGGCGGGTGCGGCCATCGCGGCCGGCGTAGCTGCGGTGAACGAGCTTGCCTTCGAGGGCCACGGGGCTGCCTTTCTGCAGGAGGCGTTCCACCTGCTCGGCGGTGCGGCCCCAGGCCACCACGGTGTGCCATTGGGTGTTGGTATCGCGTTCGCCAGCGGCGTTGCGGGTGGAGGTGTGGGTGGCGACCACCATGCGGGCCACCTTGCGACCCGTGGCCACTTCCCGCACCTCGGGGGTTGCACCGAGGTTTCCGATCAGGCTCACTTTGTTCTTCAGCGTGTTCATGGGTACTGGGGTGTTTGTGTGTTTCGTCGTTGTTGGTCGTGTTCCGTTGACCGCTGCAAAAGTCCACTGGTGAAAAAGGGGCATTCGGGTAATAGTCGTTTACAGGCGATTGCAGCCGTTTGCTGTCGTTTGTTGGATGA
>CAYZBO010000054.1:0-21588 GCA_964476665.1 uncultured Chryseobacterium sp. | reverse complement strand
CGCGGTCCAGCTCCAGGATCCAGCCGGCCACGTTGTCCAGGAAGTAGCGGTCGTGGGTGATGGCGATCACCGTACCCTTGTAGTCGGCCAGGTGGTGCTCCAGCCAGGCCACGCTCTCGGCGTCCAGGTGGTTGGTGGGTTCGTCCAGCAGCAGGATGTCCGGGCTCTGCAGCAGCAGTCGGCACAGGGCCACACGGCGGCGTTCGCCACCGGAGAGCACGCTGATCGGCTGGTCGGGCTCCGGGCAGCGCAGGGCATCCATGGCGATGTTCAGCTTCTGGTCGATGTTCCATGCATCGGCCGCCTCGATCTTGTCCTGCAACACCCCCTGACGCGCGATGAGCTTGTCCATCTTGTCGGGGTCGTTCAGGATCTCCTCGTCGGCGAACTTGTTGTTCACCTCCTCGTACTCCTTCAGCAGGTCCATGATGGGCTGCACGCCTTCGCGCACGATGTCGATCACGGTCTTGCTCTCGTCCAGCTCGGGTTCCTGCTCCAGGTGACCGATGCTGTAACCGGGGCTCAGGTGTACATCGCCCTCGTAGGCCTTCTCCTTGCCTGCGATGATGCGCATCAAGGTGGACTTACCACTGCCGTTGAGACCGAGGATGCCGATCTTGGCGCCGTAGTAGAACCCGAGGTAGATATCGTTGAGGATCTTCTTGCCGGAAGGGAGGGTCTTCCCCACCTTCACCATATTGAAGATCACCTGACGTCCTTCTTCTGCCATGGATGCTATTGGTATTGGACCTTGATAAGGTCGGTCCGAAAGGAACTTTGCGTTGCCACCGCCAACAAACGGGGCAGCGAAGTTCGCACTCCTTGCTGGAAGTTGGAAGCCGCGGTCAGCGGTTCACCTTCTCCATGGAGATGATGCTGTCCACCACATAGCGGCTGTGCCCCCGCCAGGGCAGGGCTGCGAGGTATTCGCGGTAGTGCAGGTTGAACTGGTTCCCGCTGTTCACCATCAGCTGGTCCGCCACGTCCTTGTCCACCACGGAAAAGACGAACTCGAAGCTCTCCAGTGTGCCGTTCTGGCTGCGGATGCCGGTCTGGATCATCTTCCCCTCATAGGTCTTGAAGAGCACGCCCTTGTGCACCACGTAGTTCAGTTCACCGGCCTTCACCCCGGTGCCGAACACCCAGAAGTAGCGCAAGTAGACCACAGTAGAAAGGATCAGCACAAGGGTGAGGACGATCTTCCAAAGGTGTCGGCGCATGCAGAGCGGATTGAACGCCCCGAAGGTAGCGTGTTGGACGTGACCACGGCCCGGCGCCACTCATCCCGTACAGAGAGCCGCTCATCACTTCAAGGTACTTTGTCTTGCATAGTACCAATAAATGCCCGTATGTTTGCATCGTCAAGTACTAGAAGCAACGGACATGAACGTCGAGAACACCAAGGCGCAGATGCGGAAGGGCGTGCTGGAGTACTGCATCCTGAGCATCCTGGCGCAGGGCGAGCTGTATCCCTCGGACATCATCAGCAAGCTGAAGGAGGCGAAGCTGATCGTGGTGGAGGGCACGCTCTACCCCCTGCTGACCCGGTTGAAGGACGCGGACCTGCTGACCTACCGCTGGGAGGAGAGCCGCTCGGGCCCTCCGCGCAAGTACTACAAGCTCACCACGGTGGGCGACAAATTCCTCACTGAACTGGACCAGACCTGGGACGAACTGAGCCAGGCCGTCAAGAAGACCACCCGGAAGAACGCACAACGATGAAAAAGACCCTCACAGCCAACATCAGCGGCACGGTGTTCCACATCGAGGAGGACGCCTACGACCGCCTGCACCGCTACCTCGACACCATCCGCGGGCAGTTCACCGGCACTGACGGCCGGGAAGAGATCATGGCCGACATCGAATCGCGCATCGCCGAGCTCTTCACCGAGCGCCTGGACGGACGTCGGCAGGTGGTGTCCATCGACGACGTGGAGCACGTCATCGGCATCATGGGCCAGCCCGAGGATTATGTGATGGGTGAAGGCGCCAGCGAAGAACAGCGGCAAAAGGAACAGGGTGGTGCTCAAGCGGGTTCCGCATACGCCGGCCCCACGGCGGGCAAGCGCTTCTTCCGTCATCCGGAGGATAAGTGGGTGGGTGGCGTGCTCGGTGGATTGGGCGCCTACCTCAATATCGACCCGCTCATCCTGCGCCTGGTCTACCTCATCTTCCTGTTCCTGGGCTTTGGCTTCGTCCTCTACCTGATCCTGTGGATCGTGGTGCCCAAGGCCGACTCCGCTGCTGACATGCTGCGCATGCGGGGTGAGCCGGTGAACGTGGAGAACATCAAGCGCATGTTCAACGAAGGCAGCGATCGCTTCCAGCAGGGTGCGCGCACCATGGCCACCGAGGCCGAGGAGCTGGGCAGGCGCTGGAGCCAGAGCGGGCAGCAATGGGGCCAGGGCGCCGGGCGTGACCTGGAGTCCGGCCTGAAGCAGCTGCTCACCGTGGTGGGCAAGGTGATCGGGTTCGCCTTCCTGGTAGCGGGCGCGCTGCTGATCCTGGGCATCCTGGGTGCGCTCATCGGGGGAGGCACCTTCACCTACGACAACCTCACGGGACTTGGTCAGGCCGGCCTCTTCGAGCTGGGGTCGGTGGTGTTCGACAGCAGCGCGCAAGCCATGTGGTTCATCACCTCCATCGCCCTGCTGACCATCATTCCTGCCGCAGGTCTGCTCATCGGCGGTGTGCGCCTTGTCACTGATGCACGGCCACCGCAGTGGATCCCCTGGACGCTCACCCTCACCTGGGTGGTGGCCCTCTTCGCCGCACTCGTCATCGGAACCCGTGTGGGGAATGACTTCAGCGAGGAGCAGAGCATGGTGCACGAGGTGGAACTGGTGCAGCCTTCGGGGCAAACGCTCTACCTGGACCTGCACGACATGCGCGGCACCGGTGACGGATGGGAAGTGAAGTACAAGGACGGCCGCGTGGATTGGGACATGGAAGGGCTGCGCATCACCGATGACAGCATCCACGGGGCCTGGGCACGACTGGATGTGGTGCCGAGCACCGACAGCCTCTTCCACCTCCAGGTGGAGCGCGAAGCGAACGGAAGAACGGAGAAGATGGCGCTGGCCCGTGCCTCGCACACCAGCTTCACCTACGTGCAGACCGATTCGCTGGTACGCTTCAGCCCCTGGGTGGACATGCCGCGCTCCGACAAGTTGCGGGCCCAGATGGTGAAGTTCGTGGTGCAGGTACCCGTGGGCCGCGCGGTCCACTTCAAGGGCGGCATGGGCCTGCTGCTGCATGACGTGGACAACGTGAGCAACACCCTGGATGAGGACATGGTGGGCCGCACCTGGACCATGACGCGCTACGGGTTGAACGACCAGGTACAGCCCGAGGATGTTCGTGACGAGGTGGTCCCTGTGGAGAAGGACGGCGAGCGGCCCAAGGAAGTGCCCGGCCCGGTGGATGCACCGGAAGCACCACGACCCACACCCACCGCCCTGCGCGAGGTCCGAACGGCGGCCATCCTGCCCAGCCTGCTGGACCTGCTGTCACCGTTGAGCTGAACGACCTGCCGCTCCGCAATGGCCGGCGCAACGAGGGATGCGAACGGCCAACAGACGCCCTGCGTCCCCGCCAGATGGTGGGTCGCGGGGCGGCATCGTTCTACGGCCCACACCCCCATCCCCTACCTTCGCCACAGCAAGCCACCTGCCATGACCAAAGCTGAAAAGATCGCCGCCTTCGACGCAAATGGACCCGCCGCTGCCGATGCGGGCATCTACGGACTGCCCTTCACTGCGGAAGAGTGCGACATCGTGCTGGTCCCGGTGCCGTGGGAAGTGACCACGAGCTATGGCGGCGGCACTTCGAGCGGTCCATCAGCCATCCTCGAAGCCAGCTACCAAGTGGACCTTTTCCACCCGGAGTTCCCCGGCCTATGGAAGCGCGGCATCCATTTGGACGAAGAGCCCACGGCCCTGCGCAGCCAGAGCCGCGCACTGAAGAAAGAGGCCAAGGTGGTGATCGACCATGTGGTGAGCGGGGGAAGCAGGAAGAAGGGCCGCGCGGACAAGGCACTTGCGCTCATCAACGAAGAGTGCGCGGTGATGAACGACTGGGTGGAGCAACGCTGCGGGTACTGGCTCGACCAAGGCAAGTTGGTGGGGCTGGTGGGCGGCGACCATAGCACGCCGCTCGGCTTCTTCCGCGCGCAGGCCAAGCGCCACAAGAAGTTCGGCATCCTGCACATCGATGCCCACCTCGATCTGCGCAAGGCCTACGAAGGCTTCACCTACAGCCACGCCAGCATCCTCCACAACACCCTTCCCTTGAAGCAGGTGGAACGCCTGGTGAGCGTGGGCATCCGCGACTTCTGCGAACAGGAGAACGAGGTGCTGGTGGCGGAAGGCGACCGGGTGCGCGTGGTGCGCAGCGCCGATGTGCGCAGGCAGCAGTATGAAGGCATCACCTGGCGCGAACAGTGCGATGCCATCATCGATGCGCTGCCCGAGAAGGTGCACATCACCTTCGATATCGACGGCCTCGACCCCACCTTGTGTCCGAACACGGGAACGCCCGTACCTGGCGGCTTCCAGTTCGAGGAGGCCACCTACCTGCTCTCGCGCCTGGCCGCCAAGCGCACGATCATCGGCTTCGACCTGGTGGAGGTATCGCCCGGCAAGGATGAGTGGGATGCGAACGTAGGGGCACGTCTGCTCTTCCACCTCTGCGGCGTGATGGCCAAGCGTTGACCATGCTGCGTTCGCTGCTGCGCACCCTGCTGAGCGAACGCCAGCGCCAACTCCTCGGCCGGCGCCTGTACCACCTGCGTGCCTGGCCCCGGCGCAAGGACCTCAACGCATTGGCGCTGCACTACGGCACCGACAAGTGGGGCCGGCACTACTACACCCAGCACTACCAGGTGCTGTTGGGCCATCTGCGCACACGACCGCTGCACATGCTGGAGATCGGAGTGGGCGGCTACACCGATCCCCGGGCGGGCGGCGGTTCGCTGCGCATGTGGAAGCGCTACTTTCCCAAGGCCCGCATCACCGCGCTCGACCTTTACGATAAGAGCTGGTGGGAGGAGCCGCGCATCCGCATCCACCAGGGCAGCCAGACCGATACCGCCGTACTTGACCGCATCGTCCGAGGGGACGGGCCCTTCGACCTGATCATCGACGATGGCAGCCACGTTAGCGCGCACATCATCGCCACCTTCGAGCACCTTTTCCCCAGCTTGAAGGACGGCGGATTTTACATCGTGGAGGATACGCAGACCTCGTATTGGAAGGAGTTCGGAGGCGATGAGCACGACCGAACGGGAACGCACACCACCATGGGCTACTTCAAATCGCTGGTGGATGGGCTCAATCACGAGGAGATACGTGACCCTGCACGTCAGGAAGGTCCGTTCGACCGGAGCATCCGTTCGATCCACTTCCACCACAACCTGGTGGTGATCTGCAAGGGCAGCAACGAGGAAGGGTCCAACCTGGGTCCGCAGAGCAGGGCTCAGCCGCGCGTGTCCCAAGCCTGACGCAGGGCACCGAGGAACGTCTCCCGGGCCTGTGCGCCGCGAACGGCAAGGCGTTCATCCAACACGAAGAAGGGCACACCCTGCACACCGATGCGACGCGCATCCTGCTCGTCCGCCCTTACTTCCATGGTGAATGCATCACTGGCCAGTACGGCCGCCACAGCTGCTGGATCCAAGCCCACCTCCCTGGCGAGGTGCTGAAGCACCGCATGATCGGCGATGTGCGCACCCTCGGTGAAGTAGGCGTGCAGCAGCCGTTCCTTCATGGCACCACCCAGACCCTGTTGCTTCGCGAACTGGAGCAGGCGGTGGGCATCGAAGCTGTTGGTGGGGCGGGCCAGGTCCATGCGGAAGGTGAGCCCCACGCCCGCCGCGCGCTCCACCACCCCCTGCACGCGTTGCATCGCTTCATCGCGGCTGATGCCGTAGCGTTCCGCGAGCATGCCGTAGGTATCCTGTTCACCGCCACGCGGCGCGTTCGGATCGAGCTCGAAGCTGTGCCAGGTGATCCGCACCTTGTCGCGATGCTCGAAATCCGCCAAGGCACCTTCCAATTCACGCTTGCCGATGTAGCAGAACGGACAGAGCACATCGCTCCAGATATCGATGGTCAGCTCTTCGGTGTTCGTGCTCATCGCTTTGGGAGTAGGGGCCACAAAGAAAGGCACCGCATGGACGCCTTGTCCCAACAGGCCATCGTGAAGAACCCGCACAGCGATGAACGCCGATCCAGGACTCTGATCCGTTGCTTTACACCTGCCCATGCGCATCCGCTCGAACCTTGCGACCCTGTCGCTCGCCGCGACCCTGGCGGCGAGCGGACAAGAGGGTCCGCTCCTGCCCTGGCCCGTGCAGGAGGCACTGCGCAGCGAGGCGAGGCTTCCTGGTGTGTTACGCATGCCCGAAATGGATGGTGTCGCCGAAGCGTTGGCCCGTGAGCATCCGGGGCTGCCCACCTTCGCGGATAGTGCGGTCCTCCACTGGATCGAACGCTGGACCACCGTGGAACGGGACGCGTTCCGCGGGATGCTTGCCTTGTGGCAGGAACAGCGGCCGTTCATCGAAGCACAACTGCGTCAGGCCGGGTTACCTGCGGAAGTCGCACTGCTGCCCCTTGCGCTCAGCAGCATGGACCTGCACCATCGCAGCCTGCACGGTGCCGGGCCCTGGTCGCTTCCCCATGCGGTGGCTGTGCGATACGGCTTGCAGGTGAGCGATGCGGTCGATGAACGGCATCACTTCCTGCTGAGCACTGTGGCAGCAGTTGCCCACATGCGGTCGCTCACTGGTGCGTTCGCCACGCAGGAACTGCAGTTGTTGGCCATCAGCTGTGGCCCCGCGAATGCCGTGCGAGCGTCACAACGTGCACCCAATGCGCGGACACTGGCTGAACTCAACCGACACGTGGATGCTCCGGAACGCGCGGTGGTACCCCGTTGGATGGCTGCGCTCCTCATCGTGGACCGGATGTCCGAAATGGGGGTGGTCCCACTTGTGCTGGCGAGCGCCCCGCCAACGGACACCTGCCGAACAACGCGCCCGATGATGCGCGCACAATTGACCCGGTCGCTGGCCATAGACCCCGCCCTGTTCGCCTGGCTGAGCCCCACGCTGGTGGGCCGCACTGTCCCTGCAGGCACCGCGCTTGTGCTACCGCGAGGTTCGTGCCCGCGCTTGCAGAGCGTGAGCGACAGTCTGCACGCCAGCGCCTCCCAGGCCGCACAAGCACCAACGCCAGCCGGGGATGAGGAAGAGCGCACACCGGATGGGCGGGAGACGGTGTATCACCGGGTGACGGCCGGAGAGGTGCTCGGACGCATAGCCGAGCGCTATGGAGTTACCGTGGTCGAGCTTCGCCGATGGAACGATCTCAAGGGCGACCACATCGATGTGGGTGAGGTGCTCACCCTGCACGTCAGCCCGGCGGTGAAGCGACGCGTGGAACGCAGCGAGGCGGCACCTGCCCCGAAGCAGCCGACCAGCGCACAGGACCACAGCTGGTACACCGTTCGCCGCGGCGATTCGCTCTACGACATCGCCAAGCGCTATCCCGGGATCAGCGCGGACAGCCTGATGCGCTACAACAAGATCGGACCTGACATCCGCCCCGGCCAACGCATCATGATCCCTGCACGATGAGCCCGCGCCAGACCCTGCTCTTCCTCCTGGCAGTGTTCACGGCACTCGCGCTTCTCGGTGCGCTGTGGCCCCCCGAAGGCTTCCGGTTCGCGGGCATCCACTGGACCTTGAGCGCTCCCGGCGAGCTGCTGTGGCCTGAGGAACAGGACCGCGTGGACATCAGCGCCATCGTGGCCCTGCCCACGGACACGACGTTGGTGGATAGCACCGCGACCGTTGCCATCACGCCGGTGGACAGCGCTCGGGCCATCACCTTCGTGTTGGACAGCAGCGGTCTGCCGCCGTTGGAGGAGCGGATCCGGCTGCACTATCCCAATGACGATCGCAGTGTGCTGCAACCGCTCTTCAGCGCATTGCAACAGGCCGCCAAGCGCAGCACACCGATCCGTGTTCTTCACTTCGGTGATTCCCAGATCGAAGGGGATCGCATCACCTCCTACCTGCGCCACAAGTTCCAGGCCCGCTTCGGTGGCGGTGGCCCGGGCCTCATTCCCGTGGATGACATCGTGCCCAGCTTCAGTGTCGAACGGTCGCTCACCGGGGACTGGCAACGCCACACCATCCTGGGCAGGCGGCGCAAGGACCTGGAGCACGGTCGCTTCGGTGTATTGACCAACCATGCCCGGTTCACGCCAGTGCTACCGGACAGTGTGGCGCTTGATGGCATCGAGCAGGAAGCAAGCATCCGCATTGCGCCATTGGCACGGGCCTATCGTTCGGTGGGCAACTATGACCGCTGCCGGGTATTTCTCGGGCACCATCGCAATGGCGTGCATTGGGAACTGGCCCAGGAGGGCGTCACGCTGCATAGCGGGGAACTCGAACCTTCGGAGGGCTTGCAGGTCGGTGAGGTGAACGGATTGAAGGCCGGCGTTCCGGTGGACATCAGGTTCCGGGCGGATGACAGCCCGGAGGTGTACGGGATCTCGCTGGAAGCATCGGGCGGTGTATGCGTGGACAACATCGGCATGCGAGGCAGCGCCGCCTACGAGTTCGCCGCCTTGGACGCCACGTTGCTGCAGGGCATGTTCGCTGCGCTTGAGCCGCGGTTGGTGATCCTCCAGTTCGGGGGCAACGCCATGCCCGAAATTACCGACGCGGACAAGGCCGAGCGCTACGGTGCGTTCTTCGGCACGGTGGTACAGCGGTTCAAGCGGTGGTTGCCGAACGCCGCCATCATCGTGATCGGTCCGAGCGACATGAGCATCAAGGAGGGCGAGCAGTTCGTCACCCGTCCGTTCCTGGAAGAAGTGAACGCCGCCATGAAGCGCAACTGCCTGGCCCACGGTGCGGTGTACTGGGACCTGTACCAGGCCATGGGCGGCCGCAACAGCATGATCAGCTGGGTGGAGGCCGACCCACCGTTGGCTGCCACCGACTACACGCACTTCAGTCCGCAGGGGGCGCGCAAGGTGGGCGAGCTCTTCTGGAGCGCGTTGATCAACGACCTCGCAGCCACCAGCCAGGAACCCCGATGAACGCGCACTGTACGCCCACCCTGTTCGCCCTTCTGCTAGTCGGTGCATGCACCTTCACGGGAGCCACCGGACAGGCGCAGGACCTGCCAGCCCTCAAGGAACTCCCGTACATCGGTCATGCCGCCAACAAGATCGAGCTCTTGGGCGACAGCACCGCATGGAACCACCTCCATGACCGGATGGACCAGCTGCTGTTCCAAGGCATCGGACAGGTGAACGTGGTGCACATCGGCGGATCGCATGTGCAAGCGGACATGTGGAGCATGCAGCTGCGTCACCGACTGCAGTCCATGGCACCGGGTATCCGTGCCGGCCGCGGGTTCATCTTCCCCTACACACTTGCCAAGAGCAACAATCCCTTCTGGTACGAGCCCGTCCATACCGGCACCTGGAGCGCGGTACGCAACGTGAACCGGGCGGACAGCAGCCTGCTCGGTCTGGCCGGCATCTCGGCCACCACCCGTGACAGCCTTGCCACGCTGCGCATCAGCTTCCGGGGGGAGGTGTACGCCGGATACACCTTCGACCGCGTGGAGCTCTTCCACAACATGGACAGCTGCATGACCATCACGGTGAACGGTGCCAATGGGCTTCAGCCCATGTCGGTGACGATGGACAGCGTGACACAGCGAAGCATCTACCGCTTCGACCGCCCGACGGACACCCTGTACGTGCGGGTGGTCCGAACGGACAGCGCCCAACACTTCACCCTGCGGGGCATCCAGCTCGGCTCCAGCGATCCCGGCATCTTCCTGCATGCCTGTGGGGTGAACGGTGCCAGCACCCCCAGCTGGTTGCGGTGCCAGGCGTTCGGCAAAGAGTTGTCCGTGGTGGGTGCCGATCTGGTGATCCTGTCCATCGGCATCAACGATGCACATGACCCTGACTTCGATGCACAGCGGTTCAAACATCACTACGCGGAGCTCATCGCGCGGATCCGTGACGCACGGCCCGACGCGGCGATCCTGCTCACCACCAACACGGACAGCTATGTGAAGCGCCGTACACCCAATCGGAACGCCGGGTCCGTGCGCGAGGTGATGCGGGAGTTGTCCGCAGAGACCGGTGCGGGCGTGTGGGATGCACTGGGTGTGATGGGCGGCGTGGGTTCGATCCGCATTTGGGAAGGTGCCGGACTGGCCAAGCGCGACCGCATCCACCTGACCCGTGAAGGCTACGCGCTCCTGGGTGATCTGCTCTTCGATGCGTGGCAGGACCTCTACGATGCGCGTCTGCGCTCCCTTCCATCCCGACCCTGAGGCCATGGACAGCGCGACCTCCGCCTTTATCAACCTCTTCGGACACGACGCCCGGTCGCCGATCATCTTCACCGGCCTGCATTTCTGGGGCTTCTTCGCGGTGGTGCTCGCAGTCTTCACCGCGGTATACAAGCGCCCCTTTGCACGCAGCCTGTGGCTCTTCCTGGCGAGCCTGTTCTTCTATTGGAAGACCAGCGGGTTGTTCGTGCTGCTGCTGGTGCTTTCCATCACGGTGGACCATCGGTTGGCCCTGCACAGCGCGGCGAGCCGGAAGGTGTTGCACAAGCGCTTGTTCCTCGCGGCCAGTGTCGCCGTCAACCTCGGCCTTCTGCTCTACTTCAAGTATGCGGGCTTCGTCGTGGAGAATCTCAACACCATTCTTGGCACCTCGTGGGAACCGGTGAACCATGTGGCACGCTGGGCCAATGCAGCGTGGGACGCGCACTTCGTGGAGAACAAGATCCTGCTGCCTGTGGGCATCAGCTTCTATACATTCCAGTGCATGAGCTATGCAGTGGACGTGTACCGCGGCGAGCTCAAGCCCGTGCGGAGCCTGATCGACCTGGGGTTCTACGTCAGCTTCTTCCCACAGTTGGTGGCCGGGCCCATCGTACGTGCCGCCGAGTTCCTGCCACAACTGGAACGTCCCTACGCACTGACACGCGCTCAGTTCGGCATCGCCGTGTTCTGGATCCTCAACGGGCTCTTCAAGAAGATGGTGATCGGGGATCACATCGCGGTCAACTTCATCGACCGGGTCTTCGCCGATCCGTTGCGCTACTCCGGTGCCGAAGCCCTGCTGGCCATCTTCTCCTACTCCCTGCAGGTGTATGCCGACTTCAGCGGCTACACCGATGTGGCGATCGGTCTGGCGCTGCTCATGGGCTTCCATCTCACCGTCAACTTCAACAGCCCGTACAAGGCGCGCAGCGTGGCGGAGTTCTGGAAACGCTGGCACATCAGCCTCAGCACCTGGCTGCGCGACTACCTGTACATCCCCATGGGCGGCAACCGCAGCGGCTCGCTCTTCACTTGGATCATGCTCTCCTTCATCGGTGCGATGCTCATCCTGCTCACCGGCTGGTGGTGGCTGCCTGTGGTGTACCTGTCGGTGTTCGCGTTGGTCCACGTGTTCATGCAACTCTCACCCACCGTGCGCAACGCGGTCAGCACCAATACCAACCTGATGATCACGATGCTCATCGGCGGGCTCTGGCATGGCGCCAGCTGGCTCTTCGTCATCTGGGGCGGACTGAACGGTCTGGGGCTCGTGGTTTACAGGCACTGGAAGCGCATCAGTCCATGGGAGGCAAGCGACCACTGGGCGGTGCTCGCGTTCCGGGTGCTGCTCACTTTCACCTTCATCAGCTTCACCCGCATCTGGTTCCGGAGCGACAGCATGGCCACGGCCAACGCCATGCTGGACCGGCTGTCCAGCGGCATCGACCCTGCGGTCCTGTGGTCGGTGGTCCGGGGCACGCCATCGGTCTTCGCCCTCTTCGCCCTCGGCATGGCGGTCCACTGGCTCCCCGAGCGTTGGAAGGAACGCTACCGCCAGGCATTCGCCACACTGCCGATCTGGGCCATGGCTGTGGTCTGCGTGGTGGTGGTCATCATCATCCAGCAGGCCCGGTCCGCCGAGATGGTCCCGTTCATCTACTTCCAGTTCTGATCAATTGCGCGGCGGCAGGAAGAACCGAAGCGGCGCGTTCCGGAAATAGACGAGGATGGCGTGCACCATCGGCTGCAGGTCACCGATACCCAGGCCACGTGAGCGCAACGCCAGGAACAGGGAAAGTGCGAAACTCACCAGGAAATTGAGAAGCCCGATCAGCCCGATACCCAATAAGGAGACGGCCACGGTCCAAGCACTGATGGTGGGTCCCACGCCCACCATGCCCAAGGCCAGATTGCCCGCAGCAAAGGTGATGTGACGGATGTCCAGCGGAAGGCCGAAGAAATCCCCCGCAATGCCGACCGAACCCATAAGGACCGCGAACCAGAAATTGCTGATGATGCCGCTGGCATGGCGCTCGTAGTAGCCTGCGAGGCTCTTGCGACGACCGGAGGAAAGCAGCCGCTTCAGCAACGGATGGCCCTCGATCCGCTGCGGGATGCGCAGGTGGATGGTATTGTTCGCCACACTGCCGGCGATCAATCCGGACAGGAATAGGAACACACCGGCCAACGCGGCATGGGGGACCGCCAGGGAACGGAAGGGGTCCAGCTCGTGCAACATCCTGGGCGCCTTATGGACCAGCAGGTCGGGGCCTGCCAACGCGTTCCAGACCAGACCGATGACCATCGCCACCGGAAAGGCCATGAGCACATTGCCCAGGAAGGCAACGAACTGGGATCGCCACACGCGCGACACCAGCACGGCAAGCGCGCTGAAGCCTTGGGGACCATCAGCTCCCCTGCCCTCATCCAGCGCCGCTGCAATGGTGCTCGCCGTCATCGCGGGCTGCTTGGTGGCCAAGGTCAGGTGCAGCAGGTAGATGCCGATGAAAACCCAGGCATAATTGAAGCTGTACAACACCGCTTGGGTGAAGGGACTGGCATCGACCTTGGATGCAAGTGCCTTGAACAAACAGGCAAATGCCACCAAGGCGCCTCCGCCGAGCGCGGAGCGGAACATGTGCGCATACTCAGCCGCAGTCGAGGTGATGTAATGCTCACCCTTGCGTCCAGTATGGCCCATCACCTCTCGGGCCATTACCTGTGTGCTCTCATTGAGGTAGCCTGTGATGTCGGTGCTGCCAGCGCTGTATACCACCAACTGCTTGAGAAGGCGCACCTGGGCTTCCAACGGGACCCGCCGACCATCTCGAAGGATGTCGAGGACCGCCTGGAGCCTGTCCAACAGGCGCCGCATCCGCATCAGGGTCTGGTTCACACGCAGTCCCATGCCATGCAGGCGAGCGTTGGCATAGGCGGTCCCGATCACCGAGCGGCACTCTTCCAACAAGGAATACAGATGGTCCGCGTTGGCACCGCTTGTCCGCGGGTCACGGAGCAGTATGATGTGTTCGTCGAGGTCTTCGGCCAGCAGCAGGAACGGATTCTGCAGGTGCTCCTGTTCCGGCACCATGCGGAGCACCTCCGGCTCGAAGGCCATCCCTGCGATCCTCAGGCCCAGCACCTGTGCGGCGAAGAGCAGTTCGTTCGAACGATGGGCCCGCGTAGTCTCTCCATCGCTCAACTGAAGCAGTTCCAGCAACCGCATGCACGATCGATCCGGCAGTGCATCCACCCAAACGGCATCACGTTCACGGTAGAAGACGTTCACGAGCAAGTGATCGCTCGTACGTGGGTCAGGCTGTGGAGGCAGGATCTTGTAACCGAAGCGTTGCCGCATCTCCGTCCAGAAGCCACCGTTGGAAAGCCCTGCATCGGTGAGGGTGCGGTGGAAGGCCACACCTCCCACCAACCGGTGCACATAGGCCGAAAAACCCGACCGCAGCACGGCATCCTGCTCCAGGAGGTCCAGGAACTCATTGAAACGAGGAACAGAACCGGCGCGATGATCGGTCGACACAGGACGCAGGTCATCCACCAGCCGTGCGAGCGGATCAAGGTCGACCCCCTCGTGGTTCGCCGCCGCTGTGAGGCTCTCGCGCAAGTCCCTCCGCCACATGCCGCCAAGATATCATGCAGGTGGCGATGGCATGCAGGCTTCCCGCCGAACCCGCATCTTTGCAGCGATGCCAACACACCTCGTCACCGGCGGCTGCGGATTCGTGGGCCGCAACATGGTCAAGCGCCTCTTCAACACCACCGCCGATCGCATCCTGCTCATCGACGACCTCAGTGTAGGCACCCATCCTGATACTTGGGCGCCGTGGAAATGCAATGGCGTGGACCGCGGCATCACCGTCTATGGCGACGGCCGTGTGCTCTTCCTGCAGGCTGACCTGCGGGACGTGCTGCGCGAACTGAACAAGGACCCGGAATACCTGGTCAAGCAGCATGGGCTGGACGTGATCCGGTTCAAGGACATCTTCCACTTCGCGGCCATCGTAGGCGGCCGCAGCAAGATCGATGGCGACCCCATGCTGGTGGCCCAGGACCTGAGCATCGACGCGGAGATCTTCCTCTACGTGTGCCGCAACAAGCCCGAGCGCTTCCTCTACCCCAGCAGCAGCGCCGCCTACCCCATCGACCTGCAGACCGAGAGCAACACCCTGCAACTGAAGGAGACCGACATCGACTTCAAGAAGATGGGCGAGCCCGACATGACCTACGGTTGGAGCAAGCTCACGGGCGAGTTCCTGGCCAAGATCGCGGCCAGCCACTACGGCGTGCATGTCACCTGCATCCGCCCCTTCAGCGGCTACGGCGAGGACCAGGACCTCTCCTACCCCGTTCCGGCCATCGCAGCGCGTGCGGCCAAGAAGGAGAACCCCTTCGAAGTGTGGGGCACCGGCAAACAGGGCCGCGACTTCGTCCACATCGACGACGTGCTCGACCTCACGCTCCTCGCGATGGACAAGATCAGCGACGGGCGGGCCATCAACATCGGCATGGGCCGGCTCACCAGCTTCCTGGAACTGATCGAGGTCTTCACCGGCTTCGCGGGCTACAAGCCCACCATCAAGCCCCTGCTGGACAAGCCTGTGGGCGTACACAGCCGCTACTGCGACATGACCTGGGTGGAAGAGAACCTCGGCTGGAAGGCGAAGATCAGCATCGAGGAAGGTATGCGGCGGGTGTATGAGGCGGCGCTGAGGAAGATGTGAACCGCGACGACGCGACGACGCAACGTCCCCAAGGCATCCGATCGATGCACGAAAACGAAATTGATGACCATGTGATCGAGGCAGCTTTCCGGGTGCACCGCCACTTCGGACCGGGCTTACTTGAAAGTGCGTACGAAGCCTGCTTAGCCTATGAACTGGTGAAAATGGGTCTCAGCATTGAAACACAGGTTGCTCTCCCATTGGTCTACAGAGAGGTAAAACTTGATGTTGGCTATCGACTTGACATATGGGTTGAGCGCAAGTTCATTATCGAGGTCAAAGCGGTAAGCGAGCTCCATCCCATCCATCTTGCTCAAATGCTGACCTATCTGAAGCTGACCGGCAATAAACTCGGACGTGTGATCAACTTCAATAGCCCTTTACTGAAGCATGCAATGCAACGCGTGGTGAACAAGCTATGACGGCGCTTACTGTCCATCACCATACCCTCACGATCGTGGGATTCCGGAACTACGTCGCATCATCGCGTCGTCGCGGTTAACTTGCAATTCCTGTGAGCGATCCGCACGTCGTCTGCTTCGGCCCGGGCCCCAAGTTCAAGGGCGGTATCGCGCAATACAACACCGCGTTGGCCCGTGCGCTGAAGGATGAAGGGGCGCAGGTCACCATCGTCAGCTGGACGCAGCAGTACCCGGCCATCATCCCGCGTGAATTCGTGGACAAGGCCAGCCGCAGCGACTTCCTGGAGGGCTATGACATCCCGGTGAAGTACCTCACCAACTGGAACGATCCGCGCACCTGGTGGGCCACCGCCAAGGCCATCGCCGCACTGCAGCCTGACAAGGTGATCATCCAGTGGTACAACCCCACGCAGGGCATCCCGCTGAACACCATCGCCAAGTACCTGCGGAAGCACACGAAGGCCGAGATCCTCTTCGACCTCCACTTCGTGGCCGCCAAGGAGCAGAGCAGCCTCGACGCGCGGCTCACCCGCATGGCCCTTCGCCACGGTCACAGCTTCATCGTGCATGCCTACAAAACGGCGGAGGAGCTGAAAGCCTTGATGCCGGACCGGGGGTTCGACCTCACCTTGGATGGAGTAAGAGCAGTAGGCAGTAGGCAGTCAGCGGTTGGCTCCGCCAGTACTGCCAACTACCAACTGCCAACTGCGAACTCCAGTCACTCGATACTCAAGCTCTACCACCCGATCTACACCCTCTTCAAGCCCGACCCCTCCTTCGACAAGGAAGCTTGGAAAGCCCAGCACCACCTGCGGAAACACGTGTTCCTCTTCTTCGGATTCATCCGCAAGTACAAGGGACTGCACTACTGCATCGAGGCCTTCGCGGAGCTGGCGAAGCAGCGCGATGACGTGAGCCTGATGATCGTGGGCGAGCGCTTCTGGCAGACGGTCGACCAAAGCAAGCTGAGCACCAAGCTGAAGAACGCGGTCTTCGGCACACTGAAGAAGCTCTTCCTGAAAAAGGCCGACGACGAGCGCGACTACGATCCACTGGCGATGATCGAGCAGCTGGGCCTGAAAGACCGGACGCTTGTCGTGGACCGCTTCATCCCGAACGAGGAGGTGCCCCCCTACTTCCAAGCGGCCGACACCATCGTGCTCTTTTACGAAACGGCCACGCCCAGCGGGGTGGAGAGCCTCAGCTACAACTTCAAGCTACCGGCCGTGGCGGCGCGCGTGGGACATTTCCCGGAGACCATCACCGATGGCTTCAATGGCTACCTGGCCGAACCACGGAACATCGCCGACATGGTGCGTGTGATGAAGGCGAGCATCGAACGGCCCATTCCCCCTGAGAACGTGGTGGAGTCCACCAAGACGATGAGCTGGGCGAATTATGCGAAGGCGATCCTGAAGAATTGAACGTTGGGTGTTCGCGTGGTTGGGAGTTGACCTACTCGATCGTCACCGTGCCTCGTGCTTCCACCTCCACGATGCGGCGTCCACCGGCATTGCCATCCTGCTGCTGAAGACCCAACGACCGGGTGCGTGTGAGGTATAGATCAGCCGTACCTGCGCTGAGCGACGAAACCACATCGGCGGAGAGTTGGATACTTGCGGCCCCTGCGGTTTGCACCGTCGTTGTACTTGTGTTCGTTCCGTTCTGCTTCACCTGGGCTTTCATGGTCTCACCCGCCACCAAGGGACGTCCCACCCAGAACACCTGTCCTCCGTCGGTGCGCGAAAGCACCACGCCCGTGGGGATCTGCACGTCGAAGGTATCGGCCCGGGTAATGCTGTTGGTGAACACCCCGATGCCCGCATTGGTGAAGCTGAACTGCACATCCACCATCCCCTCATCGGACCACCGGTAGAAGTAGTTGTCCAGTTCCGTGTAGCTGGTCCAGTTCTCATTGTTGAAGCGGATGGACGAACCACCGGTAAGCTCCAGTCGCACGCCCAGACTGCTGTTCTTGCGGAAGGTCGCATAGGCCCGTGTGCGGTTCTCGGGCTTGTCGAACAGCACCTTGTAGTCCTGGTAGATGTAGGAATCCTCAGGCAGTTCTGAGCTTTCCTCCTTGCGGCATCCGACCAGCAAAAGGGGAAGGAAAAGGGCGGTGAGCAGGACGGATCTCATGGCGCGGTCGTGAATGACCTTCTACGGCGAAGTCCATGCCAGGATGCATCGGCTCCGATTCCTCGCACTCCGTCGGCAACCCGGGGCTGTCCGTCGACGTATGAAAGCTCCTTCCGATCAGACGATTACCTTCACGCCGCTGGATCGGACCTGCGGAGGTGGAAGACCGCACAAGGGCCCTTCAGCACAACCTGCCGAGGAACGATGGTGAACACGCCACTGCTCTTGCTATTGATGACCAGCTGGCTCAAGGTGCTTTCGCCTGTTCCGGCGACAGGGCCCGCTGCACCCCTGTTCGCCGAAGCACGCCACGCCTCTGAAGAAGAGGCCACGTTGGTGAACAGTGCGGTCCTGGGCGCGGAAGTGGCCCACTCGGATGGTGCCTTGGAGGCCGCCCAGCGCAGGATACTGCGATCGACCGAACGACCTCGATACCTGGCGGTCGCTGACATGACCCTACCGAGCACGGCTGAACGGCTTTACGTCATTGACCTTCAGGAACGCCGATTGGTGGCGCGCACGTGGGTGGCGCATGGCCAGGGCAGTGGCGGGCTCACGTGTGATCGCTTCAGCAACCGCGAAGGTTCACATGCCACCAGCAAGGGCCTTTACCGGGTGGGGGCCGAGATCGTGAGCCCCAAGCATGGTCCCGCCCTTCTGCTCCACGGACTGGATGAGGGCCAGAATTGTCAGGCCCAGGCCCGCGAGGTCATCATCCACGGGGCGGACTATGTGAGCGCTGAATTCATCCGGACCCACGGGCGGTTGGGTCGCAGCTGGGGATGTCCCGCCGTCCCACGAAAGGAAATGGACCGGATGATCGAACTTCTGGCCAACGACGGCTTTCTTTACGTACATGGTCGTTGACCCGTGTATCCTCGCTCATGCGTGACAAGCTTGCCTGGTGCTGGCTCCTGTCCTTCGTGTGGACCGCCTGCACAGCCCCCACGGCCCCGGTGGCTCCCAATGTCGCTGATGAAGCGGCCGTGATCGATTCCGTTTTCCAAACACGCGAAGCGTATAGCAAGCGCTACTTGGACAGCAGCACGGTGGCCCGATTTCTCAGCCGCGAAGGAGCCGCCCCCGGGGATCCGGCGGACATCGCCGGCTTCTACGCCCGCCGCAATTACCAGTATGCATGGGTGATCAATGGCGGGCTGTCGCAGTCAGCACTTGCCTTCCTGGACCTTTCGCGCGGAGCGGATACCATCTTTCCAAGCATCCGCGCCCTGCGCGAACGTGCGGATGCCCTCCTGGGCTCGCACCATGCCGCCGGCACGGACAGCCTGACCTGTGACAGCTGCCTGCGCGATGTGGAGTTGGGGCTCACCGCACTTTTCTTCCGCCTTGCCGATCAACGCTACAGCGGCGTGGTCGGCCGTGACCTGCGTGAGCTCGAGTGGTTCATTCCGCGAAGAAAGAAGGACCCGTCGCGCCTGATCGATTCACTGGCAGCAGGCCACATGGACCTGAGCCCTTGGGAACCGGTACACCCGCAATACACCAGGCTCAAGGAGCACCTGCGTCAGTTCCACCTGCTGGACAGCCTCGCCGAGTGGCCGCACCTTGACCTGGGCGAGACCCGCAAGCTGGAGGCCGGGACTTCGCATCCTCTGGTAGCCGACATCAGGCATCGCTTGATGCTGCTGGGCGACCTGAACAACGAGGGCGACACCTTGTGGATGAACGACCCTGTCTACGACAGCACCATGGTACGGGCGGTCCAACGGTTCCAGGACCGACATGGCCTCCATCCCGATGGTATCATTGGGAAGGGCTTCATGGCGGCCCTGAACGTTACACCCGAGGAACGGCTCCGCACACTGCTCGTGAACATGGAACGGTTGCGTTGGGTGCCGGAGCAGGTCGCCCCCGATCTCATTCTCGTGAACATCCCTGAGTTCAGGATGCATGTGTACGAAGCGGGTACGGAGGTGTTGAGCATGGACGTGGTGGTGGGCACGGACGCCACGCGGACGGTGATCTTCAGCGACTCGCTCTCACAGATCGTGTTCAGCCCCACCTGGACCATTCCGAAGAGCATCGTCAGGGGTGAGATCCTACCTGCACTGGCGAAGGATCCCGGCTACCTGCGTCGCAAGGGCATGGAACGCATCGGCGGCAGCGACACCAACCCGATCATACGCCAGAAACCCGGCGCTGGGAACGCCCTGGGCCGGGTGAAGTTCCTCTTTCCGAACAGCTACAGCATCTATTTCCACGATACACCCAGCAAAGGCTTCTTTGCGCGTGAGAAGCGGGCCTTCAGCCATGGCTGCATCCGCCTGAGCAAGCCCACCGAACTGGCGGAATACCTGCTGCGCAACGACAGCACCTGGACACCGGAAGCCATCCGCAAAGCCATGTACAGCGAACGGGAGCAGTACGTGCGGCTGCCGCGCAAACGCCCGGTGACGATCGGCTATTTCACCGCCTGGGTCGATGGGAACGGAACGCTACACTTCCGAGAGGACATCTATGGCCATGATGGACGGCTGGCCCAGGAGGTTTTCGGGACCCCGGAGCCGATCACAGGCACCGCGAGGTAAGGGGCTGTTGCTGAGCGGGCGCGGGAACTGGGACCACTGACAACGACCGGACCGGTGACGGGGATCCGTGCCGATCATGTGAAGCATGCACCACTGCTCGCACCTGTCCGGCCGTTGCACCAGGGACCGCTACGCCGCTGTGTATTCAGGGTGCGGTGGATCTGCGAACAGCTGGACCCGTGCGCTGGGTCAAGCACCCAGGCGCTCGCTGACCCGGTAGCTGTTGCGATCGGCGCTGTTGCGGCTCACCAGCTCGGCCACGAAGCCTGCCGTGAACAACTGCACACCGATGACCATCGCCACCAACGCCACATGGAAGAGCGCCTGGTCCGCAACACGCGGGGCGGGCTCGTGCAACACGAAAAGATAGTAGAGCTTGCTTCCCAGCAGCCAGGCGACCGCTCCGGCACCGAACACGAACATGGCTGTTCCCAATCCTCCGAAGAAATGCATCGGCTTCTTCCCGAACCGGAAGATGAACGTGATGGTGAGCAGATCGAGGAAGCCATTGATGAACCGATCGAACCCGAACTTGGTATGCCCGTACTTGCGCGGATGATGCTTCACCACCTTCTCCCCGATCGTGCGGAAGCCTTCCTTCTTGGCGATGAAGGGGATGTAGCGATGCATCTCACCGAACACCTCGATGCTCTTCACCACTTCCTTGCGATAGGCCTTCAACCCGCAGTTGAAGTCGTGGAGGTGCACTCCGCTCACGCGTCGGGTGGTCCAATTGAATAGCTTGGTGGGGAGGGTCTTGCTCAGCGGGTCGTATCGTTTCTGCTTCCATCCGCTCACCAGATCGAACCCATCCTCCCGGATCATGCGGTAGAGTTCCGGCACCTCATCGGGGTCATCCTGCAGATCGGCATCCATGGTGATGACCACCTCACCTTGGGCAGCGCGGAAGCCTTCGTTCAGGGCAGGGCTCTTGCCATAGTTGCGTCCGAACCGGATGCCCTTCACGCGCGGGTCAGCCTCTGCAGCGGAGACGATGGCCTCCCACGAACCATCGGAACTGCCATCGTCGATCAGGATGAGCTCGTAACGCACACCCATGGCACCGATCACGGCGTGCAGGCGTTGCACCAGGATGGGCAGGGACTCACGTTCGTTGAGAAGGGGGATGACGATGGATAGGTCCATGGTGTGGCCGGGCAGGCCCGGAACAGGTGCAAGGATACGGAGGAGGGCGCCGTTACACGACCACCACCCGGAGCGAAGCGTGTCGCTGAATCATGATCTGAGCCCACCGATCGCCCGAACCCTTACCTTTGTGCCGGGGCAAGTCCCGTACGACCAGCTCCCGCTGAATCCCCCAGGTCCGGAAGGAAGCAAGGGTAGGCGGTCGTAGCGGTGCGAT
>CAYZBO010000053.1:0-21894 GCA_964476665.1 uncultured Chryseobacterium sp. | reverse complement strand
CCTCCAGCGCCTTCTCCGCGCGGAACTCCTGCACCACACCGATCACCGCGTTCACCAGCACGATGGCCAGGATGATGATGGTATCGGTGATGTCGCCCACCGCACCTGCCACGACCGCGGCCGTGAGCAGCACCAGGATCATCAGGTCCTTGAACTGGGCGAGGATGAGCCCGAGCACCGTGCGCTTTCGCTTCCCTTCCAGCTCGTTCGGTCCGTGCTCGAGGAGGCGTTCAGCCGCGTTCGCGTCGCTCAGGCCCTGCTCACCGACGCCCAAGGCCTTGCGTAGCTCGTCGATGTCCAGCAGATGCCATTTCATGGATCAGGAGATGCGGAAAAGAAGGATGAGGTTCACGATATAGACCACCGCGATCAGGAAGGTATCCCAAGCGAGCAGATAGCGCTTGGGCGCCGTGCGGAAGGTGAGCCCCACGATCACGATGGCGCTCATGATGATGGTGCTGAGGACAGAGAGCAGGTGCGCTTCTGATGCGTCCTTCAGGAGGAAGCCGCCACTGTAAACCAGGTCGTCGATGGCGAGTATCGCGATGTTGAAGAGGTTGCTGCCGAGGAGGTTGGACACGGCCATATCCACCGCACCGATACGCAATGCTGCGATGGAAACCGCCACTTCGGGCAGGGAAGTGGAGGTGGCCAGCAGCAGGGTGCCCACGAAGGAGGCCTTCAGGCCGGTCTCCTCGGTGATCGTCTCGGCGAAACCGGGCAGGAACAGTGCGGCGGTGATGACCACGGTTGCATGCACGATAAACCAGCGCACCACTCGTCGAAGGCCGGACCGGTCGGGTGGATCCGCGCCAGTCCCGGCCGGAGCATTCCCCAGGTGCTGGTACACCATCCGCATGGCCACAAGGTAGACGCCCACGAACACGATGCTGAGGGCGCCCACCCAGCCCATCACCACGTACTGGTCGGGCAGGAAGAGCCCGAAGCCCACAAGTGCCAACAGCACGATTCCCAGCGCAGCGCTAAGTACCTGCTTGGGCTCAACCTTGCGGAGAAGGCCGGGGCCACGGTGGAAAGCATCGAGCACCGAGAGGATGAGCAGGTTGAAGACGCAGCTGCCGAGCACATCGCCCACGGCCAGGTCGGCGTTGCCGTGGATGCCTGCGGAGCTGATGCCCACGAAGAGCTCGGGCAGGGAAGTGACGGTGGCCATGAGCACGAGGCCAAGCCAAGCGCGGCCCAGGCCGGTGAGCTCGGCGAGACGGTCGCCGAGGCGTGCCAAGTGCCAACCACTGAAGGTGATGGCAGCAGCACACAGCACGAAACCGGATAGGGCGATGAACAGGTCCATGGTCCCCGGCAAGTTAATCGTGTGGCCATCATGTGAAGGAACAACGGTCTGTTGCAGTTAGCTTCACCCCCGTGGTCAGTATGGAGTTGATAGTGGCGGGTGAGCGGGTCCTGTTGCACCCGCATCGCGCCTTGTTCTGGTCCCGAATGCGCTGGCTGGTGCTATGCGACCTTCACCTGGGCAAGGCGGCCCACCTTCGAAAGGGAGGCCTGGCATTACCTGAGCGACATGATGGACAAACGCTTCAGCGGCTCGATGGGTTGATCACCGCGTTCCGGCCGCAGCGCATCGTGGTGCTGGGTGATCTGTTCCACAGCAGCATGAACGCTGCGTGGGAGCGTGTGGCCCAGTGGACCGCAACACTTCCTTGTCCGATCCACCTGGTACCAGGCAACCATGACGTTCTGGCGACCAGGCGCTATGACGAAGCCGGCATCAAGGTCTGTGACGAGCGCGTGGAGGAAGGTCCATTCTCCTTCACACATGATGGCACGAGCGAGGGCAGTGGCTACGTCATTGGCGGGCATATGCATCCGGGAGTTCTGCTTCGTGGTCACGGACTCCAACGGCTGCGCCTACCCTGCTATTGGTTCGGGGCACGCAACGGTCTGCTACCGGCCTTCGGCATGGGCACCGGTCTCCATCTGATCGAACCGCTGCCCGGCGAGCGTGTATACGCCTGCACCGACCAGGCCGTGCTGGATGTGAGCGGTGCGCTGGCTGGACATAGTCCTTCGCGCCGCACGAAATAGCACCTTCGCGGTCGCGTTCCTCTGCCTGAACCGCCACCCATGCTCCGCCTCCTGCGCTGGTCGCCCTTGCTCTTCCTTCCCTTGGCCGCGTGGGGGTTCCTGCGCCCGGCCCCACCCGATCCGGTGGTGATCCCATCGGCCTTCCGTTGGAAGAACAAGTACTGGTTGGAGGGCAACGAAGAACTGGCCGTGACGCGCAACGGCATCCAGCGCGTGTACCACAAGGTGCTGGACATCGACTGGAACCCGGCCCATGGTGCGCATCCGGTGTCGGTGGTGCGCATCCCCTACCAATGGCGCAACTACAGTGAGCACAACGGCCACTGGACCGACCAGGTGGAACTGGTGCCCTGCATCTACATCACCAACAACACCTTCCTGCAGATCAGCGATGAGGAGGTGGACGAGTTGGCGCACAAGCTGCTCCGAAAGCTGCGGATGGAAAGCCCGAAGCTGATGCACGGCGTGATGCTGGACTGCGACTGGAGCGGGAAGACCAAGGACCGCTTCTTCCGCCTTACGCGGATCATGAACGACAGCCTGGACGTGCCCCTGACCGCCACCATCCGCCTGCACCAGTACGCGCAACCCGGAAAGACCGGCGTTCCACCTGCGGACCGGGGCATGCTGATGCCCTACAACGTGGGCAAGATCACCGAGCCGGGCGATGTGAACTCCATCTTCGACGAAGCCACGGCCGCTCCCTATTGCAAGGGCACCAAGGCCTATCCCCTGCCCTTGGATATCGGGCTGCCGGCTTTCTCCTGGGGCGTGCAGTTCCGCAATGGGAAGTTCTTGGGCATCCTGCACGATGAGCAGGTGCAGCAGGCGATGACCGCCGGCATGCTGACGGGCCCCACGCGCGGCACCCTGCAGGTGACCCAGGAGAACAACGATGCGCTGCCCCTACTGCACTTGGGCGATGAAGTGCGCATGGAACGCATGACACCCGAGGTGATCGCACAGGTGGTACGCATGGCTCGCAGCGCCGTGAACAGCGACACGCTCGCGGTAGCCTTTTTCGAACTGGGCACGTCCACCTTCCAACAGCTGGAAAGGGCCGATGTGCGTGCCGGTTTCGCAGGCTTCGGTCGTATCCGCGGATCGCATGGCCAGGTGGAGGAAGAGATGCTAATCGAAGTCGAAGTGGAGGAAGCCTATGAGGAAGTGGTGGATAGCGCCCTACGGGTGCCTGTGGATAGTGCCGTTCCCGTGATCGAACCCAAGCGCAATAAGCGGCCATGAATCGCATCCTTCCATATATCGCTGCATTGTTGCTGAGCGCCCAGCCGAACACACTGAACAGCTGCGGCTGGGACTGGAGCACGGAGGAATACCGCTTCTGGTTGTCCCAGCCCGAACTGGCCGGTTCGCGGCCGCTGCATGCCTTCTATTTCACCACGGATCTGCTCTACGGACCGGACTATCACGAGATCACTACGCTGCCGTACGAGGCGAACCTGGACGAGTGGCAGGCTGCGGTGGGCAAGGATGTTCCGAGGGACGACATTGCAACCATCCTTTATGGCATCGCACCCACGGACTATTTCGAGCAACAGCTTGAACTCTTCCAGCGCAATGCCTTCCTGAAGCGCCTGGCCCGGATGAGGGGCGGCTGGCCCGAGTTCATCGCCTTCGCCAAGCGTTGCGAGCAACTGGTGAACAGCGATGATCCCTGGGGCTTCATCGAACACGACGGCGATGGCATCCGCAAGGCGTGGAAGGATGGTGAGCAGATGCTGAAGGCTGCACAGCATCCGCAGTTGCGCGCTCGGCTGGCCTTCCAGTTGGTGCGTCTGGCCCACCATGGTCACGACCCGCAGCGTCCGGACCTCAACGCCAGGCCGGTGTACGAGCAGCACCTTGCCCCCCTGCGCGGCAAGAGTTGGATGGAGGGCGCGGCCGCCTTCTACCTGGCCGGCATGCTCAATAACCCCGAGCGCGACCTCGCCTTCGCGGATGCCTTCGACCGGGCCACGGACAAGCAGTTCCGCATGGTACAGCTGTTCGCCAGCGGCGAGGTGGGGAACTACCTGCCCCTGGCGAAAGACGACAAGCACCGCGCCACCCTGTTGGTGATGCGCGACCTGCAGCACCCCGGACGCGCGCTGGAAGACCTGGAACGGATCGCCGCATGGGATCCCGGCAACCGGCACCTGCCCCTGCTGCTCAGCCGCGAGGTGAACAAGCTGGAGGATTGGCTGCTCACCACCACGCTCACCGACCTTGGTGCGGCCATCCGGCAATGGCAGGACGAGCCGGAGGGCCTCAGCCCAGCCGACGTACTGCGCGTGGACCTGGACTACTTGAAGTACGTGCAGGCCTTCATCACCCGCATCGCTCCCCAGTTCGATACAACGCAGCGCACCTACCTGGACCTGCTGCACGGCCACCTGAGCTTCGTGTCCGGTGACTTCAACAGCGCTTCCCGCACATTATCGGAAGTGGACAAGGCGCCTTCCGCTCCTGCAGCAGTGCGTGCGCAAGCCCGCTTGGTGCGGATCCTCTGCGGTACCATGGCCGCAAGGCAGCTCACCGATGCCACCCGCAACGATGTGCTTGCCTTGGTGGAACTGCTGAACACCGCGCCCGAACTGGCCGCGCAACGCAACGAATTGCTGGGGCAGTTGCACTTGTACTTGGGCAAGAAACTCATCGACCGCGGCGAGCTGCCCGAAGGCGTATTCCTGCTGGCGCGCAGCAACCGCATGTACGGCACGCTGTTTCCGGTATGGCACAGCAAGAACGCCCGCCACGTGGCCTTCGAGAAAGCCACACCCGCCGACTACGACCAAATGATCGCTCTGCTGGAAAAGCCGGACAAGACGCCCTTCGAGCGCTACCTCACGGCCACCGATGAGCGCCCTGCCGACTGGGAGCGCACCGAGGACCACTTCCAAGGAAATGACCTGACCCGCGAAAAGCTGCTGGACTACAAGGGCATGTGGTACCTGCGGGAGAACCGCTTGGAGGAGGCCGTGGCCACCTACCGCCAGATCCCGGACGACTTCTGGACCGGCTACCCCTACGCCCTGTTCGCGGACGACGACCCCTTCCAACTGAACATCCACGATCCGCACAACTACGAGAAGACCGATAGCGTGCGCTATACCAAGCGCACGATCGTCGAGCGCATGCTGGCGCTACAACGCGAAGCCGATCGCGACCCGAAGAAGCGCGCCCAGAACCACTACCTGCTTGGCAACGCCTACTACAACATGAGCTGGCACGGCAAGTACTGGATCATGAGCCGCATCGCGTGGAGCATGCATGAGATGAGCCAATGGCGTGACAGGGAGGAAGGCGGTCAGGGCGACGATGACTATTTCGGCACCCAGCGCGCCCGGAAGCACTACCTGCTGGCCATTGCATCGGCGAAAGAACCCGTGCTGAAGGCCATGGCCGTGCACATGGCCGGTGCCTGCGAACGGAATTGGCTGGACTACATGGGCGAAGGTGGTCTGGACGAATGGGAGAACCCGTTCACCAGCGAGCTGAAGGACCGCAGGAGCCGAGCGGCGTACCAGGACATCGAGGAATGCCGGGGCTATGCGGACTTCGTTAGGCGCTTCAAGTGAACCGGCGGTAGTTTCGCCGCATGGCTCTCAGCTCCTCCTCCAAAGCTTTGATGATCGCGGCTGCGGTGATCATCCTGTTGTTCATCATTGGTGACCGTTTCGGGTTCCGAAGCGCTGCAAAGGATCCACGGGTGCACGTCATGGAGCTCGATACGGCGGCAGTGGTCACCATCCATTTCGAGGACCACCGGGAACCGGACAATGCACTGACCTTACGACGTGTGCCGGGTGGTTGGCTGCACACGGCCAGCGACAGCGCTTCAGCCAAGCGACTGGCAGAGGAGTTATTGACCCGTTTCCAGCGCATACCGGTGAAGCGTGACATGGGCATGATGCTGCTGCTGGCCGAGCGATACGACCTGACGGACTCCACCCTTTGCCGCATTCGCTTCGTGGACGTCGAGGGTGATGAGCATGCCCTGAACCTGGGCAGCAGCACCTTCGCGCCAGGCAAGGTCGGCAGCTGGACCTACGTGAACATTCCAGGGGAAAAGGAAGTCTACGCGGTGGAAGGTCTGTTGATCGGTGATCTGCGTCAGAAGCCTTGAGCGTCATTCCACATCCGATCGTGGATCCTCGATGATCGAGAACGATCGTGCCTGTGGGCAACCTCCTGAATTTCGCCATCAGAAGTCGGCCAAGCAAGCCTCGATCGGTCGTAGGTTCGTGGTGCCGTACCCATGAACAAGCATCGTCGTCACCGCCCTGTGGACACCATCGCTCTGTCGGTGGACTTTTGCCTGGTCTCAAAGGCGGACCGGGAACCGGTGGCACTTGCTTCGTGGGTGCTTGGTCAGTTGGCGGGTGAGCGGACAGATTTACGCTGGTCAAGTGAACGGTGGGAGCATGTGCTCACACTGTCGATGGTGAAGGGTGCCAAGCGGCCGTTGAGTGCAGCCAAGCGGCTCAAGGCTGAAGTTGCTCGTGCCAATTCCTTGCTGGCAGGGCGAGGCGCCATGTTGCTGCCTGCCGCCACCCACCCCTTCCTCTCCGGTGAGGGGCTCGTTCTCCGGCTCGATGATCCTGCGAACGAGGTGCTCGCTCGCATCTTCGACATGCGGTTGCCCGGATGGTGCAATGGTCAGGCCGTAACCTTGAGGCTGCCCTTCAGCAACGACGAGGAGTTCAGCAGGCTGCACGCTTCAGTGCGCCTGTTGCTGCCATTGCTACCTGCCATCAGCGCGGCATCCCCTTACCTGAACGGCAAGGCGGCCGGAGCCCTGAGCGCTCGCATGGAGGCCTGCCTTCATCATACGGAGGCCGTACCCGTGCTCACCGGACCCGTCATCCCTGAAGGGGCTTTCACTGAGGAGGACTACTATCGCATTGTGTTCAGCCCCATGGCACAAGCCTTGGTCGCGGTCGAGGGCGGCCATTTACTGGACCATTTCCGAATGAACGCCCGGGCCGCTGTGCCCCGTTTCGACCGGGGTGAACTGGAGATCCGGGTGGTGGATGTGCAGGAGTGCCTCACGGCCGACCTTGCGCTTGCCGAGATGATCCTGGCCGTTCTGCGAGCCATGGGTAGTGGCAGATGGGTGAGCACCTACCTGCAGCGCGCCTGGAGCGAGGACGACCTGTTCCCGCTGTTCCAGCAGACCGTGCGGGAAGGAGGCCAGGCCGTGCTTTCCAATCGGGACTATCTGTTCATGTTCGGGCTGATGAAACAGGATCAGATGAGCGTCCAGAAGATCTGGCAACACCTCTTTGTTGAACTGTACGGCGAGCTCAGCGATGAGTGCCGAAGGGTGATGGCACATATCCTTGAACACGGCTGTCTTGCTCAGCGGCTGCTTCGAAGGCTCGGCAAGGCTCCATCGGGCACTTCGCTGGCCCTTCTTATTGATGAGCTTGCCGACCACCTCGTGACGGACCGATTGATCACCTGACCCCGGCCACCCGGTGCCCCCTTTCGTCTGCGATGGCATCCGTTCGGTCGAACAGGTGGAACCGTACGGTGCCCGGGTTCGTTGCGGCTTGAAATGCCGATGCCCGTGCTTCGCCCCTTCACCGTCCTTTTGTTCCTGTGTGCGGGAGGTACAAGTGCCGCACAGGCCCCCCCCTTGTTCCATTGGCCTTTGGATGAAGCGGATGGATCGATCGCCGAAGACATCCGGGGAGGGCAGGATGGCGCCCTTCAAGGTGGCGTGACCTGGGCACCTTTTGCCGGGCACCACCAAGGAGCCGCGCGATTCGATGGCGTGAACGACCGCGTCGTACTGGGGCCCTGTGACATCACCACCGGAGGCCCTGGTTTCAGCCTTTCCCTGTGGGTGAAGCCCGACCTGGTGACCGGTATGGAACGAACCCTTGCGAGCAAGGCCGTGGGTCCGAGCGTATCGGACCAGATCTGGTCCCTCACCTTCGTGAATGCCACTGCGCTGCGTTTCCGCCTGCGAACCGGCGGGGTCACCACTGAGCTCATCAGTCCGCCGGGGACCTTGTTCTCCGGTACGTGGTACCACGTGGTGGCCTCCTACACGGGCAGCCAGATGCGCATTCATGTGAACGGCGCGCTCATGGCCGGCACATCCGCGACCGGCACCCAGGGTTTCCATCCACAAGCCCCTGCCAGCATCGGTGCAACACCTGCGGGTAACGCGCCATTCTCAGGATGGCTGGACGACGTGCGCATCTATGACCGGGGACTGGAGGATGCCGAGATCCTCGACCTGCTGTTCGAGACGCTCGTAACAAGGGTGGATGGAGCCACCGGGCAGTTTCCCGGAGAATGGCACGCGGAAGACCGGGTGGAGGTGTTCGACCTGCAGGGCAGGCTCGTTCATCAAGGCAGTGGTCGCGCGGTGCCCGGTACCGGTTACACAGGAATACAAGGGCCTTTGATGTACCGCATCCACCGTGGCCATGCGGTGATCTCACGTTGGGTCTGGCCTCAGTAGCGCGCCTCCACCACCAGCCCATCAAGGGCCAGGTGCACGGACGGTGGCAACATGGCCTCCACCTCTTCATGGAGGCCCAGCAAATGACTGATGTGCGTGAGGTACGTCCGCTTCGCACCGATGCGTCCCGCCAGTTCCACGGCCTCCTCCAAGTTCAGGTGTGACGGGTGGGGCTGCAGGCGCAATGCGTTGAGGACCAATACATCAAGTCCCCGAAGCCGCGCGAGGGAGCGCGCATCGATCGTCTTGGCATCCGTGATGTACGCCAGGTCGCCCACACGATAACCCAGCACCGGCAGGTATTGATGTGCAACAGGGATGGGCGTCACCCTCACCCCTGCCACATCGAACGGTCCATCTTCCAATGGATGCAGGTCCAGCACTGGTGTACCCGGATAGCGTTCGGTTGCGAAGGCGTAGTGGAACATGCGCCTGACAGCCTCCAATGTGCGCGGCAGGCCATGGATGTCCATCGCGCATCCCTGGCTGAAGTTGAAGGAGCGCAGCTCGTCGATCCCGCCAACATGGTCCATGTGTTCGTGGGTGAGTAGGACTGCATCCAGCGCCTTTACACGGCTTCTCAGCATCTGTGTCCGCAGATCGGGTCCGGCATCGATCAGCAGCGTGCGCCCCGCAACCTTGATCAGTGCGGCGCTTCGAAGACGGGCATCGCGGGTGTCGTCGCTCGCGCATACCGCACAATCACAGGCGATGACAGGCACCCCCTGGCTGGTACCCGTACCGAGGAATTCAAGGCTCAGCATCGCCACGGCGTAAAGATCGGTGGTGCGTAGCGGATGCGCGCACTACTTTCGCGACCGGTCAAGGAGAGGTGGCAGAGTGGTCGATCGCGGCGGTCTTGAAAACCGCTTTACCCACGGGTAACGGGGGTTCGAATCCCTCCCTCTCCGCTGCAGAAGCCCGACGGAGCACCGCTCGGGCTTCTGCCATTC
This sequence comes from uncultured Chryseobacterium sp., assembly GCA_964476665.1. Classification (GTDB taxonomy): domain Bacteria; phylum Bacteroidota; class Bacteroidia; order Flavobacteriales_F; family PHOS-HE28; genus PHOS-HE28. The sequence continues at coordinate 12,399 of CAYZBO010000053.1, read as the reverse complement.
CGTGGTATCGGTCAGCATCACCGGAGCAGGTGACTTCAGCAACGGTGCCGGAAGCGGTGCGAACGGGACTAACTTTGTGATGATGTTGCGTTCCCTTCCCCTCCTGTTGCTCTGTCTGACGCTTCCCTTTTCGGTGAGCGCGGGCACCGAATTGGTGATCGAGACCAGGGTCTTCCACACTCCACAGCGAGGTCCACGCGTGGATGTGAACATGGCTGTCCTGGCTGGTTCGTTCCAACGCAGGCCCAATGCGCATGGCTTCATGCAGGCACGGGTCCAGGTGACTACGATCGTGGAACAGGACGGCCGCATCGCCTCCTTCGCCAAGACCGAACTGATGGGGCCGGAAAGCTTGGATACACTGAGCTCGGACCTGCTCCATCAGGAATTCTTCGAACTGGCTCCGGGCAGCTATGAGCTGACCGTGGAGGCATTGGACATGAACGGAACGGACAGTCTCCCGTCGACCTATCGGCTTCCCCTCGCCGTTGGGGCTTTGCCTTCAGGGGTCAGTGTGTCGAACATCCTGCTGGCCGAGCGGATCACCCCGGGTGCCACGGGTGCAGTGGCCAAGTACGGTTACCATCCAGTGCCCTTATTGAGCGACTACTATCCCAAGGACCTCACGGAGATGAGTTTCTATGCGGAGATCTACGGGACACGCGACCATTTCGGGCCGGACAGCCTGTATCTGTTCAGTTACCAGATCGAGAGCTTTGAGAAACGCAACGTGTACGGTGGGTTCAAGCGTGTGGCGCGCAACGTATCCCGCGAGGTGGAGCCCGTGATCGCCAGCTTCGATATCCGCGACCTCCCCAGCGGGAATTACCTGTTGGCCCTGGAAGTGCGCGACAAACGCGGTGAACTGGTCAGCCGCGCGGAGCAGTTCTTCATGCGCAACAATCCCATCGAGCGCACCTACGATCTGCAGGCCATGAACAGCCTGGACCTGACGAACACCTTTGCGGGTGCCATGAACGATGTCGACTCACTGGTGGAACACATCAGCAGCATGCGTCCCATCGCCGACCAGTTGGAGCGTAAGATCATCGACGACCGGATCAAGGACAAGGACCCGGAGCTCATGCGGCGTTTCTTCTACAGTTTTTGGGCCAATCGGTCCGTAGATCCCGAACAGGGTTGGCGCGATTACCGGGAACAGGTCATCAAGGTGAACAAGCTCTTCAGCTGCCGGGTGCTGAAGGGCTACGAGACGGACCGGGGCATGGTCTACTTGAAGTACGGTGCGCCCAACACCATGATGGACCGGTTCAATGAGATGGGGACCTATCCCTATACCATCTGGCACTATTACCGGGCAGGTCGTTACACGAACCGCCGTTTCGTCTTTTATCAACCGGACCTTGCGAACACCTGCCTGGTACTGCTGCACAGTGAGGTCCCGGGCGAGCTGCAGAACCCCCAGTGGAACAACATCCTGCACCAGCGCAACGTGGCACTTCCCGGCGTTCAGACCGTTCAGCCCGGCACCATCGAGAGCGATCGGGTGAATGAATTCTTTAACGACCCCCGCTAGGCCCGGTCGCTTCCGTTCGTGCACCTTTGCGCGTCCATGCGCACCGCAATCGTCATCCTCAACTGGAACGGAAGGTCCTGGCTGGAGCGTTTCCTGCCCGGGGTCCTCCGCAACTCCGAAGGTGCGCAGGTCGTGGTCGCGGACAATGGCTCCAACGATGGAAGCCTGGCATGGCTGGAGGCCCACCATCCCGCGGTCCGGCGCATTGCATTGGACACGAACCACGGATTTGCAGGTGGCTATAACCTGGCCTTGGAACAGGTGGAGGCCGAACGATTCGTCCTGCTCAATTCCGATGTGGAGGTCGCGCCGGGCTGGCTTGGAGCCTTGAACGCATACATGGACGCGCATCCCGGCATGGTGGCCTGCCAGCCCAAGGTGCTTTCGTACAGCGCCCGCGACCGCTTCGAACATGCCGGAGCTGCCGGAGGTTTCATCGACCGCAATGGCTATCCCTTCTGCCGCGGACGCATCTTCGATATGACCGAGGTGGACCATGGACAATACGATGGGGAGGCCGAGGTGTTCTGGGCCACGGGTGCCTGTCTCCTCATCGACGCTGCAGCCTTCCGCTCGGTGGGTGGTTTCGATCCCGCGCTATTCGCCCATATGGAGGAGATCGACCTCTGTTGGCGACTGCGCCGAAGGGGATCCCGCATCGGCTACACCAGTGCAGCCGTGGTGTATCATGTGGGCGGTGGAGCCTTGGGTTATGGAAGCCCGCGCAAGACCTACCTCAACTTCCGCAACAGCCTGATCGTGCTGACGAAGAACCTCCACACCGGGGCCTTCTGGTACTGGTTGCTGCGACGGCTCGTCCTGGACGGTTTCGCCGCACTGAAATTCCTGTTCGAGGGCCACGGCGGTCACGCCTGGCAGGTGGCAAGGGCCCATTGGCATTACTTCGCGCGGCTGCCCCAGGTACTCGCACAACGGCGGACACTCCTCAACGAGGAACATGCACCGGACCTTTGTGGGATGTACCATCGCAGCATCGCCTACGACCGCTTCATCCTCGGATGGACCCGCTTCGGTCAGCTGGATGCTTCGGCCTTCGAACGGAGCAGGTGATCCACCGCCAACCGGTATCCATCGGTGCCCAGGCCCATGATGCTGCCTTTGCAGACCTCACCCACCAGGGAGCGATGGCGGAACGGCTCCCGGGACAACAGGTTGGTGATGTGCACCTCCACAACCGGTACCTTCAGGGCTGCAACAGCATCGCGCAGTGCCACTGAGGTGTGGCTGTAACCACCGGCGTTCAGCACGACCGCATCACCCTCCCCCGCCTGCTGCACCCAGGTCACCAACTCACCTTCAAGGTTGCTTTGGCGCAGTTCAATGTCCACCTGCGGATACGCCTTGCGCAACTCGGCGAGCACCTCCTCCATGGTGCGGGTGCCGTACTTCTCCGGCTCGCGCTGTCCGAGCAGGTTCAGGTTGGGGCCGTTGAGCAGCAGGATGCGCATGGTCGTGGTTCTTACTGTGCAAAGTTCGCGCATGCGCATCGTTCCACGATCGCTGGTTCATAGCGGCCGCACTCGGGCGTTGTCCCGCCTGCCTGGCGAGAGCACCTTTGTGACATGACCTGGGAGCAGGCACTGGCTGAGTTCAAGATGCACCTGAAGCTGGAGCGTTCATTGAGCGATCGCACGGTGGAGGCCTATCTACGCGACCTGGGCCGGTTGCGGGACCATGCCCGCGCGCAAGCCCCGGCGTTGTCTCCCGTGGAACTGGAGCTTGAGGACATCCAGCAGTTCATTACACACACCGCGAAGACCGGCGCTGCGGCGACCAGCCAGGCACGGTACCTGAGCGCGCTGCGCACCTTCTTCAAGGGGCTCAAGCGGGACGGGCTGATCCGCAGCGATCCTGCCGAACTGGTGCAGAGCCCGCGTTCGGGTCGCAAGTTGCCCGTGTTCCTGTCCGTCCAGGAGATCGATGCGATGCTGGCCGTCATCGATCGCAGTGAACCACTGGGCCATCGTGACGAAGCCATCATAGAGACCCTGTACGGCTGCGGTCTGCGGGTCAGCGAGCTCTGCGGGCTGCGCATTTCCTGGCTGCATTTCAACGAGGGCTTCATCAGGGTGGTCGGCAAGGGGGACAAGGAACGGCTGGTGCCCATCTCAGGAACCACCATTGGCAGCGTTTCCCGCTACCTGCGCGAAGTGCGTGTGCACCAGCCTGTGCGACCACAAGCGGAGGATGTGGTCTTTCTCAATGCGCGTGGTGGACCGCTCTCCCGCGTCGCGGTCTTCAACCTGGTGAAGGAGCTTGCCACCAAGGCTGGTATCCGACGCCCCATCAGTCCGCATACGTTCCGCCATTCCTTTGCCACGCATCTGGTGGAGGGTGGAGCCGACCTGCGCGCCGTGCAGGAGATGCTCGGGCATGCCAGCATCACCACCACAGAGATCTACACCCACTTGGACCGCGAATACCTGCGCAGCAACATCCTGCAGTACCACCCGAGAGCGCGCCGCTGATCAGGGCGCCAGGTAAGGCAGGGTCCAACTGCCTTGTGTCCCCACCACACGCACCAGCCTGACCGCCGGGCCCGCCAGATCAGGTAGTGTGATATCCGTGGTATGACCGGAAAGGACCATGCGCCCCAGGGTCCGACCCTGTGTGTCCAGGATCTCCAGGTACTGTTGCGACCCATGCCCGCCCTGAATCGATAGGTGAACCCGTCCTGCCGCATCGGTCCACGTGCGCATCACCGGCACATCCACTGTTCCTGTGCTGAAGTATGGGAACGCGGCCGTCCGCACGCGGCATCCGTTCAACTGTTCGACCTCCACCTCATAGGAGCCGTTGCCCGGAATGGGCAGATAGGCTCCGGTGGCCCCTTGGATCGTTGTGTCGTTGAGGTACCATTGGAAGGAAAGACCTTCCCCCGCGAACAACGAATCGCCCACCTGCACGATCTCGGCGTTCGCACCGGCACAACGATCGACCAGCTTGTACAGGATGCCATCGATCAGTCCTGTCACGTAGAGCTCTCCCGCCAGGTCGACGCCGATGGAACTGAGGCCGAGCAGGCCGGTGCTCACCAGAAGTTCATCCACCCAGCCGCCCGTTCCATCCGGGGACAGGGTGCGCAACTCTCCGGAGCAGAAATCGGTGTATACATGACGACCGAACAGGGTCGGGTGCTGTACCCCGCGATAGACCTCGCCCGCGACGACAGCGCAGGCCGTCCCGCCGAGCGTCCCGTGCGGAAGCGCGGTCAGCGGGAACACCAGCGCGCTGCTGTCAGGACAGCCGGTGGGGTTGAACGGCATGTTGCCCTCGTAACAACGCCAGCCGAAGTTGGGACCTGTGTTCACCCCTCCGGGCCAGTGGTCGATCTCTTCGTAGCTGGCTTCTCCCACATCACCGATCCAGAGGTCGCCGTTCAGCGGATCGATCCCGATGCGATAGGGATTGCGCAGGCCATACGCCCAGATCTCCGGCAGTGTGTCGCCGCCCGCGCCAACGAACGGATTATCAGGTGGAATGCTGTAGCTGCCGTCCGCCTCCGGCTTGATGCGCAGGACCGCTCCGAACAAGCTGGAGAGGTCCTGGCCTTCGTTGTTCGGGTCCTCGGCACCACCCCCATCACCCAGGGAACAATAGAGGTACCCATCTGGCCCGAAGGCAAGACCACCGCCATTATGGATGGGATGCGGTTGCGGCAGGCTCAGCAGCACCACCTCGCTGGCGGGATCAGCAACGTCGGGGTTGTCGCTCACGGTGAAGCGTGATATGCGCGTGACACCATTGCCGGTGCCCGTCACATAGTTCACGTAGAAATGTCCATTGGTTTGGAACGAAGGGTCGAATGCCAGCCCCAGGAGGCCGCGTTCGCCGTTGTTCAATACCTGGGATGCGATGTTGAGGAACTCGATGTTCGATACATCGCCACTGTCGCGGACAAGGAACACAGCGCCGTACTGGCGGGCCACGAACAGCCGCTGGTCACCTGCATGCGTCACATCGGTCCCCAAGCCCAGGCCTTCCGCCCAGGGGATCAATTCGAACTGCGGTACGGCCTGCCCCATCACGGAACAGGTCAGCCCTGCTGCGAACAGGGTGGTCAATTGGCGGGCAGCGTTCATCAGCGATGTGTTGAGCGCCGCAAAGCTACCTCGCTCAGAACACCTTTACCTGACGCTTGCCGCCCACGTAAACGCCAGCAGGAACATCCCCCACTACAGGACGACCAAGCACGTCGAACCACGGGCCTGTGTAGCGTTCCTCCTGCTCCACCACATCCTGCAGTCCGGTGCTCAATTCACATGGAGTGGCCACAATGCGCACCTCGTCCAGGTACCATCCGCCGTTCTCACTTCCATAAGGGGTCAACATCAATTGGAATGAACCGAACGGGTCTTCCAATGTGGTGTTCAGGCAGCCCAGATCGGTGATCACGTCCGTGTGGAAGTTGTGTTGTACGGGAAGCTCAGCCACCTCCTCGGCCGGCTCCATGGCCGAACGCGCATAGGACACCTTCAATCGGTCGGGACCATTGGCGCTCCGTGCATGGCGAAGGATGATGCTGTCCACCTGCACAGGCGTCACGGAGATCCCGGAGAGCAGGATGTAACGGTCGCTCGTATACTCCACCTCCCACCCGAACGAACCCACGGCATTGTCGCCATTGGCGACCGGATGCGGACATACCTCCACTCCGATCCAAGCCACGTTGGTGCCGAAGAATTGTGCACTCGTGCTGCCCGGCAGGTTGCAGGCCATGCAACCCTCATCGCAGTCAAGCACATTGCTGCACCACTGATTGAGCCATTGATAGGAGATCACCTGGGTCTGTGAGCATGCTTCCCCGATGAACAGGAAGGGTGCGGCAAGCAAGGCGAACAGGGGCTTCATATGCATGGTCTGTCGGAACTTTGATCGGTTCCGAGGGGCCGAAACGCCAGCCTGTCGAAAAAGGTTACAGGAGGTCGCAGGTGGACGAACCCGACCCTTTCCCCACCGCGGATCGCCGCAGCCCGGTCATACGTCCAGGCACGTGATCAATTGTGCGCGCAGCACCTCACCCATGTTCACCAGGCCATTGAAACGGTCCGTACCGTGCAACCGGCCGAGCCCTTCGGCGAGTTCCATCGCCTGCTCCGTACTACTGATCCGATCGGCACACAGCACCTCGACCAACTCGCTTAACACTGCCTCGGACAGCTTGTATCGTCGCCGCAGCAACGCGCGCTCCTCATGCCGGTACTGTTCCGCTGTCTCGCCACCGATCACACGTTGGGCGAACTGGACGTACGGCAGATTCTCCTTGTAGAACTGAGGCAGGTAGATACGCACCCGGCCTTCATGGCTCTGCTGGTCGAAATCAATGCTCCGAAGGCGGTACTGAACCTGGTCGAAGTCATGGATGACATCCACCACGAAATTGTACGCTCGCATATCCCCTAGCAGACGTACAAAACAACGCTCGTTGAACTTGACGAATTCCTTGCTCAACCGCACCTCATTGAGCGCGCCACCATACCGGACGGGCTCCTGTATGAACACGTCCCCTGGAACACCGATGATATGCTCCTCCACCAAGGTGGGGCCATCCACGAGGTAGCTGATGCGGTTGGGTGACAGCAGGTGCTCCAGTTCCAGTCCGTACACACGACTCGCGTCCGAACGCTTGATGTAGAAGTAATCGTGGTTGTCGTTGATCCGGTTGAGGATCTTGATCCGGAAGGGTTGCGAATTACCATAGACACAGAACTCCACACCGGCCACCTGCAGGTGCCCCACCTGGCGCCCCCCTGCGGTCAGGGTCTGGTAGGTATCCACAAGGCGACCATACAGGTCCTCGCACTCCCAGGGACGGTGAAGCACCGCGTTCCAGTGTGTGGGTCTTCCCCGGCCATCCACCTGTGGCATGGAGCCTTCGAACCGTAGCAGTTCCTCGTAACTGACCGGCAACACTGCAAGCCGCCCCTGGCGATCAAGAAAGTGCGACAGGCGCTCACCGATGGTGAACATCGGCTTGCGCTGCTGTATGGTGTTGAAGGCCATGGGCTCAGCGGGCCACGCTGAAACGCCGCGACGCTGCGTGCCTACCCTGGCCATCGTAACAGGACAGCAGGTAGGTCCCCGCCGGCAGCTCCGACACGTTCAACTGTGTACGGCCGTCCTGGGAGCTGCTTCGGAAGCTCCGCAGCACGAGCGCCCCGTTCGAGCCGATGACATCGAGGCGAACACCACCAGTGACACCCGCCGGCACGTGGATCTGCAATTGGTCGTTCGCAGGAACGGGGTACAGGTCCATGTCTCCGGTCTCATTCAGTTCCTTGTTGCCCAGGATGATGCTGCTTTTCGCGAAGGCGTACTGGCCCTTCCTCATCACGTCCAGGTTCACGATGCCACTTCCATTGAACAGGTCGCCTGCCAGGACCGTCTGGTCCGGATAGGGGGCCCATGGCTCCAGTGGGTTGGGACGATACACCATGAGCATGCCGGTCTCATCTCCGTTCACCAGGTCGTGATCAAGTCTATCCGGAGTGGCGCCGGTGTAGGTGAAACGTCCACGCAGGATGGTACCTTCCGGCCAGAGCCCTCCGATGTCCCAATAGTGGGTGTTGGACACCTCGGTGACGTCCGCTGTCGTTGCCTCCTGGTCAGCACCGCTCCAGATGTGTTCGATCCGGACCAGGGTGGTGTCCACCAGGGCGGTCTGGTACATGATCATGTCCACATAGGGCTGGGTGCTGCCGAACGATACACCCGGAATAAGGATCCGTTCGTTGGTGGTCCGGGCCTGGTTGATCCGGTCGTAGCGGTTCACAATGATCGTCGCAGGGTCAAAAGGGACCATGACAGAGTGTGTACTGTACTGTCCACCAGCAACGATCTGCACGGTATACTCGTTGCGGTCGGCATCGAGGAAGGAGATCTCGAGGGGAACCTCCTGATGCAGGATGTCCGTGCCGCGCAGTTTCTGCTGAAGGTCCAGTTCCACCGCGAAACTGTCGTTCTGGGCCACGCTCGTCCAGGACTGCAGGACGAAGACGCTGTAACCAGGCGCGAAGACCCACGCATCGAAGAAGGCATCGAGCTGCACACCGGTGGCCACCTCCAGTGAATCACGGAATTGCTCCGGGGTCATGGTCCGTTCGCCCAGTGCCTCCTGCACGCCCCGCATGCCTTGACGGAAGAGCTCATCACCGAGGTAACCCCGCAGGTTGTGCATCACGGAAGCCCCTTTGTAATAGGTATGCGTACCGTAGATGTGGGGGTCGGGCATGGGTGATAGCGGCTGGAACCCATCGTCGTCGAGGTGCGCTTCACGGAGCACGCGGTAATGGTTGTTCTTCACGGCGGCCAGCAGCCCATCCCGTCCTCCGATCCATTCTTCGATCAGATGCCCGCTGTATTCTGCGGGCCCCTCCTTCAACCACATGTCGTTGTGCACATAGGGCGTGACCTTGTCGCCCCACCAATGATGACCGAGTTCATGGGTGTAGAGACCCCGGTTGCTGGCGTTGGTCTGGCCCGTCATGAACTGGGGATAGGCCACGTTGGTGGGGATCTCCAACGCGCCATCGGTGGTCAGCACATAGCCCACGCGGTCATAGGGGTACGGCCCATACCAGTACTCACAGGCATCAATGGCGTCACCCAGGTTCCCGAACCGGGAGATCATGCTTGACAGGTCGGCGGGCTTGGCCCGCAGTGTCACCGGGATATCTCCGTTCGCTCCAGTGTGCGTATAACCGTGCTCCTGGTAGTTCGCAACTGCAATGGCACTGATGTAAGTGGGGATCTCCTGGGGCAGCTCGTACCTGCGGATCACCGTGTCGCCCCCCAACTGGACCTCCTCCATGAAATTCCCCTGCCCAAGGAACCGGTAAGTGCCGGCGCTCTTGACATGGTAGGTGTAGGAGGCGCGTTCAACGAAACTATCAAAGCAGGGGTACCAGACCTTACCGAAGTTGGGAGGGATCGTGCTGATGCCGATGCCCAGGTTGTAGATGTACTGCCCCTCACAATAGAACCCTCCCCACTCGGGGTCCTGGTACGGGTCTCCGTGATAATACACCGATACCGAGGCCTCTTCGCCCGTGTTCATCGCAGCGGGCAGGATGATGTCGAGGAACTGCCCATCATGGCTGTGGACCAGCAATGCGCCATTGGACAACACACTGTCCACGGTCAACTGCAGCAGGTCGAAGCGGATGTGGTCGAGGCCATCCTGTAACGCCGAGAACGTGACCGTTGTCCAACCTTGGATGGTCCCTCCACCGTAATCCGTCACGTCCAGGTGGATGTCATAATGGCGGATGTCGAACGTATCGCTCCGCGCAATGGTCTCCGCGATCTGGGTCCGCCCTGCACTGGTGGCCTCGGGCATCGGCCGCCGGCCGCTACGGAAGTAGTGGCACCCATACGTAGGGGCTTCCTGTGCGAAGACCATTGCCGTCTGGATCAGGGCCAGGCCAAGAAGGATGCGTAGCTTCAGTTGCTTCATGGGGGTCATTGGGCTGTGAAAATACATCAACAGGCCCCGGTGCCGAAAGGAAATGCGGACACCATCTGCGGGCGGCACCTCCAAGAGCGAACCCGGTCCATCGTCCTTTCGTATGACATCGGGATTTCTATGTGCATATTGGTACCGTGAAACGAACAGGAGGGATACCCCGCTCCTCATTTCTCAGAACATGAACAAGGAGCCCGTACGCGTCCTCATCGTTGAGGATGAACCCATCATCAGCCGGGATATCGCCCAGCGCTTGAAGGCCAAGGGCTATGAGGTTGCCGGCTTCGCGCGGTCACGGGCCGATGCGGTCGCCCAGGCAGGTGAGTTGCGTCCCGACGTGGTGATCATGGACATCCACCTCGTGGATGGACACAGTGGCGTTGACGCTGCGCGCCAGATACGGGAAGAGATGGACGTGCCGGTCATTTTCCTCACCGCCAATAGTGATGCCGACACCTTGAGCAAGGCCAAGATCGCGGAGCCCTATGGCTTTGTGGTCAAGCCCTTTTCCGACCAAGCGCTGCATACGGCCATTGAGATCGCCCTCAGCAAATATGCCGGCGAGCAGGAGGTGCGCATGGAGATCGAGCGCCTTTACGACCTCGTGGAGGAAAGCGACAACGCCGACCACTTCTTTGTGAAATACAAGGGCCGGCAGGTACGCCTGCGCTACAGCGACGTCTGCTTTGTGGAGGCCCTCAAGGACTACGTCGGCATCCACGTGGGCTCGCTTCGCTACGTGGTGCACGCCACCATGCAGGATATGGAGGACCGACTACCCTCCCGTCAGTTCATGCGGGTCCACCGCTCCTTCATCGTTCGTCTGGACAAGATCCAGGCCGTGGAAGAAGGCGAGATAACCGTGGAGCAGAGCGGGCGCAAAGTGCCCATCGGCGGCTCCTACCTGGGAAAGGTGCGCGACCGGCTCGATCCGATCTGAGCGGACCTTACTGCTTGATGAAACGCTGGCCGAAGGACCGGTCCGTGCCAACCTGCAAGGCGTACATCCCGGGTGCCAGCCGCTCAATGCCAATGGACGATCCTTCGATGCGCCCGAGCTGCACCACCCGATCGGTCCTGTCCACCACGCGATAGGGAGTTCCATCCGCAGGAGCACTACCGTTGAAGTGAACACGATCCCGTGCCGGAACAGGATACAGCCCGAAGCCCTGTTGTTCGGACACGTCCGTGAGCGTTGTCGGCAGCGGTTCAATGGCCAGCACAGTGCCGTTGATCGCCACCTGGTCCAATACCTGCGATTCACCCGAAGGCCAGCGAACGGTGACCTGCTCCACGATCTCATCCTGCCCCAGACCAAAGTGTGCTGCCAGACTGCTCATATAGCGGAACCCATCCCCACTGCGTATCTCGCGGATCTGCTGGCCCGAAGTCGTCTGCACGGTGATACGCGCACCGATACCATCGCGATTGCTCTGCGTGCCCTGCAGCACCACGCGCAACCAGTTGTTACCGTTGGGCACGCCATACTGCAGGCCTTGCTGTCCAAGGATATCAAGCGCACCGTCGTTGTTGAGGTCCCCCACCCCGCCAACGCCCGGTGACCAGGTGTTCCAACCGAACTCCATGTTGCCCCGGTTCACCAGCACGAGACCGGCGCCCATGATATCGAGCAGCCCATCGTTGTTCAGGTCGTGCGTGGTCCATTCGATGCCCTGCACGAAGAACTCATCCAGACCTGAGCCTTCCGTGACATCGGTGAATTGGCCGCTACCGTTGTTCGCGAAGAGATGATGAACGGCGCCCGCGCTGGATCCGATGACCACATCCATGTCGCCATCGTTGTCGAAGTCGCCCCAGGCACTGCTCCAGCTCTGGTGCACCTCTCCCTGACCCAAAGGCGGCGTCATCGGTGTGAACTGGCCGTTCCCTTCATTGCGCAGCAGGATGTCCTGCGCATCGCAGCCGCACTTGGCCACGAACAGGTCCATGTCGCCATCGTTGTCCACATCGGTCCAAATGGAACCGTAATTCCCACAGCTGTTGCCCAGCATGCCCTGCATGAACTGGAGCTGTTGTCCACCCTGGTTCATGTACCGCACGTTCGCTGCCACATCATGGCATACGAAGGCGTCCAACAGCCCGTCGTTGTTGATGTCCACCATATTGGACCGCTGGCTGAACACGTACTCCGGCCCGGACCGCTCAGAGAACTGTCCGCCATTGTCGGAAGCGAACATGAAGGTGACCCCGTAGCCGCCACCATAGAGCAGGTCGCGCTTGCCATTGTTGTCCAGATCACCCGCACACAAGCTCCAGGAGGCGGGATATTGGGTCTGGGCCGTGGGTATGGTCCGTTGCAGGAAGCCTCCTTCCGGAAGCTGCTGGTGGATGTCGATGACCGTTTGGGTCACGGCCA
>CAYZBO010000052.1:0-22097 GCA_964476665.1 uncultured Chryseobacterium sp. | reverse complement strand
GGCAGGTGCGGATCACGCGCAGGGCGATCTCGCCGCGGTTGGCTATGAGGATCTTTTTGAACATGGGAGGCTTCCGATCTGGTTCACCACAGAGGCACGGAGGACACAGAGAAGGGGTCGATCATCACCACGGCCGGTTGAGCTGAGGGTGCCTGCGTGCCGTTCAGGCCTTCCGCCGTGCTCTCCGTGCCGCTGTGGTGAATGGGCTACGACGGATCGACCAGGAACAACGGCTGGTCGTACTCCACCGGCTTGGCGTCGTCCACCAGCACCTTCACGATCTTGCCGCTCACCTCGCTCTCGATCTCGTTGAAGAGCTTCATGGCCTCGATGATGCAGATGGTCTTGCCCGGCTTCACTTCATCCCCCACGTTCACGAACACGGGCTTGCCCGGGCCGGCTGCGCGGTAGAACGTGCCGATCATCGGGGCCTTGATGGTGATGTACTTGGCATCAGCGGCTGGTGCCGGGGCCGGAGCGGCAGGCGGGGGAGCTGCAGCGGGCGCTGGCGCGGCGGCCACAGGGGCGGGTGCAGCAGCAGGCAGGGCCATGGGTTGCGCGATCACTTGCACCGGGGCCTCCTTCTTGCCGGCCGGGGTCTTGATGGTGATCTTGAAGTCCTTCTGCTCGATCTCCACTTCGCTCACGCCGCTCTTGGCGACGAACTTGATCAGGTCCTGGATCTGGGAAAGGTTCATGAGAGTGTTCGCTAGGGTGGTGGCCCGGCTTGCGCCGAACAGAGGGCCAAGATAGGCAGGTGAACGATCGCTGGTGCGGGTGGGCCGATGAGCCCGTGCAAGTGCGTGTGCGCCGATGGCTCGCTCAGCCCCCGTACGCCCACTTCACCCAGATGGCGCCCCAGGTGAAGCCGCCACCGAAGGCGCTGAGGATGAGGTTGTCCCCCTTCTTCAGGCGGTTCTCCCACTCCCACAGGCAGAGGGGCAGCGTGCCGCTGGTGGTGTTGCCGAACTTCTGGATGTTCACCATCACCTTGCTCTCGTCCAGCCCCATGCGGCTGGCGGTGGCATCGATGATGCGTTTGTTGGCCTGGTGCGGCACCAGCCAGCTCACATCGTCGGCCGTTAGGCCGTTCTTCTCCATGATCTCGGCGCTCACGTCGGCCATGTTGGTCACGGCGAACTTGAACACGGCCTTGCCCTCTTGGTACACGTAGTGCTGACGCTCTTCCACCGTGCGCTCCGTGGCCGGACGCCAGCTGCCGCCTGCCTTCTGGTGCAGGTACTGACAGCCGCTGCCGTCGCTGCGCAGGATGCTGTCCATCACACCGAAGCCTTCCTCATTGGGCTCCAGCAGCACCGCGCCGCAGCCATCGCCGAAGATGATGCAGGTGGTGCGGTCCTCATAGTCGATGATGCTCGACATCTTGTCGCCGCCCACCACCACCACTTTCTTGTGCCTGCCGCTCTCGATGAACTGGCTGGCGGTGGTGATGCCGTAGAGGAAGCCGCTGCAGGCCGCGCCGAGGTCGAAGCCCCACGCGTTCTTCGCACCGATGGCATCGCAGACGATGTTGGCCGTGGCCGGGAACACACGGTCCGGCGTCACGGTGCACACGATCATGAGGTCGATCTCCTCCGGACCGATGCCGCGCTTCTTCAACAGGCCGTTCACCGCTTCGATGGCCATGGTGCTGAGGCCCTTGTCCTTGCCGGTGAGGATGCGCCGCTCCTGGATGCCGGTGCGTTCGGTGATCCAGGCATCGCTGGTCTCCACCATGGTCTCCAGCACTTGGTTGGTGAGGCGGAACTCCGGCAGGTAGCCGTTCACGGCAGTGATGGCGGCGCGCATCTTCATGGCTGTTCGCTGTGCGTTGGTGGGGCGCTAAGGAGGGAGGGCGCCCGGGAGGGTGCCAAGGTATCGGTCTGCCGCATCCACAGCGCTTCCCCGGTCATACCAAGGCTTCGCGAATGCGCTCGTTGAGCTTGCTGAGCACCACCTCGCGGGCGGCCAGCACCATGCTCTTGATGGCCACTTCGTTGCTGATGCCGTGACCGATGATGACGTTGCCGTTCACCCCCAGCACCGGCAGACCGCCATAGTTCTCGTAGTTGAAGCGCTGCAGGAACGGATCCTTCACGCCGTGGTCCTCCAACAGGTCGTGGAAGCCTTCGATGACCTTGAGCACCACATTGCCCGTGAAGCCATCGCAGACCATCACGTCGGCCTTGTCGTTGAAGAGGTCACGGCCTTCGATGTTGCCCACGAAGGTGTACTGCTGCTGCTCGCGCATCAGTTCGTGCGTGGCCTGCCGCAACAGGTCGCCCTTCTTCTCCTCCTCGCCGATGTTGAGCAGGCCCACCTTGGGCGCGGGGTGGTGGTACACGTGCTGGGCCAGCAGTGAACCGAGCAATCCGAATTGCGCGAGCACATCGGATTTGCAGTCGGCGTTGGCGCCCACATCGAGCAGCACACCCAGTCCGCCCTTTTCCTTGGGCACCAGGGTGGGGATGCAGGGCCGCAGCACGCCCGGAATGGGCTTGATGATGAACACGCTCCCCACGAGCATGGCGCCGGTATTGCCCGTGCTGGCAAAGGCATCGATGCGGCCTTCCTTCAGCAGGTGGAAGCCGATGCTGATGCTGCTCTTCGGCTTGGCCTGGAGGGCCTTCGTGGGGTTGTCGTGCATGGTGATATCGTCCATGCTGGGCACGATATCGAAGGCGGCAGGGTCGGCCCCTTCGGCCTGCAGACCGGCCGCAATGGCCGCTGCATCGCCGATGAGCACCAGGCGTACCTCGGGCGGTAGTTCGCGCGCAGCCAGTGCCGCGCCCTTGATGGGCACGGCAGGGCCGTGGTCGCTACCCATGATGTCCAGTCCGATCCTCATGCGTGGATCCGGTCGGGCAGGGGGTGGCTACGCTTACTCAGCGTTGGTGGAGACCAACAGGCGACCGTTGTAGTACAGGTCGTCGCCGACCTTGTAGGCACGGTGGCGCAGGTGGGTGGTGCCCGTCACGGTGTCCACGGTGATCGTGGGTACGCCGGCCTTCTTGGTGCTGCGGCGGCTGGCGGTGCGGGTCTTGGAGAATCGGCGCTTCGGGTTTGGCATGGTACTGCGTGCTTAGGAGCTGCGCTCCTTGTTCTGAAGGTCCTTCAATACGGCCCAACGGGGGTCGGGCGTGGGTTCATGTTCAAGGCTCAGGGCCTGTAGTGCGCGCTCCACCTCAGGGTCGCACTGACCCTCGGGGTGTACGTGGCGGATGGGCAGCGCCAGCCGGATGCACTCGTAGAAGTAATGGCTGAGGTTGACACTATGTGCTCCGGCATCAAGGGTCACCAGTTCCTCATCCTCGTAGTCGTCCTCGCCGGTCAGGCGGAAGATCTGCCGCTGCTCGCCGTTCACCGGTTGCTGCATCGGGGCATTGCAGCGGTCGCAGCGCACGTTCACCGCACCTTCCGCATGCATGTCCACCACCAGCAGCGTGGGGTTCTTGTCCAGGCGAACGTTCATGCGCACTTCGCCGCCCTCGATCTCCTCCTCTCCGGTGGCCGCAAAGAACGCGGCACCAAGGGGGAACTCGAAGGAATGGGTTCCATCCTTCAGCCCCGAAAAGGCGATCGTATGTTCGGCGAGCGCTTCCACGGCGTACCTGCTTCCGTCAAACGGACCGCAAATGTAGGGGTTTGATCGATCCCCGTAGCCGTTGGATCAATGCTTGGGCGGGGATGGTCGCCGTACTCAGCTGGCGGCCCGGTCCTTGTCCCGCTTCTGTGGCTGCAAGGGGTTGGCGGTCAATACTTTATAGTGATCTCGGTGGCGATGGATGTCCGCCGCCGCCCAGACCGCCGCCCGGAAACTGCCTTCGTCCGCCACGCCCTGACCGGCGATGTCAAGCCCCGTGCCGTGGTCCGGACTGGTGCGCACCACAGGCAGGCCGGCGGTGTAATTGACGCCGTGCCCGAAGCTCAGGGCCTTGAAGGGTGCCAGGCCCTGGTCGTGGTACATGGCCAGCACCCCGTCGAAGTGCTTGTAGCTTCCATTGCCGAAGAATCCGTCGGCGGGGTAGGGCCCCATGGCGTGGATGCCTTCCTCCTGCAGCCTCCGCACCGCCGGGGCGATCCGCTCCTTGTCCTCGCTGCCCAGTGCGCCACCATCGCCCGCATGCGGGTTGAGGCCCAGGATGGCGATGCGTGGTGTGGCCACGCCGATGTCGCGCATCAGGCTTTGGTGCAGCAGGCGCGCCTTGGTGAGGATGGCCTCGGTGGTGATGGCGGAGGCCACCTCCTTCAGGGGGATGTGCCCGGTGACGGTGCCCACACGCAGGCCTTCGCCCATCAGCAGCATCAGCACACCACCTTCCACCCCGGCCATGTGCTGAAGGTACTCGGTGTGGCCGGGGAACGCGAAGCCCGCCTGTTGCATGGCGTGCTTGTCGATGGGAGCCGTTACCAGCACGTCCACCTTGCCGCTGGCCAGGTCCTGTACGGCCGCCTCGAGGCTTTTCACCGCATAGGCCGCCAAGGGGCCGGAAGGCTTTCCCAGTTCCAATGGAAGTTCCTCCTGCCACACGTTCACCACGTTGAGCTTGCGGGGAAGGGCGTCGCGGGCATCGTCCACCCCTTGGAACTGCACTTCGTCCAGCTTCAACTGCTTGCGGTGGTGGCTCACCACCTGTGCCGATGCGTAGAGGACCGGGGTGATGTCCGCGAGCATGCGCGTGTCCTCGAAGCATTTGAGGACCACTTCGATGCCGATGCCGTGGAGGTCGCCGCAGGAGATGCCTACGCGCAGGGGGGCTTGTTCGGTGTGCTGGGTCATTTCACGGGAAGGCCGATGGCGACAGGGCTCTGGTGCTTCGGACGATGGGTGGCCGGTACGCTCACTTCTTCGCCCGGTGCTTGATGAATTCGTAGAACAAACGCACGCCCACACCGGTGCCACCCTTGGTACGGTAGCTGTCCTTGCGGGAAAGGAACGCCGGCCCGGCGATGTCCACGTGGATGTAGGGATGCGTGGTGAAACGCGCCAGGAACTTGCCTGCGGTCTGTGCGCCTGCCAGGTCGCTGCCGAGGTTCTTGATGTCCGCCACGTCGCTCTTGATCTCCTCGTCGTACTCGTCCCAGAACGGTAGTCGCGCAAGTCGCTCGTACACGCGTTCGCCGGCCAGCTGCAGGGCGCTGAACTCCTTGTCGGGGGCGGTGCCCATCACCGCACTGCCGTAGGTGCCGATGGCGCGCATGGCGGCCCCGGTGAGGGTGGCGATGGTGATGACGAGCTCGGGCTTGTAACGTTCGGCGTAGCTGAGGGCGTCTGCCAGTATCATGCGGCCTTCGGCATCGGTGTTCATCACCTCCACGGTGAGGCCGTTGTGCATGCGCACCACATCGCCGGGTGCGTAGGCGTTGCCGCCGGGGCGGTTGTCGGTGGCGGGCACCAGGGCCACCACATGCACGGGCAGCTGGCGGCGGGCGATGACGGCCATGGCACCGGCCACGGCGGCGGCACCGGCCATGTCGCACTTCATCTGGTCCATGCTGTTGGGGGTGGGCTTGAGGCTGAGGCCGCCGGTGTCGTACACCACGCCTTTGCCCACCAGCACCACCGGCCGCTTGTTCACGGCATCCTTCGGCTTCCACTCCAGCACGCTGAAGGTGGGCGGGTCCACACTGCCCTTGTTCACCGCCAGCAGGCCGCTGAGCCCCAGGGCCTCGATGCGGCTGCGTTCCATCACCTCCACTTTGAAGCCAGCGCTCTTCGCCAGGGTGCGCAGTTCGGCTCCCAGCTGCACGGCGTTGAGGAAGCTCACCGGCTCGTTCACCAGATCGCGCGCGGTCCACGTGGCATCGCAGAGGTCGGCGAGCTCGTCCAGCCGATCGGCGCTCACCTCGGGCGCCAGCACGCTGAGCTTCTGCAGGCTCGGTGCGCCTTTGTCATCGCTCTTGTACTTGCGGAAGCTGTAGCAGCCCAGGGCGGCACCCTCAACCAGGGCGAGCGTGATGTCCGCGTTGTCGCAGAGGCTGGTCACCTGGGCTTCGCGGCGCTTCGCCGCCAGCAGCCGGGCCACCATGGCATCACCCGCACGGCGTGCACGTTCCACCTGCTGGTCAGGGCCGCTGCCGTTCACCTGGTGCACCATCACCAGGCGACCGCTGATGTCGCAGACCGCCAGCGCCGGATCGCTCTTCAGCTGCTCGGTGAGGTATTGCCGGTCGTTGCGGGTGAGGTCGAGCTGTTTGAGCCGACCGGGCTCGTCCACCACCACGAGGGTGTCACGGGAGGCCGAGCTGCGTGTGGTCTTGAGGAGTTCGATCATGACTGGGGCGACGAAGATACTCGCCCCGGACGGCTGGCGCCGCTCCCTGTGCCGATCGCTCCGCTGGTGAATTTGCCGCCGGACCGGTCGACCCAGGACCCGGATCACCGAACTTTGTTCTCCTTCGTGCGCACTTCCCCCAGATATCTTCTTGCCCTGCTGGTGGCGTTCACGGTGAGCCTGACCGCACTGGCCACGCATAACCGCGCCGGTGAGATCATCGTGTGCAAGCTCACGGAAGACCCGCTGGACCTGCGCTACGAGGCCACCATCCTGACCTACACGAAGCTCAGTGCGCCCGCCGATCGCCCGGAGCTGGTGCTGGATTGGGGCGACGGTTCGTCCTTGGACACCATCGCACGCAACCAGGTGATCGACGACGCATCGCGCGACCTCCGCCAGAACCGCTACACGGCCATCCACACCTATACCGGGCCGGGCGTGTTCGTGCTCCGCATGGAGGACCCCAACCGCAACGGCGGCGTGCTGAACGTGCCCAACTCCATCGCACAGGCCTTCGCGCTGCAGACCACCCTGGTCATATCACCGTTCAGCGGCCATAACTGCTCGGTGCGGTTCGACAATTCCCCCATCCAGAACGCCTGCATCGATCAGCCCTGGATCCACAACCCCGCCGCCTATGACACCGACGGCGACAGCCTCTCCTTCGAGCCCACCGTGTGCCTCGGTGCGGGCGGTCTGCCCATCGCCGGCTATTCGTTCCCCGGGCCGAATTACAGCATCGACCCCACCACCGGCACCATTACCTGGAACGCACCAACGGAGCAGGGGGAGTTCAACATCGCCTTCGTGGTGCGCGAATGGCGCTTGGTGAACGGCGTATGGGTGGAAGTGGGCTCGGTGCTCCGGGATATGCAGATCACGGTGATCGCTTGTTCCAACCGGCCGCCCCAGCTGGTCGACCTGCCTGACACCTGTGTGCTGGCCGGCACCTTCCTCACGTTCCAGGTGAGCGCCACCGATCCGGACCAGGGCCAGTCCGTTACCATCGATGCATTGGGGCAGCCCTTCAACCTCGGTGTTTCGCCTGCTGTCTTCGATGACCCCCAGCCCGGCAACCCCGGTACAGGCACCTTCCTGTGGAGCACGGTCTGTGAGCACGTGCGACAGCAACCCTACCAGGTGGTGTTCTCGGCCATCGACAATGACCTGCCGGTGCCCCTGCTCGATTACGGCACCATGAGCATCAAGGTGATCGCACCCGCACCGGAGGATCCCGCTGCGACCCCCTTGGGCGATGCCATCGAGCTCAATTGGTCCACCAGCCCATGCACCAATGCGGTGGGGTACCATATCTACCGGCGCAGCGGCTTGTTCGGGTTCGACCCGGACCACTGCGAGACCGGCGTGCCGGCCTACACCGGCTACACGTTCCTGGCCGAGGTGGAGGGTGTGAGCACAACGAATTACACGGACCAGAGCGGGCTGGTGATCGGCAACGAGTATTGCTACATGGTCATCGCTGTCTTCGAGGATGGTGCCGAGAGCCTGGCCAGTGAGGAATTCTGCGCCCTGCTGGACCGTCAGGTGCCGGTGCTCACCAACGTGAGCGTGGGAGTGACCGATGTGATCGCAGGTGTGGATACCGTGCGTTGGAGCAATGCCTTCGACCTGGACACGGTGCAGCGCCCCGGGCCGTATCAGTTCCGCCTGTACCGCGGCCCGGGCTTCAGCACCGCCGGCACCTTGGTATACACCAGTGGCATCCACCCCTTCCTGGACCACCCCGACACCTTCTTCGTGGACCAGGGGCTGAACACTGAAGCGACCGCGCAGGTCTATCGTGTGGAACTGATCGGCCGCGCTGACCAGCCCACCGTGGATGTGATCGGCTCAAGTGGTCCGGCCAGTTCCCTGTTCCTCACCACCGACCCCAACGACGAGCAGGTCACCGTGCAATGGACCGCCAACACGCCGTGGACCAATTCGCTCTACGAGGTCTATCGGGTGGAAGGAACCGACCTCACCCTCCTGGGCACCAGCACCACCACCAGCTTCGTCGACACTGGCCTGGTGAACGGGCAGACGTACTGCTACGTGGTGCGCAGCAGCGGAGCCTACAGCGACCCGGACATCGTGGCGCCCCTGCTCAATTGGAGCCAGGAGGTGTGCGCCGTGCCCGTTGACCGCACACCGCCCTGCGCGCCCACGCTCGCATTGGACAACGATTGCGAGACACCGTTGAACAGCCTCAGCTGGAACAACCCCAACGAGAGCTGTGCGGACGACGACACGTTCCGCTATCTGGTCTATTTCAAGGACAGCATTGATGGCACCTACACGGTGATCGCGGAACTGATCGGCGCGGAGAGCACCTTCCTCGAGCACACCAACGGATCATCGGTGGCGGGCTGCTACCGCATCACAGCGCTCGATACCCTCGGCAACGAGAGCGAATTGAGCAATGAGGTATGCGGCGACAACTGTCCCGTGTACGAACTGCCCAATGTCTTCACCCCGAACGGCGATGACGTGAACGATCGCTTCGGCCCGTTCCCGTACCGCGGCGTGCGCAGCATCGACCTGCAGGTCTTCAATCGCTGGGGTCAGGTGGTCTTCACCAGCACCGATCCGGACATCAACTGGAGCGGTACGTTCATGGATACGAACGAGTTCGTGCCCGATGGCGTGTATTATTACCTCTGCACGGTGTACTTCGCACGTCTCGAAGGCACCGAAGTGAAGCAGATCAACGGCGTTGTTCATGTACTCGATGGCGGGGTGTTGCCCGCTGGCAACTGATGTTCACAGGGATCATTGAAGCGATGGGCGAGGTGCGCTCCGTACAGCGCACGGGCGGCAACGTGGACCTGGTGGTGCAGGCGGGAATGGCCGCTGAACTGCGGGTGGACCAGAGCGTGGCCCATAACGGTGTCTGCCTCACCGTGGTGGAGCTGTGGCCCGGTGATCCCGGCAGCTACCGGGTGACCGCGGTGGATGAGACCCTGCAACGCACCAACCTGGGTGAGCTGAAGGCAGGTGATCGCGTGAACCTGGAGCGCTGTCTGCGCGTGGGCGACCGGCTGGACGGGCACATGGTGCAGGGCCATGTGGATACGGTCACCGAATGCATCGGCGTGGCCGAGCTGGACGGCAGCTGGCGCTTCGACTTCCGACTGCCCGAGCCCCGCAACCTGCTGGTGCAGAAGGGTAGCGTCTGCATCAACGGCGTCAGCCTCACCGTCGCCGACCTCACGGACACGCACTTCAGCGTGGCCATCATTCCCTACACCTTCGCCCATACCACGTTCTCCCACCTGCGCGCAGGTGACCGAGTGAACATCGAGTTCGACATCCTGGGCAAATACGTGCAGCGCAGCCTTGGACGCTGATCACTTCACCAGGCCCGCCTTCAGGGCCAGGCGCACCAGACCGGCCAGGTTGTGGATGCCCAGCTTCTTCATCAGGTTGGTGCGGTGCGTGTCCACCGTGCGTGGACTGATGAACAGACGCTCGCCGATCTCCTTGTTGCTCAATCCCTCGGCCAGGCCGGCCAGCACCTCCACCTCGCGCTCGCTCAGGTCCTTCAGGAGCTGATGTTCGCCGCCCTTGTGCTGCCTTTCTTCGAGCAGGCTGCTCACCACGCTGCCTTGGAAGTGCCGCTGCCCACCATGTACGCTGCGGATGGCGAAGAGCAGCTCCTCCCGTCCACAGTTCTTCACCAGGTAGCCGTCCGCGCCCAGGTCCATCACCCGGCGCACCACCGCAGGTTCATTGTGCATGCTGAGGATGATGCAGCGCACCGCTGGATGGTCCCGCCGCATCCGCTCCAACGTGTCGATGCCATCCATCACGGGCATGTCGATGTCCATGAGCACCACATCCACGGCCAGGTGACGCATCAGTTCGAGCGCCTCGGAACCATTGGCCGCAGCACCCACACATTCCATGTCCGGCACACCATCGAGCAGGCCCCTGAGCCCATCCACGATGATGCGGTGGTCGTCCACGAGCAGGATGCGGATCCGGTCGTTCTCCATGTGCGTCAGTGGTTCATGGGTGGCAGGGGAACACGTACGATGGCGACCGTGCCCCCGGACCGTTGTGCCTCGATGGTGAAGGTGCCTTCCAGTGCCCGTGCACGGTCGGCGATGTTCAGCAAGCCGATGCCCGGCCCGGTCGTGCCGGCCCCATAGCCACGGCCATTGTCCTCCACCAGAAGCATCAGGTGACCCTTGTTGCGGATCAACTGCAGTTCCACACGGGTCGCATGGGCGTGCCTGAGCACATTGGACAGGAGCTCCTGGGCGATGCGGTAGACACCGGTGCCCAGCGCTTCCGGAAGGTCCGTGGGGACACCGGTGTGGACGAACTCCGTCTCCACCGGACCGGCGCCGAAGGTGCGGGTCAGCAGGTCCTGCAGGGCGGGCACGAGCCCAACACGGCTCAGGGCGCGCGGCATCAGCTGATGGGCCAGGTCACGCACCTCGCGCGCCGTGTCATCCACCAGTTGCACCGTCCGCTCCAACGCCTCCGGATCGCCGTCCCGGGTCAGGTGCTGCAGGCGGTGCTTCAGTCCGCCCAATTGCTGGCCCACGCCATCGTGCAGCTCACGCGCAAGTCTCCGGCGCTCCTGCTCGGTGGCCTCGAACACGGCGCGCAGCCCCGCCTCCCGCTCGACGATGATGGCGGCATCGCGCTCGGCCCGCAACCGCCGCTGCCGCACCTGATGCACCACCAGGCCACCCGCCCCAAGCACGACGAGCGCTCCAAGGCTCAGGCCGATGTAGAGCTTGCGGCGTGTGGTTTCGGCCTTCAGCTCGGCGATCGCCTGGTCCTTGCGCGCCACTTCGTAGCGCTTCTCCAACTCGATGATGGTTCTGCTGTTGCGATCGTTGAAGAGGCTGTCCTGGATGGTGTGCGCCCTGCGCGTGGCGGCCAGTGCTGAGCGCGTGTCGCCGGTGCGTTCATGGAGTTGCGCCAGCTGTTCCTGCGCATATTGCTCCATGTACGGAACGCCCACGGAACGGGCGCCATGGACCGCATCGTTGAAGTAGGCGATGGCCTCGTCGACCTTGTTCCACGCTGCATACAGGTCGCCGAAGAAGATCGATTGTTCGGCCATGCCGTGGGTGTCGTTCCGCATCCGGCGGATGCTGTCCGCCCGCTGCGTCAGGGCCAGGGCCTCCTCGAAGCGCTCCTTGTGCAGCAGGTACTGGGCCACACGGTTCAGTCCATAGGGCAGCCCGATGCTGTCGTGGAGCGCCTCCTTCAGGGCGAGTCCCTTCCGGCCGAAGTAGAGCGCGCTGTCGATGTCGCCACGCATCTCGAACAGCATCGAATAGTTGTTGTAGGCCCGTGTGAGCTCCGCCCGGGCGTTGAGCTCCTCCAGCATCGGGACCCCTTCGCGGTAGAAGGCGAAGGCCCGGTCCAGGTCCCGCCGCTTGGTGCCATGGCCCAGGTCACACAGCATCACCCCCAGCATCAGGCGGTCGTTCCGCGACCTGAACTCCTCCACCGCAAGGTGCCCGTGGTGCGTGGAGGAATCCAATGCGCCTGACATGCCCAGCACGATGGACAACGAGCGGTGAAGGGGGCCGTAGGCATCGGTGCGGCCCAGCGTCCGGGCGTGCGCCAGTGCCGTGCGCAGGAAGGCCTCGGACGCACCCAGGTCCCGGACCATGGCATCATAGGGAAGGGTCAGCGCCGAATCGATCACCGGCTCCGGTGCCGACCGCGCGGCAAGGTCGTTCCAAGCGAGCGCACCCCACAACAGGGCGATCGATCCAATGTACGCCGTCCACTTCATGGAAGTACTGCCCACCCTGTTCCGACCTTCACCAAGCCCCCTTGTCCGCGCCTTCCAGCACGGGCATCTGCGGATCTCCTCCTTCCTGTGTTACAGCGGGATGTTGCCATGTTTCTTGCGCGGCAGCTTCTCCACCTTGTTGCGCAGCATATCCAGCGCGGCAATGATCTTGCGGCGGGTATCCGAGGGGCGGATGACCTCGTCCACATACCCACGGGCCGCAGCCTCGTACGGATTGGCGAACTGCTCCTTGTACTGCTGTTCCTTCTCCTGCCACTTGGCGGCCGGATCCTCGGACTGCGCGATCTCGTTCTTGAAGATGATCTCCGCCGCACCCTTCGCACCCATCACGGCGATCTCGGCGCTCGGCCAGGCATAGTTCATGTCGCAGCCGATGTGCTTGCTGTTCATCACATCGTAGGCGCCACCGTAGGCCTTGCGCGTGATGACCGTGATGCGCGGCACCGTTGCTTCGCTGAAGGCGTACAGCAGTTTGGCCCCGTGGTTGATGATGCCGCGCCACTCCTGGTCCGTGCCGGGCAGGAAGCCGGGCACATCAACGAACACCAGCAGGGGTATGTTGAAGGCATCACAGAAGCGTACGAAACGGGCGGCCTTGGTGCTCGCATCGATGTCGAGCACGCCAGCCAGCGTGGCGGGTTGATTGGCCACGCAGCCCACCGTTCGACCGGCCACACGCGCGAAGCCCACCACCATGTTGCGGGCATAGTCCGCGTGCACCTCCATGCTGCTGTCCGGGTCGATCACCGCGTTCAACACCTCTCGGATGTCGTAGGGTTGGTTGGGGTTCTCCGGAATGATGGTGTCCAACGCGGGCCTCGACTCATCGCCCGGGGTGTAGGGCAGTGCCGGGGGCTCCTCCTCGCAGTTGCTGGGGATGTACCCGACCAGTTGCCGCAATTGGCGGATGGCCTCGATCTCGTTGGGTGCCGTGAAATGGGCCACGCCGCTCTTGCTGGCGTGCGTGCTCGCACCGCCCAGCTCTTCGCTGCTGACCGCCTCGTGGGTCACGGTCTTCACCACGTTGGGACCGGTGACGAACATGTAGCTGGTGCCTTCGGCCATCAGCACGAAGTCGGTGAGCGCCGGGCTGTACACCGCGCCACCCGCGCAGGGGCCAAGGATGGCGCTGATCTGCGGGACCACCCCGCTGGCGCGCACGTTGCGGTGGAAGATGTCAGCGTAGCCGCCGAGGCTCACCACCCCTTCCTGGATGCGCGCACCGCCGCTGTCGTTGAGCCCGATCACCGGAGCGCCGTTCTGCATGGCCAGGTCCATGATGCGGCAGATCTTCTGGGCATGAGCCTCGGCCAGTGAGCCGCCCAGCACCGTGAAATCCTGTGAGAACACGTAGACCAGCCGACCGTCGATGCGCCCGAACCCCGTCACGACCCCGTCACCGAGGAACTTCTGCTTGTCCAGCCCGAAGTTGCTGCTGCGGTGTACCACCTGCTGACCGATCTCCTCGAAGCTGCCTTCGTCCAGCAGCAGGTTGATGCGCTCACGGGCGGTGAGCTTGCCCTTCTTGTGCTGTGCTGCGTTCCGTTCGGGGCCGCCGCCCTCCAGGGCTTTGGCGATGCGCGCGTCGAGCGCTTCGAAATGAGGGTTCATGCTGCTGGTTGTCCGCGGGACGCTGCACCACGCGGGTGGCCAAAGGTAGCAGCCCGCTCCCCGTCACTGGAACCGCGTGCCTGCGCTCCGTACTTTGGCCCTCCATGCAGTGGCGCTTCGCCGACCTTCCCGTCCGCACCAAGTTCATGGTGACGCTCGGCATTCCCGTGCTGGGCATGGTGCTGCTCATCGGCAAGCAGGTGGATGGAAGCATCAAGCGCCGCAATGTGATGGGCTACATCCAGAAGCAGTCCGAGCGCATCGGTCTCTATGGGAACGTGATCCACGAGCTGCAGAAGGAACGGGGATTGAGCATCGGCAAGCTCACCGGTCGCGTCGTCACCCCCATGAAGCTCACCGTCCAGTGGAACGCCACCGACGAGCGGATCACCGCCCTGCGCGACCCCGAACGGGTGGTGGATCCCTTCCTCGATGTGAACCGGGCCTTTGACGGCCTGCACGTGATGCGCAGCCGGGTGAACGAAGGGCGGATCCTGCCACAGGAAGCCGTGCGTGGCTACGGGACCATGGACATGGCCCTGCTCGATGAGCTTGGCCGCCTGGGAAAGCTGGAGCTCGATCCCGGTACCAAGGACCGCATCTATGCCCACCTCCGCCTGCTCAATGCCAAGGAGGCCCTGAGCTCGGTGCGCGACCGGCTGCTCATCGGTCTCACCGACGCCTTGATCAGCGAAGGTGAGCTGGCCGAACTGGCCGAACAGGTGGCGCGCTACGAGACCAACATGCTGCTCTTCGAACGCGATGCGCCGGCGGAGGTGCGCGTGTTGTACGAGGAACGGTTCCAGGGTCCCGACATCAACTTCATGCGGTCCATCATCGGCATCGTGAAGGAGCGCCGCTCCGTGAAGGCCGGTGTGTTATCGCGTGAGTGGTGGGACCTGTCCATCCGGTCCCTGGACAAGCTCAAGGAGGTGGAGGACCATTCCCTGGAGCTCATCATCGCCAACACCGTTGGGAATGCCCGGAACGCTGAATGGCGCCTGCTCCTGGTGATCCTTGCCCTGGTGGGCGTGGTGGGGGCTGTGACAGTGATGGGCTATGTGATCATGCGCGGGGTGCGCAACACGGTGAACGAGGTGAGCCAGGCGGCACGGTCCCTCGCCACCGGC
Source organism: uncultured Chryseobacterium sp. (assembly GCA_964476665.1). Classification (GTDB taxonomy): domain Bacteria; phylum Bacteroidota; class Bacteroidia; order Flavobacteriales_F; family PHOS-HE28; genus PHOS-HE28. The sequence goes on along the minus strand of CAYZBO010000052.1, from coordinate 7,290 downwards.
GATGTGAGCGCCACCGTGCCCGTGACGAGCGCTGATGAGATCGGCCTGATGGCCCTCTCCTTCAATGGTATGATCGAGAACATCCGCTCGCTGGCCAACAGCGCCGAAGCCATCGGCAAAGGCCACTACGACACCCAGGTGAACGTGCGCGGTGACCAGGATGTGCTCGGGCTGGCCCTCTCGCGGATGCGGGAGAACCTGAAGGCGGCCCGCATGCGGGACGATGAACAACGGGCGGAGCTGCAGGCCGAGAAACGCAAGCTGGAACAGGCCAACGAACGCATCCAGGTGCTCATCAAGGAGATGCATCACCGCGTGAAGAACAACCTCCAGGTGATCGCCAGCCTCCTCCGCCTGCAGGCGGCCACCTTCACCGAGGAGCGCCTCCAGCTCGCCTTCGAGCAGAGCCAGAACCGGGTGAACGCCATGGCCCTCATCCACGAAAAGCTCTACAAGGGGGATGAACTCTCCACCATCGATGTGGCCCAGTACATCCACGACCTGTTCAGCGAACTCGTGCGCCTGAACGATGTGGGGGAGCGCATCCGCTGCGACTCGGACATCGACACCGGCCTGGCCTTCGACCTCAACACCATGGTTCCCCTGGGTCTGCTGCTGAACGAGCTCATCACCAACTCCTTCAAGCACGCCTTCGTGGGCCGCCCCAGCGGGCACATACAGCTCTCCATCCACCGTGTGGATGAGCGCTCCTTCGACCTGTATTACCAGGATGACGGCGTGGGCATACCGGTGGAAAAGCTCCAGGACGAAGGCACCACGCTCGGCGTGTCGCTGATCGAGAGCCTGGTGGACCAGCTCAATGGCCGCATGACCGTGGACGGCAGCGTGGGTGCCCGCTACCACATCCGCTTCCAGCCGCGCTGATCAGCCCTTCTCCAGCTCGGCCTCCACCTCCTCGGTGAGGTCCATGTTGTGGTAGACGGCGTTCACATCGTCGTCCTCCTCGAGCATGTCCACCAGCTTCAGCACGGCACGGGCCGTATCAACATCGGCCGGGGTGGTCACCAGGGGGAAGCGCTTCAGCTCGGAGGACTTCACCTCCACACCGAGCGCCTCGAGCTTCTGCTGCATCTGCCCGAAGCTCTGGAACGGCGCATAAATGATCATGCCCTCCTCCTCGCGCACCACATCGTCCGCGCCGCCATCGATCACCTCCATCTCGAACTCGTCCAGGTCGCGCCCCTTCAGGGCTTCGTTGCTCACCACGAACTCCGCCTTGCGCTCGAACATGTGGCTCAGCGATCCCGTGGTGCCCAGGTTGCCCCCGCACTTGCTGAAGAAGCTGCGGACATTGCCCACCGTGCGGTTCACGTTGTTGGTGGCGGCGTCCACGAAGACGGCCACACCGCCGGGTGCGTAGCCCTCGTAAGTGGTCTCCAGGTAGTCGGCCTCCTCGCCCCCCTGCGCCTTCTTGATGGCCCGGTCGATGTTGTCCTTCGGCATGTTCATGCCGCGGGCGTTCTGGATGGCGACCTTCAGACGGCTGTTGGCATCGGGGTTCGGACCGCCCGCCTTCACTGCCATGGCGATCTCCTTCCCGATGCGGGTGAAGAGCTTGCTGAGCTTGGCGTTGCGCGCGAAGATCTTGTGCTTGCGTTTCTCGAAGATGCGGCCCATGGGATGCTGGTTCGATGGATCGGCCCTGCATTGGGCCGGGCCGCGAATTTACAGGCTGATCACCGAAGCGGCCCAACGTGGCGGGGCCGCGGGCAGGAGCCGGTGTCCGGTCCCTTCCGCGGCCCCTCGGGCACAACCCCTCGTAGCGCCATGGGCCTCCGGCCATGCCGGAGCACCCGACACTAGTTGAACCCGATGATCGTGATGCCCAGCGTGAGCGGCGTCAGCTCAGGGCCCTTGCCCTCCCTGAACAGGGATGTCAGCCCATACTCAGCGAACAGGTTGAACGAGCCATAGCCGATCCGTGCCGAGGCCGCCAGACGATAGGGCAGCATCAGATAGTCGCCCTTGTCGCGGTCCTTGCGGTCGCTCCCGTTCAACTCGTACTTCTGCTTGTACATGGTGTCGAAATACCAGCTGCCCACCACGCCGGCCGCCAGGTGCACATTGCCCTTGTTACTGAAGCCGGACACCTTCCTGCCCTTGATCTCCTCCACCGTGGGCAGCTTCGCCCGCTTGGTATTGAACTCGAGCATCAAGGGCACCCGCAGACCCATCTGCCGCAACTTGTTCTTGTCGAAGTCCGGTTCGGTCACCGGCAGCCCGAAGATGGAGTCGGCGTTGTAGCTCAACAGGACATTGTTCTTCAGGTGGTAGTTGACGAACTCCCAGCCCATGCCGGTGAGCAGGCCCACATGGTGGGTGCCGAACTCGATCTTCTGTTCCCAGAAATTGAAGCTCACGAAGCGCGAACGCCCGTGATCGATCTGCATGAACGCCGCATCGCCGCCCAGGTCCGTGTCGCCATCGCTGCCCATGAGCGTGTTCACGCCCACGTCCCAGCCACCCCAATAGCTGAACACCGCGCGGCGTTCCTTGCGGAGCTCCTCAAGGCGCGTCTCCGCACTGTCCGTGGGCGACATCCATTCCTTGGGTTCCGACAGGATGGTGATCCGCTTGCGGCGCGTCTCGATGATCATGGGCTCCTTCTTCGTGCGCGTGGTGTCGCCCACCGACCCCACCCGGGCATACGCTCCCGTGCTGTCCACGCCGATCGTGAGGGCCGTGTTGCGTTCCACAGTGGTGGTGTCCGTCTGGCCCATCGCCAGGGTGCTGCCGGCCAGGAAGGTGAGGAGGAGATGCGCTTTCATGATCTGCGGTTCTTATTCGTGGGACGGTCCCCGGAGCGCGATGTTACAGGATCATGGAGAAAAGTGCGCCGCGCGGTCCCTCGTCCGCGCGGCGCTGCACCTGTGGCGCTCATCCAAGCGCTGCCTTCAAGCGCGCTCCGGACGGAACGTGAGCCGCAGGTGGGTGGTCCGCCAGATGCCATCCGGGTTCTCACCGATATCGATGCGCGCCAGCTTGCGCAGCACATAGTCGCGCAGGCGCTCGTTCTCCGAAGAGCAGCTCAACACCTCGATCCGTCCCTCCTTGTTCACCACGAGGCTCACGAGCACCTCGCCGTTCATGTTGGCGCGCTCCAGCAGCGGGTAGGCGATATGCTTGTTCAGGGCACGGTCCAGCTGACGTTCCAGGTGCTGCTGGGCCTGATGCGGGCCCTCTACGGGTCCTGCCGCCTGAGCATAGCCCAAGGTGAGCACGGAAGCGAGCAGGAGCGTGATGCGGGAAAGTTGCTTGTTCATGGCCGTTCGTTGTTGGTGGTTCTTGACCATACGACGGCGATGCACGCCCATAGGTTACCGGAGAACAGGCCGATCGTGATGAGCGGTAGGCCCCGTGTGACGGGCGGTTCCGAAGGGACGGAACGTTCGGTCAGCGCGCGCCCCGGATGCTGAGGCCACTGCCCAGCCGCAGGTCGAACCGGCGCACCGCACCGTCCTCCGCGCGCTCCGTGCTCAGCCCCGCGCGATCCCCCGCCACGGCACGCAGACCAACGTCCACGGCGGCCAGCGCATCATCGCCGGAAAGCGGGTCGGTGCCCGCATCAGGCTGCTCCAGCACCGACCGCCGGAACGCACGGGCCAGCAGCCCCGGCACCGTTACACCTTCCGCGGCCCCTGATGGTGCTGCCGCAGCGGCGACCGGCCCATCGGTCAACGATGGCTCCTGGACCGGTGCACTGTCCGGTGCCTCCACCTGCGCGAAGGTGGGTTCCTGCGGTTCGTGGTCCATTTCATGCGGTGGGGTGGGAACGGACTCCCGCATGGGCTCCTGCGTCACTTCCACCGCCGGCTTCGGAACGTCGTTCTCCGCCATCAGCTCTTCCCCAGGCCCAGGGCGCAACACCTCTTTTGTGCGCGGCAACGGCCCAAGTGGTCCCTTCGGCTGCGCACCATCCGTGCTCGTGGCGGCTGCGGGTGCCTCGGTCTTGGCGGGTTGCGCTTCTGGTCCGGCCGTTCCGTTCGTTACCGTACTACCAGGATCAGAGGCATCCTTCGTTACGGCCACTTGTTGTTCGTTCATCGCAGGGCCACGGCCTTGCAGCGACCAAAGACCCAGGCCCAGCAGCACGGCCACCGATGCCGCCGCCGCCCAACGTACCGAAGTGCGTGCGAACAGCGGGATCACCACCGCGCCCCGCTTCAGCGCTGCCTTGTGCGGGTGGACGATGGGCGCGGCGGCGATGCGCGTGCGGGCGATCAACGCTTGCTCACGGCGGACGTCCGCGTCCGTGGCGAGCAGTTGCTCCAGCGCGGCGTGCTGCGCGGCGTCCAGGTCCCCTTCCAGTTGCGCGATGAGGAAGTCGCCCATGGTGGCCGGGGTCGGGAGGCCCGTGGGCGGTAATGAACGCAGGAGCCCGCTGCGTTCGCCGTAGCGGATATCCTCCGCCTGGATACGCAGTGCAGCGAACGTGCGGGCGCGCTGGGCACCATCGGGCAGCTGGTCCAGCAGCGTCTGCAATGCCGCTTCCTGCCCAGGATCCAGATCGCCTTCGCCGCGCGCGATCAGGAAGTCGTCCAGCGTGGCCATGGTCGGCAGGCCCTGGGGAGGTAGATGCCGCTTCAGCGATGCGCGCTCTTCGTCCAGCAGGCCGGCGCTCGGGCGTGCCAGCGAGGGCAGTTCCCCACCGTCGGGGTCCAACTCGGGGTGCAGCGCCAGGAAGGCCGAGAGGGCGCGCTCCTGCGCATCGCTCAGCCGCCCCTCCAGCCGGTCCAGCAGCCAGGCTTCATAGTTGCTATGGTCGATGCGCTCCTTCACAGTACCAGGTCCAGTTGGCCGATGTGGTCCTTCAGTGCGGTGCGGCCTCGGTAGATGTACACCTTCACCTGCGCCAGGTTCAGGCCGGTGAGCTCGGCGATCTCGTCGTAGCTGTAGCCTTCCAGGTCGCGCAGCAACACCACACTGCGCTGGATGGCGGGCAGGGTGGCCAACGCAGCGTCCAGCACCTCCTTCAGATCGGGTGGTTGCTGGCTGGTGTGCTGCAGGCGGGTGTGGTGCTCCTCCATGCGGGTGCTGCGGCCGTCCTTGCGCACCTCGTCCACCATCACATGGTGCGCCGTGGTGAAGAGGTAGCTCTTGGCCTTCGTTGCTTCCACCTGGTCCACCTTGGCCCACAGCCGCGCGAAGCTTTCCTGCACCACGTCCTTGGCACGGTCCGCGTCGCGCAGATGCTTCAGCGCAAAGCGATACAGCCCGTCGGCATGCTGGTCCACAGCGTGGTTGTAGTCGTTGGCGGTCATCGGCGAGGGTCCGCTGTCCAAGGGTGGGACGGGCTCATCGAGGGAAAGTTACAGCCGCCCGTGACGCTTCGTTCCTTTGTCAGCCGACCGCGCTATCCTTTCGCGCCCCATCACCGTACAACGGCCCTTGCAGATCGCCACCATGACCGCCACTCAGCTACGCGGAGGACGCCGTGATCAGGGCCTCCAGCGCACCGACCGGCCCGACCAGCCGCTGGTGAGCATCATCACCGTGGTGTACAACGGGGCGGCCACCCTGGAACGCACCATCCAGAGCGTGCTGGGCCAGACTTATCCCAACATCGAATACATCCTCGTCGACGGGGGCAGCAGCGATGGCACGCTCGACCTGATCCGCCGCTACGAGGATCGCGTGGACCTGTGGGTGAGCGAGCGCGACAAGGGCATCTACGACGCCATGAACAAGGGCGTGGCGCTCGCCACAGGCCAGTGGGTGGCGCTGATCAACGCCGATGACTGGTACGAGCCCGATACCGTGGCCCGCGTGATGGATGCCGTGAAGGACCGCCCGGACATCAACATCGTTCACGGCGACATCTGGATCCACTACCCCAACGGCCACCGCAAGGTGAAGCATGCCCGCCAGAGCGGCTTCCTGCTGAAGTACTGGGAAATGGTGCTGAACCACCCCACCTTCTTCGTGCGCCGCAGCTACTACCAGGGCAGGCCCTTCGATGCCACCCTGCGCGTGAGCGGCGATCACAAGTGGACCCTGGCGGCCTGGTTGCACGATCCCCGGCAGTTCCTGTACCTGCCCGTGGTGTTGGCCAACTTCACGGCCGGCGGCGCCAGCATGACCATCCCCTTGAAGCGCGTGCTCAGCGAGGGCCGTCGCGTGAGCCATGATCTGGGGCTGGGTGCGGTCGGCACCTTCATCGGCCAGCTCACCCGCACCGCGCTGTACGTGCCACAGTTCCTCAAACTGCAGTTCAATCAGTTCGTGGCACCTTTGACGAGCGGAAAGCGATGACAGTGAGCGTGTGGAACATCTTCCAGGATTGGCAGGCCAACCGGGCCAACCCCAAGGGCAAGCTGGTGATGCTGCTCTTCCGCATCGCGCACCTGCTGCGGCAGAACAAGGTGGTGTTCGTGCTCTTCCTGTGGTACTTCGTGTGGTACCGCATCACGGTGGAGTGGTTCCTCTGCATCGAACTGCCCTGGAAGACCCGCCTCGGACCGGGCTTCCGCATCGATCACGGCCAGGCCTTGATCATCAACGACGGCACCATCTTCGGCGCCTACTGCACTGTGCGCAACAGCACCACCATCGGCAACAAGCGCCTGAAGGACGGCAGCTACAGCCGCGCTCCCATCTTCGGTGATCGCGTGGACATCGGCGCCAATGCCGTCATCATCGGCCCCATCACCATCGGCAACGACGTGCTCATCGGAGCCGGTGCGGTGGTGTTCAAGGATGTGCCCGCCAACAGTGTGGTGGTGGGCAATCCGGGGCGGGTGATCGCGCGGGGGTGATCCGCCCCCCTCACTCCACCACCACCCGCTCATTGCGCTGCCCTTGCGGGTCGGTGATGCGCAGGATGTAGGTGCCTTTGCCGAAGCGGCTGAGGTCGATGTCGGTGGTGGTGGCGCCGGGGGGCAGGGGCCGCTCGTAGAGCAGGCGGCCCGTGGCATCGATCACGGAGTAGAAGCTCTCGCGCAGCAGGGGGGCGGGAAAGTCCACGGTGATGGCGCCGGGGGTGGGGTTGGGTCGGATGCGCACCCGGCCATCGGGGGAGGGTTTCGGTGGCACCTCCAAGGGCAGCTCGCAGACATCGTACTGCACAATGGGCGGGTAGGTGATGGGTGTGAGGAAAGCGGGCCTGCGCTCGGCGCCATCCACGGTGGTGAAGGTGAAGTCGACCGGGGTGGGGAAGAGCTCCGTGCCCACCATGGGGTAGTACTGCTCGCGACAGGGTAGGTGGCCGAGGGTGTCCGTCTTGCAGAGCAGTGCCCAGTTGCTGTAATTGCCGTCGGGCATGTCGCCCCA
>CAYZBO010000051.1:0-22123 GCA_964476665.1 uncultured Chryseobacterium sp. | reverse complement strand
CTATTTTTCGGGCATGTTGACCGACCGGCACGGCCGCACGCACCGCAGCCTGCGCTTCAGCATCGTGGACAAGTGCGACCTGCGCTGCACCTACTGCATGCCGGAGGACCAGCACTTCCTGAAGCGGGAGGAACTGATGACGCGGGAGGAGATCGGCACCATCGCCCGGCTCTTCGTGGAGCGGTACGGAGTGAACAAGCTCCGGCTCACGGGTGGCGAACCCTTGGTGCGACCCGATGCCGTGGACATCGTGCGCGACCTGGCAGCCTTGCCGGTGAAGCTAGGCCTCACCACCAATGCACTCTCGCTGCACAAGCATCTCGATGGTCTGATCGATGCGGGGTTGAAAGGCATCAATATCAGCCTGGACACCTTCGATGCAGAGCGTTTCCGCAAGATCACGCGGCGCGATGGTTTCGACACCGTGCATGCCAACATCCTGCTCGCCCTGCAGCGCGGCCTGCGCGTGAAGGTGAACATGGTGGTGATGCGCGGCGTGAACGACGACGAGATCCTGCGCTTCGTGGAACTGACACGCGACCACGACATCCACGTACGCTTCATCGAGTTCATGCCCTTTGCGGGCAACCATTGGGGCCGCGAACGGGTGTACACCTATGCCGAGATGCTGGGCCACATCGGCAGCGTACACAGCTTCGAGAAGCTTAGCGACGACCCGCACAGCACGGCCAAGGCCTACCGTGTGCCCGGCTGGCAAGGCACCTTTGCGGTGATAAGCACAGTGACCGAACCCTTCTGTGGCAGTTGCGATCGCCTACGCATCACCGCGGAAGGGAAGATGCGCAACTGCCTCTTCGCACGCGAGGAGACGGACCTGCTATCAGCACTGCGCCGCGGGGAGGAGATAGCGCCGCTGATCGAGACGAACGTGCTGGCGAAGCATGCGATGCTGGGGGGGTTGCCGCAATTCAAGCCGGAGAAGCAGGAGGAGGTGCTGCACGACCTGAGCGCGCGGCCGATGGTGAGTATTGGGGGGTGAGACGCCTACTGTCGCACGAAGGACCGCACCCGACCATCATCCGTCCGCAACACGTAGCGACCGGGCACAAGGCCTGAAAGATCCAGCTGCATCGCGCGTTGGAAATGCATCAGCACCCGACCCTGTGCATCACACACCACACCCGATGCTGGACCGGCAAGGAACAAGGTGCCCTCGGTGGGATTGGGCCAGGCAAAGGCCATTTCCTCACCAGCGCCCTGCATCGGCACTGCGGTCAGGACCCCGCCCTCCACACGCACGATGTGGTTACGCGGCGTTCCGTCGTACTCGGTGAACTCACCAGCGGCCAGCACCTTGCCATCAGGTTGCAACACCAGATCGAAGACGATCTCATCCACCAAGGCCATGCCTGTGCCCGTATCGAAACCCGCGTCCAGCGTCCCATCAGCATTCACCCGCAAGAGGCCGTTGCGCAGCACATCATCAAAGCTGTTGAAGAACCCACCGACCACCACCTTGCCATCCGGCTGCAGGGCGATCGCGTTCACCCAGCTGTCAGGACCCGTGCCAGGAACGAAGGATGCATCCAGGCTGCCATCGGTGTTCACACGGGCCAGGTAGCTGCGGACCACCCCATCATACAGCGTGAAATCACCTCCCAGAATGATCCTGCCGTCTGGTAGCAACGCCATGTCGCTGACACCGACAAAGCCGAACTGTGCGCCATCGCCGGGGTCGAAGCTGGTATCCAATGCCCCATCCGCATGGATGCGTGCGATGGAGTTGCGGGGCACACCATCATAGCTGGTGAAGGAACCACCGATGATGATGCGGCCATCGGGCTGTATCGCAAAGGCACTGACACTGGTGGCGCCCGTCGTGCTGCCCAATCCCGCACCGGGATCAAAGCTGGTGTCCAGGCTGCCATCCGGGTTCAGGCGGGCAATGCCACTGCGCGGCACGCCATCGAACTCCAGGAAGTTGCCACCAATGAGGATCTTGCCATCGGTCTGGAGCTTGATGGAAAAGACGATCCAATCAGCCCCGCCCCCGGTGTCGAAACTATTGTCCACACTGCCATCGGGGTTCAGACGAACGATCATATTGGCCGACACCCCGTCGAACTCATTGAACTGGCCACCGACAAGGATCTTGCCATCGGGTTGCACGGCCATGCAGTAGATCTGGAACTCGGGACCATCCCCGGGGTCGAACGCCGTATCCAGGCTACCATCCGCGTTCAACCGCGCGATGCCGTTCCGCGTGACACCGTCATAAGCGGTGAGCTCTCCGGCAACCAGCAACTTCCCATCGGCCTGGAGCGCGGCATAGAACAACCTGTCGTTCGCACCCGCGCCGGGGTCGAAGGAGGGATCGATCGCGCCGGGCTGAGCGAACAGGGCAAGGCCACCGGCAATGGTGATGGCATGAAGAAGGGTCAGGGTCCGGATCATCATTGGTGGTTTTGGTCATGCTGGACGGAAGTCATCCCGGCCGGACCAAAACAACCTCATCCGACGCCATCCATCAATATAACCTTGGTTAGTGGCAACAGATCCGGCAGGCCTCCCCGGACCATGCGTGCAAGCCGCACCGTGCACATCAATGCGCCTTGCTCAGAGCTCCTGCTCGTAATAGATCTTGTAGAACTTCCTGCCGTTCTCGTCCACGCCCTGCTCGATCTTGTTGCGATCGCCGTGGATGTAGATGTGGAAGTTCTTGTCCAGCTTCAGCACGCTCTTGAACACGCGGGCCTGCTTCTTCACGGCATCGGAGCTGATCGCGAAGTTGTCCTGCAGGTCCACGTGCCGCTCTTCCTGGTAGCGGTCACCGAAGCGCTGGAAGGAATCGATGACGGCATCGCTCTGGAACACCTCCTGCGCGAAGCGTTCGCGATCGAACTCGGTGTTCTCCTTGAAGAACTGCACAGAACGGTTCAGCAGGTCGATCTGGTCCGCCTTGGGGATCTCGTAGTCCTGCGGCAGCTGATCGGTGATGAAGTGCTTGGTCATCTCCAGCACGTTGTTGGTGCTGTACACGTGGTCCTTCTTGGGTTGCAGGCCGATGAAGCCCTGCTGCCAGAAGCCCGTCTGCGGCTTGTCGTCGATCACGAAAAGCGTATGCGCCAGGGGTGTGAAGAGCACGAGCAGTGCCTGGTCCGGCTTGCGGCCGCCGAGCCCGCGCTTCAGTTGCATGGCGATCTTGTCCTCCTCAGCGCGGCCTTCGAGGAACACGTCCTTGTCGTCGAACTTGTAGAGGCCGACACCATCATACAGTGCGCCACCCATCTCCACGGCGTGGAACCGTACCACGAAGAAGTCGCCCGTGCGCACCTCGTAGTTGGCCGCCACATCGATCAGGTGCTTTGCCATGGCGCGCGAGACGCCCACCAGGTCCTTGCCCTTCTCCACCTTGGCACACAACTCCTGCAGCAGGTTGTCCTTCTCCCCTTCCGCCACTGCGAACTCGTTGGACTGCACCAACGTGGAGAAAGGACGCAGGAACAGCTTCCGCAGGAACTCCTGCTCCTCCAAACCTTGCAGCACCGCGCTATAATCGCTGAAAATGCTGGGTGCGCCTTCCGCGCCGATGCGGTGGAGCACGAATTCCTCCACCATGGCTTCCTTGCCGTTGATCATGCGGCTAAGGTATTGGGGAGGCCCCTACAGCGCAGCCTTGATCCCGCTGCGGTAGTCGCTGGCCTGCACGTTGAAGGCCCGCTCGAGTTTGCTGCTATCAAAGCGGTAATCCTGCTCGAACTGGTACATCATCTCCTTGTTCTCACGCAGCACCGGGACGAACAAGCCCATCAGGTTGAGCATCCAGCCAGGCGCCACTTGGAGCTTGTAGGGTTTGCCCGCCAGTTCGCAGGCCAGGTGCACGAACTGTTCACCGGTGATGGCCTCCTTGCTGGTGAGCGCGTGCCACACATGGCCATAGGCTGAAGGTGTGTTCCCCAGCAGCGCCACACTGCGGCCCGCATCGGGGGTATAGGTGAAGGTGTGCACGGCCTTGGCGTTGCCCACCCATTGCGGGGTCTTGCCCGCGCGCAACCGTTCGAACACTGTGGCGTGCGTCAGGCTCAGGGTCGCATTAGGGCCATAGAAGTCGGCCGCGCGGATGATCATGGCCTGCAGCTCCCCGCGCTTCACCTCGTCCATCAACGTGGTGGCGATGCGGGCGCGCACCTCGCCTTTCATGCTGCATGGGTTGTAGGGTGTGTCCTCGGTCATCACCCCGTCCACCTTGCCGTAGGCGTACACGTTGTCGAAGAAGACCAGCCTGGTACCGTGACGCTTGCAGGCATCGATGGTGTTGCGCATCACGCGCGGCCATTGATCGGCCCACACGTTGGCATCGTATTTCAGACCGGCCACCAGATAGGCCACCTCGCTGCCCTTCACGGCCTCGCTCACCGCATTGGCATCCAGCAGGTCGGCTGTGAACAGCTCATCGGTGGCGTTCACCTGCTTGGGATGGCGGCTCACCTGGCGGATCTTGTCCGTGTACTGAGGCAGGAGCTCTGAGAGCTCGTTGCCGATGACGCCGTTGGAGCCGAGGATCGTTTGCATGGCGGTGTAATTGTGCAGACAAAGATGACTGTCCGTACTGCCCGTTGCACGCCGCTCAAGGCCACGTCCGACCACCCATGTGATCGATCTACAACCCATGCCGGAACGCATGCTCCTGCACCTTCACCACGTGCAGCACGAAGGGGAACAACGCATCCATCGTTTCCTGTGCACCACGCGTGGAGCCGGGCAGCGTGATCACCAACGTGCGTCCGATCATGCCGGCGATGCCACGGCTCATCATGGCCCAAGGCATGCGCTCCTGGCCGTAGCTGCGGGCCGCTTCCATGATGCCGGGCACTTCGCGGTCCAGGGTGGGCGCGATGGCCTCGGGCGTGCGGTCGCGCGGTGAGAGGCCCGTGCCGCCGGTGGTGAGGATGAGGTCGATGCCCTCGTTCGCCCATGCCTTCACGCGCATGGCGATCTGCTCCGGTTCGTCGGGGACCACGGCATTCCCGGCCAGTTCAACACCCAGTTGCTGAAGGCGCTCCGCGATGGCGATGCCCGCCTTGTCCTCCTTCTTCCCGGCGCTCACACTGTCGCTGATCACCAGCACGGCGGCCTTCACGCGCATGTCGAAGCGGTCCTTCCAATCGCTCTTGCCGCCCTTCTTCTCCAGCAGCCGGATGCCTGCGATCATCACGCCCTTGTCAATGGGCTTGAGCATGTCGTAGATGGTGAGGGCCGCAACACTGGCGCCGTGCATGGCCTCCACCTCAACGCCGGTGCGGTAGATGGTGCGCACCCGCATGGTGACGATGATCTCCTGCTCGCCCACGGTGAAGGTGCACTCCGCATGTTCAATGGGCAACGGATGGCAGTCGGGGATCAGCTCGTGGGTCTTCTTCACACCGAACAACGCAGCAACTCGTGCGCTCTCCAACACATCGCCCTTGGGTACACGCTTCTCCTTCAACGCAGTGATGGTCGCAGGGTCGCTCACGGTGACCAGCGCCGTGGCCGTGGCCTCGCGCAGGGTGGTGGGTTTGTGGGTGATGTCGATCATGGAACAGGGTCCGGGTATTGAAGCGTAGGGCGACCCGGTGGGCCCGAGGCCTCGGGCGCCGCTACGCGTTCTTCTTCCAAACATGGGTGGCATCAGACAGGACCTCCTTGCCAAAAATGGGCAGCTCCGCCTTGATGCGGTCCACCACCCAGGCCACGGCCTCCCTTGCAGCAGCACGGTGCGGTGCGCTGGCGAAGACCATGAAGCACAGCTCGCCCGCCTTGATCGTGCCCAAGCTGTGGTGCACATGCAGGCAGGTCATGCTGGGCCATTTCGTGAAGGCTTCCTCGCGGATGGCGGTCATGCGCTCCAAGGCCATCTCACGGTAGGCGGTGTATTCGATGGCAGCCACCGTTCGAACATCGATGTTCGATGATCGATGTTCGTCCGCCCGCACCTGGCCCAGGAATATCTCGTGCGCACCGATGTCGGTTCGTGTGGCGTGCTTGGCGATGCTCGTCGCGATGAATTCGGGAGCTATCGGTCCCTCCACGAAGATGTCCTTCACCTTATGCTTCCGCTCCTGGCTCATCCTCCTGCGAACGGGGGTAGCACGGCGATCTCCTCACGACCGGTCAACGGCCGGTCATCCTGCACGATCACCCGGTCCACCGCAATGACATGTTCCAATCGGGACAGGTCAGGAATGCGCTCCGCCACCGATCGTCGTAGCTGGGCAACACTGGTCACCTGGACCTCGATCCGGTCGCACCCGGCCTTCTCGGCGAGCAACCCGAAGAGCAGCACTTCCATGGTCTAAAGGTCGGAAGGAAGGTTGATGTTGCGGAACAGGTCGGCAGGCCAATCGTTCTCACCGGGGCAGATCTGCACGAATGTGGCGCCCACCACTTCGAGGGCATCGCTCACTTTCCAGGTGGCCTGAGCGATCTGGGCCTCGAAGCGGGGCCTGCAGCGGCGGTGATAGGCGGCGGCCAGTGGTTCGATCTTTCCATCGCAGGCAGGTACGAAGGCACTGCGCTCCGGTCCAAGTCCCTGCTTCAGGAAAGCGAGCAGCGCGGAGGTCACGTGAGGCATGTCGCATGCCAGCACCAGCAAGCGGTCGTGGCTGGCGTACCGCATGGCCGTGACGATCCCGCCCAAGGGTCCCACGCCCGGAATATCATCGGCCACCACGAAGGGGCCCACGTGTCCATACTTCCCCGGATCACCAATGACGAGCAGCTCTTGAACATGCGGTTCCAGGTTGTCCAGGGCGCGTTCGAGCAGGGTTCGGCCATCATAGGGCATCAATGCCTTGTCCCGGCCCATCCGCGAGCTCTGACCGCCGGCGAGCACCACGCCGGTCCAGCCATCCATGCTCCTGTTCCACGGTTCCATCAGCGGGCAAGGTAATGGACCTTCACGGGTGCACCGGCGCTCAGCTCGCCACCGCTGTCGGGCAGTTCCACCAGTACATCCGCAGCGCACATGCCGAGCAACATGTGCGAACCCTCATCGGGAAGCAGGTGAACACGGCCGCTGCGCACCTGGCCCGCCCGCAGGTCCACCCGATCGCCCTTCCACCGGACCGGCCCCACCAGGGGGAGCACCTCCGAATAAGGCCAGGGTTCGCGGGCACCCTGCATGGCAGCCAGCACAGGCCGTACGTACGCATGCCAGGCAACAAGAACGGCACGCGGATTACCCGGCAGGGCCAGCACCATCGTACCTCCGTGGCGTGCAGCAAGCATGGGCTTGCCCGGTTTCTGTCGCACACCGTGGAAAAGGAGCTCCGCTCCCAGATCGCGCAGCACCTCGGCGACCAGATCGTGCTCGCCCACCGATACACCACCGGTGCTGATCACCAGGTCGCTCTGCTGCATGGCGGCGACGATGGCTTCGCGCAATGCGTCACGCTCATCGCGCACTTGGAATGGCGGTCGATGCAGCGCATACCCGTCCGCACGCAACGCCGCCTCCACGAGCTGCTCGTTGCTGCTGAAGATGCGGCCTTCCGTGGGGGCACCAGGCTCCCTGAACTCGCCACCAGTGCGCACCAGTGCCACACGCGGACGCATGTGCACCGACACCCCCACCAGGCCCACGCTCGCCAACAGACCCACGTGCGCGGCAGTGACGCGTTCTCCGCGATGCAGGAGCACATCTCCAACGCGCACCTGCTCCCCGCGGCGACGCACATTGCCACCAGGCTTCAAGCGCGCATCGCTGTGCCGGATGGTGTCGCCGGTCCGTTGCACGAACTCCTGCATCACCACTGTATCGGTGCCCGGCGGCAGCATGGCTCCGGTAAAGATCCGCACGGCCTGGCCCGGCCCCGGTCGCTGGTCCATCACCTCCCCCGCCGCACACGCTCCGATGACCTGCCATGAGTCACCGCCGAACGCGAACGCATAACCGTCCACGGCGCTCATGTCGAACAGGGGATGCTCGCAGGGTGCTGTAGCGTCCATTGCCGCGAACGCACCCACCGCATCCACCAGCGTGCGCGTCTCCACGGCGGTGCGGTGTACTGCCTCCATCAGTCGATGCCGCGCTTCTTCGATCGTGATCATGGGACAAGGAGCTTCAAACAGGCCAACGCCAGCACGGCACCGAGCACCCGCTGCATCCAGATGGGACCGAGCCTACGTGCACCGGCCCATGCGCCCACCAGCGCACCGACGGCAGCGGCCGCCATCCAGGTCCAGGCCTCCACAGGGACGGACTCGCCGCGCATGGTGGCTCCGGCCACGCCCGCCGCACTGTTCACCAGGATGAAGAGGGCACTGACGGCAGCAGCGGTGTGGGCATTGGCCCAGCGCAGCAGGATGAGCAGGGGACTGAGGAAGATGCCACCGCCGATGCCGATGAGCCCGCTGACCAGGCCCACCGCAGCACCCAGCACCAGTGCAAGGGGCAGCACCACGGGCCGCGCTCCATCCACTCCCCGGCCGAAAAGCCCCAGAAGACGCGCGGCGGCCAGCAGCAGGGCCACCGCGAGCAGGCGCTCGAAGAGCAACGGATCGAGCACCAGAGTGGATCCGAACCAGGCCATGGGGATGGAGGTGAGCGCGAAGGGCCAGAACACGGACCAGCGGAAGTGGCCCGAGCGGTGGAACTGCACGAAGGCGATGCCGCTCACCACCAGGTTCATGAGCAGGGCGGGCAGGCGCATCTCCGTCTGACCAAGGCCCATCAAGGCACCCAGGGCCAGATAGCCGCTCGCACCACCATGGCCCACGGAAGCGTAGAGCAGGGCCACCACGGCGAAGGCGAGCAGGACGGCGTTCATGCGGATGGCGTGGGGGTGTGATGCAGGGCGATCAATTCACCCTCCAGCGGATCCTGCGGGCGACGGATGCGCATCCAGCGGCCCTCCTTCACGTCCAGCAGGTCGAGCACCTCGGCGAGCACCGGATCACCGTCGGCGATATGCTGGAGACGCTGAACGATCAGCGCCGCACACACCGCGATGACAGGCAGTGGCACCTGCTGCATCGCGCACGTTGCCTGCTCGTCGGTGATGCGTCCGGCGAAGAAGGCCCGGCCGCCGGGGGCCTGCGTGGACACCTGCAACTGCTGCCCATGCACGGCTGCGCTGATCAGATGAAGTCCGGCCTGCAGGCAGTGTGCCGCGATGAGCCGCTTGGCATGCAGGTCGTCGCAGCAATCGAGCACCACATCGGTAACAGCGAGCAGATCGGTGGAGCCCCCATCCAGGAAGCGTGGCACACCGTGGAACGAAAGGCCGGGGATCAGTACCGCCATGCGTTCGACCGCGACCGTCACCTTCAGCCGCCCTGCATCACCCGCATGGTAGAGCAGCTGCCGTGGCAGGTTGGCCTCCTCGATGGTATCGCCGTCCACGAGCCGCACGGAAGCGACCGACCGATGGCGCAGCAGGGGCAGCACGGCAGCGCCAATGGCACCCACGCCCACCACGGTCACGCGCAACGCGGAACGGTCCATGGGGCCAAGTTAGCGCCCATGGACCGGCCGTTCGGGAAGGCGGATCAGCCTTCGATGCTGTACGTGACGTCGAAGATGCCCTGCACCGTGCGCACCACCCCGTTCTGCGCGTTGATCAGCTCCGCCGCGAAGCTGCCTTTCAGGCGCCTGCCGGTCTCGTCGTGCAACGTGATGGTCAGCTCGCCCGCACTGTTCTGGCCGGTGGCGAAGGTCGCGCCCATCTGCATGTAAAGGAGCGCGTTCTCCGCTTCACTGATGGGATGGACCCCCACACCGAGCGTATCCACTTGCAGGACGATGGACGACCCACTGAGGTCGAAGCCGGAGATCATCACGGATGTGCCATCCCCCACCGCCATCACCTGGGCGCTGGCGCAGAATTCGCCGTCCCCTGTGTTCGCCTGAAGGCGCGCACCATCGGTGCCACAGGTGGAGGGCAGCACACCGACCTCCTGTGCCACTTCCACCGCGTCCTTGGCGCAGCTGGAGAGAAGAATGGTAACGATGACAAGGGGGAGGATCGTTCGCATGGTCCGTGATGTCCGTTCGATGGACGGGCCTTGTACGCAGCCACCCTGCGGATGGATACACGAAGCCCCGGACCGCACGACGACGGCCCGGGGCTTCGGCTGGTCACAGTGCGCTTAGCGGAGCACCACGCGCAGCGCCTTGACACCGCCGTTGTGACGCACATGCAGCACATACTCGCCGGCGCTGAGACCACCGGTGGCGAGGGCCATCGGAGCCGCGCCTGCCAGGGCAATGCGTTCGCTGAGCACGATCCGGCCGGCGATGTCCACCAGGTCCAGGTCAACGGCACCGGCGCTCACCGGCACCTGCACGAAGAGCTGGTCGGTGGCCGGGTTGGGCCAGAGGCCGAAGCCGTCCGCATCGACCGACACCACACCCACATTACCCACGCTCACCTCCACCTCGGTCCGAGGACCTTCGCACACCACGCTCGGTGCCTCCACCTCCCAGTCATAGAAGAAGTAGTAGTAGGCCGTGGCATTGGCACCGGTCACCGAGCTGCTGGTGATGCTGCCATAGGTGCCCAGGGCGAAGGGGTAGGCCGGGTCGCTGCCGAGGCCATCTCGCCACAGCTGCGGATTGCCGCCCACCACGCGCAGACCGTAGGGGCCGCCGGCGGGCACGTCGAAGTTCAAGGTCACACGGCTCTCCCCGTTCGGGATGTTGAACACGCCGCTGGCAAGCGTTGCACCGCTGGTACGATCGACCAGGGCGATGGTGCGGTTGCCTGCACCGTTGGCATACACCTTCACGGAGCGGATGGTGAAGTCCTCGTTGGCCACGAAGACCTGGAAGTTGTCCGCGTTGGTGTGGAAGGCGCCCGGCATGCCCGTCTGCAGGCGGTCCTGCGGACCACCGAAGGCCACACCTCCACCATGGGTGATGGCGTCAGCCGCCCAGAACGACGTAAGCTCGCTGATGAAGGGGGTGGTGAAGCTGTTGCCCGTTCCCAACAGGGTGCCACCGCTGGCGGCATCGTACCAGCGCACATCACCGCCGGTGGCGAAGAGGTCCGCCGTGCCCGGCACGGGGATCACCACGGGGTCGGCGATGGGCGCCTCCGGCGCATCAAGCACTTCGATGGAGACCGATGCGCTGGTCCACTCACCGCAGTTGCCTGCGATCGTCACGCTGTAGGTGCCGGCCTCGCTCACTTGGAGCGACTGGCCCGTGGCCCCGTTGCTCCACGTGTAACCCGCCGCCTCACTGCTCACGAGCTCCACGGAGGACCCCTCGCAGAAGATCGCGTCGCCCACCAATGTCACCGTGGGGGTCTCATCCGGACTGTCCTGCACCGTGATGCTGGACACCCCCGTGCAACCCGCACCGTCGTCGATGGTGAGGGTGTAGATGCCGGCCTCGCTCACGGCGATGCTCTGGGTGGTGGCGCCGGTGCTCCACGTGTAGTTGGATCCGGGGTTGCCGGTCAGGGTCACCACATCACCCGCACCGCAGAGCACGGCATCGCCATCGGCGGTGATCTCCACGCTGGGGCTGATACAGGTGCCTTCAATGATGGTGATGGCCTGGTCGACGGCCACGTCGGTGAAGGTCTCCACCAGGCCACTGGGCCAGCGGACCGTTACGGTCGGCACCACGGTGTTCGTACCCACGCCGAAGTTGCAGGCGAAGGAGGTGACCATGCCATAGCTCTCACCGGCGCGCACCTCGCGGATCTGCGTGCCCCACGGCCCTTCGATGGTCACGCGTGCTCCGATGGCGTCGATGTTGCTCTCCACGCCCACCAGGCGCACGGTGAGCCAATGGTTGTCATTGCCATTGTTGAGCCACAGACGGTCGGGGTTGGCGGGATCCGGGTTGATGTAGCCGCCGCCATAGCTGGCGAACACATCCTGGAAGCCGTCGTTGTTGAGGTCGCCGGTGGCGAAGCTGTGCATCACATCACCCGCAGGGAAGAGGCCGCCGATGACGCTGAACGTGCTGTTGCCGTTGTTGCGGAAGAAGCGCTCGATGCCCCCGGAGATCATCAGGTCCAGGAAGCCATCGTTGTCCATGTCCACGAACTTGCTCTGCAGGAAGAAGCCGGTGATCTCCAGACCGCTGCCGGCGGTGATCTCCGAGAAGTTGCCCGTTCCATCGTTCTCGAAGAGCTGGATGGTGGCATCGTGGTTGGTGATCACCAGGTCCAGGTCGCCGTCGTTGTCGATGTCACCGAAGTCGGCGGTCCAGCTCTGGTTCTTGATCTGCACCCCGTACTGGTCTGCCAGGTCGCTGTAGTTGCCGTTGCCGTCGTTCACGAACAGACGGTTCCAGCGGCGCGGATCCTCGGGGTTGTTCACCCCCTGGCGGCACTTGGCGATGTACAGGTCGATGTCACCGTCGTTGTCGAAGTCGGTCCATACGCTTCCGTAGTTCCCGCTCCTATCGCTGACCGGATCGGTGGTATAGTCGATGATGTCGGCGAAGCTCAGGTTGCCGCTGCCATCGTTCAACCATTGCCGGGGTGCACCATCATCGTGGCAGGACCAGTAGTCGGTGGCGCCGTCGTTGTTGAGGTCCACCATGTTCACGCACTGGGTGAACAGGCTGCCGTTGTTCAGGTCGCTGATGTTGGAGTTGCCCACGCTGGGGATGCGCATGTAGTGCACACCATCGTAGCTGCCACCCGATACCACGTCCTTGTGGCCATTGGCATCGATGTCGCCGATGGCCCAGCCCCACTGGCCCTGGTTGGCGATGTCGCCATAGTTGACACCGGTGAAGGTACCATCCGCGTTCTGGTAGTCCACGATCACCGTGCGGCTGTTGTGGAGCTTGGCCACGTCGTCACGGCCGTCGCCGTTCATATCCACCACACCGATGCAGCCTCCGCTGTTGGTGGTGCCGCTGAGCAGCGAGGATGCGTTGGTGAAAGCGATCTGCCCCACGCTGAGCAGGGGCAGCCCGATCGTTGCGAGACCGAGGGTAATGAGTTTATGCATGTGCTTGGATGAACTGGTTCCGTGAAGGTCCGAGTAAGTGCAGGTCCTGCGAAAGTAGGTGGTGGCGCTTCAGCCGTCCAGCCCGCTATGGCCCGACCGTTGAGTTCCTGAGGCTTCAGTGGTCCCCTCTTCGCCCGATTGACGGCGGATGCTCTCCCGGTGGATGGCATCCATGAACTCGCGGACGAAGGCCTCGTCCAGCCCCAGGTGGTTGCCCAGGCGTAGCTGTCGCCGCATGATCCGCTCCCAGCGTTCGGGCTGCAGGATGGCCACTTGGTGGGCCCGTTTGTGATCACCGATGCGCTCAGCGATGTCCATGCGCGTGCCCAGCTTCTGGGCGATCTCCTCGTCCAGTTGGTCGATGAGGTCCCGCAGCTCCTGCAACCGGTCCTCCATGCCCGGGGTGGGAACTGCCTGCCGGAAGATCAGGCCATCGAGCAGCGTGGCGAAGGCCTGCGGGGTCACCTGCTGGTCGGGATCGCTCAGGGCCTGCTCCGGGCTGGGATGCACTTCGAGCATCAGGCCGCTCAGCCCCAGGTCCAGGGCCTGCTGCGCCACGCCGCCCAGGAGCTCCCGCGTGCCGGCGATGTGGCTGGGGTCGCAGATCACCTCCAGCTCGGGGAAAGTGGCCTTCAACCGGATGGGGAACTCCCACATCGGGCTGTTGCGGTAGGGGGTGCGCTCGAACCAGTTGAAGCCGCGGTGGATGGCGCCGATCCGCCGGAGGCCCGCCCCGTGCAGGCGCTCCAGAGCACCCACCCAGAGGCCCAGGTCGGGGTTGATCGGGTTCTTCACGAACACCGGCACGTCCACCCCCTGCAGCGCATCGGCGATCTCCTGTACACTGAAGGGGTTCGGCGTGGTGCGCGCCCCGATCCACAGCACATCGATGCCTGCGCGCAAGGCGGCCTCCACGTGGGCGGCCGTGGCCACCTCCACCATGGTGAGCAGGCCGGTGGCTTCGCGGGCCTCGCGCATCCAATCAAGGGCGGCAGCACCCGAGCCCTCGAAATGACCGGGTCGGGTACGCGGCTTCCAAATACCGGCGCGAAAGATGGTGGTGCGCCCATCGGCAGCCAAGCCACGGGCCACCTGCATCACCTGCCCGGCACTCTCCGCGCTGCACGGCCCCCCGATGATCAGCGGTCGCTGGAATCCCTTTCCCCATGCGTGGAACGGGAGGGGGCTGAACGGGGATGTGGCGCTCATCGGGGGCGGTCGTGCAAAGGTAGACCGTTCAAAGAACGGACCACCGGGAGCTTCGGTTCACGGCCGTGTCACCAACGCACCACCAGCTTGCCCATCGTACCGCCGCCCGCCAGGTCGGTGTGTGCCTGCGGCAGTTCATCCGCCCCGTAAACGCGATGCACATGCGGCTTCACCACCCCACGTGCATGAGCCGCCACCAACTGCGCCAGGCATGCCGCCACCACTTCCGGCTTGTGGTCGCCCAGGCGCAGCATGTTGATGCCCAGCACGCTCCTGCTCCGCATCATCAGGAAGATGGGCACCAACAGGCCCATGCGCCACACGAAACGCAGGGTGCCGAACGACCCCAGCGTGCCACGCTCCGCACCGCCGAACAGGACCATCCTGCCCCCCGTGCCCAGCACCTGCATGTCCGTGCGATAGCTGCGGCCGGCCACCGCATTGAAGCTGACGTCCAAGCGCTCACTGCCCAGCAGGCGGCGGAGCGCAACTCCGTGGTCCTCCTTTCGTCGATCGATGACATGCTGTGCGCCCATGCGTTCCAGGTGGGCCTTCTTGTCGGCCCCTCCGGCCACGGCGTACACGGTGCATCCCGCGTCCAGCGCCAGCTGCACCAGAAGTTGCCCCACGCCGCCCGCCGCGCTGTGCACCAGCACCCGTTGGCCCGGCCACAGCGGACAGAGCATGCGCGCTGCGTACCACGCCGTGGCGCCCTGTGTGGCCAGCGCCGCCGCCTCGCCCAGGGGCAGGTCCTCCGGTATCACGGCACAGGCACGGTGATCGGTCACCGCCTGCTCCGCATAGCCACCGAAGCGGGTCATGGCCACCACGCGCCTGCCCAACAGACCCGCCGGCACCTCAGCGCCGCAGGCCTCCACGCGCCCCACCACCTCGTAGCCGAGCACACTGGGCAGTGGCGGTGCTTCGCGGTACAGGCCTCGCGCGGCCATCACATCCGCATAGTTGAGCCCGAAGCCCTCCACCGCGATGCGCACCTGCCGGGCAGTGGGCTGTGGAACGGCGCGTTCGGACAAGCGAAAGCCCTGCAGGGGACCCGCGTGCGAGACCAGGTCCCAGGTCTTCATCGTGTTCATCGGTTCAGTTGTTGTTGCCTTCCACCACCACCACGAACTCACCCCGGGGCTCATGCCGCGTAAAGTGTGCCTGCAGTTCGGCCAGGGTGCCCCGCACCGTCTCCTCGTGCAGCTTGCTCAGCTCGCGGCTTACGCTCGCGCGGCGGTCCGTACCGAAGGCCTCCGCCAGTTCGCCCACGGTGCGCAGCAGCCGGTGCGGGCTCTCGTACAGCACCACGGTGCGTGGCTCGCGCGCCAGCTCCTCCAGCCGGGTGCGACGGCCTTTCTTCGGCGGCAGGAACCCCTCGAACACGAAGCGCTCGCAGGGCAGGCCGCTGTTCACCAGGGCGGGTACGAAGGCGGTGGCGCCGGGCAGGCACTCCACGCTCACATCCGCGGCCAGGGCGGCCCGCACCAGCAGAAAGCCGGGGTCGCTGATGGCCGGTGTGCCCGCATCGCTCACCAAGGCAAAACGCTCGCCACCCCGCAGGCGGCCCACCAACTGCTCCACCATGCGGTGCTCGTTGTTGCTGTGGAAGGGGATCAGCGGCCTGGTGATGCCCAGGTGCTGGAGCAGCCGACCGGTCACCCGTGTGTCCTCCGCGATCACGCCATCCACTTCGCGCAGCACCTGCACGGCGCGCAGGGTGATGTCGTCCAGGTTGCCGATGGGCGTGGGCACCAGGGTGAGGGCGGAGCGCGTGGCCGACATGGCGCGGGTCACTTCACCTGGGCGATGAACGTGCGCAGCAGGGCGTGGATCGGCGCGAAGGCCTTCAATGTGAGGGAGGCGCCTTTATCGTTCACGTCATGGTAGTGCGCCGCACCACCGAGCGTGTAGAGGAACAACGCTGGCACACCGCGCTTCACCAGCGGGCAGTGATCGCTGTTGCAGGCCGGGCCGCGGGCGCGCACCTCCTTCACGAAGCCGCCCTTCGTGTTCACCGCCACCATGCGATCGTAGAGCGCCTGTTCAGCGGTGGCGTTCACCGCCATGATGCCATCATCACCGGTGCCCAGGATGTCCAGGTTCAGCATCAGCTTCACCTTGCTCAGGTCGATCGGGCGGTCCACCGCGAACCACTCACTGCCCACCAGGCCGGCCTCCTCACCCGCGAAGGCCACGAAGAGCAGGTTGTGTTTGGGCTTGTGCGTGCTGAACCACTGTGCCAGTTCGAGCATCATCGCCACACCGCTGGCGTTGTCATTGGCGCCGGGGAAGAGCGCATCGGGCCCCATGCGACCGAGGTGATCGTAATGTGCACCGATGATGATCCAGCCCTTGCCACTGCCCTTGACCATGCCCAGCACGTTGCGCGCCGGGTTGCGGACCAGCATGCGGTTGCGCACACGCAGGTCCAGCACGGCGCTGCTATCGCTCACCAGACCATCCGTCACCTCCAACAGGGGGTACGGGCGCGCCTCCTGCGACACGCTCCAGGTGAGCTTGCCACGCACCACCTTCACCACCGGTCCGTAATGCATCAACTCCTCCTCCAATTGCGCGAAGCGGGCAAGGCTGTCGGCGTTCTTCGTAGCTGGCCAGTGCAGCACCGCCGCCTTGCCCGCCACCACGCCCAGGGTCATGGCCTTGCGCTCGGCGCTGAACAGGTCCGCCGGGGTGAGGTGTACCAGCTCGAAGCTGCCTTCCGCGCTTCCACTGGCCGGGTGCACCAGGTAGTCGGTGCCAGGCTTCAGCAGCTGCCCGTCCACCTGCGCACCGATGCTGTCCGGAAAGCTGTTGACATTGAAGGCAAAGGGCTGGAAGAAGTCGTTCTTCACCGGTCGCAGGCCCATGCGTTGGAAGGCCCGCGCGATGTACTCCGCCGCGATCCCCTGTCCGTTGTTCACGTAACCACGGCCATGGAAACCCGGAGAAGTGAGCGAATCCACATGTTGCCGACCGCGCGCCAGGACGGCCGCATCGTCCTGTGCATGCAGCACCGGACACAGCAGCAACGTGATCCACAGGAAGGCGCTCCTCATGCGTAGCGGCGTTTGAGCAGTTCGGCGAAGGTGGCGAGCGCCTCCGGATCGGCGGGCTTGCGCAGCTTGGCGAGCACCTCTGCTTCAAAGAAAGCCTGCGCGGCCGCACCATCGGTCATGCCGTTGAGCAGGTCGATGGACTTGTCGTAGGTGATGCGATCGCCGTTGAAGAGCTCAGCGACGAACCAGAACTTATGGCTCAGGGAGATGGCCTTGGCGAGGTCGGTTATGGCGGCCTGCTCCAGCTTCTCGGCCAGGGTGGGCGCGGCCTTCTTCGGCTCGGTCTGCACGGTGGCCTTTGGCGCCGGCGCGGGCTTGGGTGGCTTGGGGGGCGGGGGTGGTGCGGCTTCCGCCTTGGTGGACTCGGTGGCCTCGATCGCTTCGATGAGCGATACCTGGCGCGGCGACACCTCGGGCGGACGCGTGTCCAGGCGGATGGCGGAGGGATCGGCAGCGGGCTCCTTCGCCACGGCGGGTGCCGGCTCCTCCCGCTCCACCGCCTTGGCCACCGGGGCCACCACCGTTTCACGCGCCTTGTGGCGCAGCACGATCAGCCGCTCATAGAGCTCCCGCGCATCGGCGCAGGCCACTTCCAGCCCCTCCACGCCCAGCGCACCTGAGGCCAGCTCGCGCTCCGCCCGGCTCAGCTCGGCCAGCAGCTCGTTCATGTTCCGGAATGCCTTGTCCTTCCCCATGGGCAACAGCTTTGCAACAAGCTCGAACGCGAAGATCCCTATTTTCGCGTCGCCCTGCAAGAAGCGTTCCATGCGGGGGCTCCGCACAGCCGATGTTCCTGGAGAATACAGCCAGCCGCGCACGCCGAAAGGGCTGGATCGAAGTGATCTGCGGGAGCATGTTCAGCGGCAAGACCGAAGAGCTCATCCGACGGCTCCGGCGTGCCGAGTTCGCCAAGCAGCGCGTGGAGATCTTCAAGCCCAGCGTGGACACCCGCTACGCCGAAAGCGACGTGGTGAGCCACGATGCCACCGCCATCCGCAGCACACCGGTGCCCAGCAGCAGCAACCTCCTGCTGCTCGCCAGCGACATCGAGGTGGTGGGCATCGACGAAGCACAGTTCTTCGATGATGGGCTCCCCGAGGTGTGCGCTGCGCTCGCCGACATGGGTGTGCGCGTGATCGCGGCCGGGCTGGACATGGATTTCCAGGGCCGCCCCTTCGGGCCCATGCCCCGCCTGATGGCTGCGGCCGAATACGTCACCAAGGTGCACGCCATCTGCGTGCGCTGCGGGGAGCTGGCCACCTTCAGCCACCGCACCACCGCAAGCAGGGAACTCGTGCTGCTGGGCGAAACGGACAGCTACCAGCCGCTCTGCCGCAGCTGCTTCACCGACGCGCGCAGCGCCGCATCCACCGCGCCATGATCGGCACGCCCTACACCCTGCAGGCCATCGCCGAGGCAGTGGGCGGCACGCTCATCGGACCACCGGAGGCCGCACAGTGGAGCGTGGACCGCATCGCCATCGACTCGCGCGGCAACACCGGTGGTGAGGGCACCCTCTTCGTGGCCCTCAGCGGTCCGCGGCACGATGGCCACGCCTACATCGACGAACTGTGCGCAGCCGGCATCCGCTGCTTCCTGGTGGAGCAGGACAAGGCACAGCCGCGCACCGGTGCCTGCCTCATCGCCGTCGCCGACACACGCGCAGCGTTGCACCGCTTCGCCACGCATCACCGCAGCCGTTCCCACATCCCCGTCATCGGCATCACCGGCAGCAACGGCAAGACCGTGGTGAAGGAGTGGCTCTGGCAACTGCTGCACCGCGAGGAGCACATCGTTCGCAGCCCCGGCAGCTGGAACAGCCAGGTGGGTGTGCCGCTCAGCGTGTTGCGCATGGGGCCGCAGCACAGCCTGGGCATCTTCGAAGCGGGCATCAGCCAGCCCGGCGAGATGGCGCTGCTGGCACCCATCGTGCAACCCACCATCGGCGTGCTCACCATGCTCGGCGATGCGCACGACGAGGGCTTCCGGCACCTGCCCGACCCCTTCGCCAAGGCCCGCGAAAAGCTCGCGCTCTTCGCCCATGCAGGCACCTGGATCAGCCCGGCTGACGCGGTGCCGGGTGCCGTGGCGCAGGAGTTGCGCCCGGTGCAGCACCTCACCTGGACCCGCCAACGCGGCACTGCTGCCTTCCTGGAATGCCGGTCGGAGCGTGTGGAGGGAGAGAGCACCCTGCTCTCCCTGCACTGCAAGGGGGAGGACTTCCAATGCCGCATCCCCTTCACCGATGAGGCCAGCGTGGCCAACGCCCTCACCTGCATCGCTGTGTGCCTCCATCTGGGCCGCACCGCCGCGTGGGCCGCCGCGCAGCTCCCCCTGCTCACGCCGGTGGACATGCGCCTGCGCACCCTGCAGGGGCGGCACGGCAGCACACTGCTCGATGACAGCTACAGCCTGGACATGGTGTCCCTGGTGAGCGCACTGGAACACCAGCAACGCATGGCCCACGGCCGGCCGCGTGTGGTGGTGATCAGCGACCTGCCCCATGCCACGGACAGCCGCGCACCATATGCGGAGCTCGCACAGCACCTCGGCGAACATGCCGTGGACACGCTCATCGCTGTGGGACCCGAGCTTGGCCGGCACCTGGACCTCTTCGGTCCACGGGTGCATCACTACAGCGATGTGGACAGCCTGCTCGCGGAGGTGGACCCACAGCGGTTCGCGGGTGCCGTGGTGCTCATCAAGGGGGCCCGCCGCTTCGGGCTGGAACGGGTGGTGGAGCGCTGGCAGCAGCAGGTGCATGGAACGGTGCTCGAGATCGACCTGGCGGCGGTGCGGCACAACCTCAATCACTTCCGGTCGCTGCTGCGCCCCACCACCCGCGTGATGGCCATGGTGAAGGCGGCCGGCTACGGCACGGGCGCCACCGAACTGGCGCGCCTGCTCGCCCACGAACGCATCCACTACCTGGGCGTGGCCTATGCCGATGAGGGCATCGAGCTGCGCGGCCAGGGCATCACCCTGCCCATCATGGTGATGAACCCCGAGCCCGTGGCCTTCGACACGCTGCAGCGCTTCGAGCTGGAACCCGAGGTCTACGACCTGCATTCCCTCAACGCCGCCATCGACCATGCGCGCCACGCCGAACAACGCCCCGTGGTGCACATCAAGCTCGACACCGGGATGCACCGCCTGGGCTTCCAACCCCACGAGCTGCCCGATCTCCTGAGCGCGCTGCGCGGGGCTCCGCTGCACGTGGCCTCCATCCTCTCCCACCTCGCCGCCAGCGAAGATCCCCGCCACGACACGTTCACCCGCACCCAGCTGGAACGCTTCACCCGCATGGCGGACGCCATCGACGCCGTGCTCGACCACCGACCCCTCCGGCACATCGCCAACAGCGGCGCCATCGCCCGCTTCCCGGAGGCCCACCTCGACATGGTGCGCCTGGGCATCGGCCTGCACGGCATCGGCGCCAACGATGCGGAAAGCGCGCAGCTGCTGCCCGTGGCCTGCCTGCGCACCGTGGTGGCACAGGTGAAGGAGATCCCCGCCGGGGAGAGCATCGGTTATGGTCGTGGCGCACTGGAGGAGCGCCCCCGCCGCATCGCCATCCTCCCCATCGGCTATGCGGACGGGTTCCCGCGGCGCCTGGGTCATGGCAAGGGCCGCGTCGACATCCGCGGCAATGAAGTGCATACGGTGGGCAGCATCTGCATGGACATGTGCATGGTGGAGCTGGGCGACCTGCCCTGTGCGGTGGGCGATGAGGTCATCGTCTTCGGAAACAGGCCCACCCTCACCCGGTACGCGGCTGACCTCGGCACCATCCCCTACGAGGCGCTCACGAGCATCTCACCCCGCGTGAAGCGCATCCACCTGCACGGCTGAGGACCTCCCCCACCCCGGGATCCCAAGCATTGCCTTCATCGTCTTATTGCGATATCATGCTAACATCGTAATATTGCGATCTATTCAAGCATCACCATGGGTGTCACCAAGACCGACCTTTTCTCCGCGCAGCAGAACCAGCTGGCCACCTGGGCCAAGGTGCTGGGCCATCCCGCGCGCATCGCCATCCTCCAATACCTGCTGAAGCAGAACGCCTGCGTGTGCGGCAGCCTAGTGGAGGAACTGGGTTTGGCGCAGGCAACCATCAGCCAGCACCTGCGCGAGCTGAAGGACGCAGGCCTGATCACCGGCACCGTGGAGGGCACCAGCGTGTGCTATTGCATCGAACCCAAGGCCTGGGCCAAGGCACAGGCCGCCTTCGCGAAGCTCTTCGCCGCCTACAAGCCCATTGATACCTGCTGCTGATCGTACGGGCCGATCATGATCGGCCCTGATCGGAAAGCGGCCCAAACTCCCCCTATCCATGAAAACGCCGATGTACGGGCCGGTAACTTCCGGCCCCAACGAACTGAAGGACCTCGTCCGCGCCAAGTACGCGGAGATCGCCAAACAGGACAAGACCACCAACGCCAGCAGCTGCTGCGGCGCCGGGCCAAGAACGTGGTACGGGCCGGAAATTTCCGGCCCCAACTCCATCTTCTCTGACGACTACACAACGCTCGAAGGCTACAACCCCGACGCCGACCTCTCCCTGGGCTGCGGACTGCCCACCGAGTTCGCGCAGATCAAGCCGGGCGATACGGTGCTGGACCTGGGCAGCGGCGCCGGCAACGACTGCTTCGTGGCGCGTGCGGCTGCCGGTCCTGATGGCCGTGTGATCGGCGTGGACTTCACACCCGAGATGATCGCCAAGGCAAAGGACAACGCCCGCAAGCTGGACTACCAGAACGTGGAGTTCCGGCAGGGCGACATCGAAGCGCTGCCCCTCAGCGCCTGCATGGTGGACGTGGTGGTGAGCAACTGTGTGCTGAACCTGGTGCCCAACAAGCGCCAGGCCCTCAGCGAAGTGCTGCGCGTGCTGAAGCCCGGTGGGCACTTCAGCATCAGCGATGTGGTGCTGG
>CAYZBO010000050.1:0-22294 GCA_964476665.1 uncultured Chryseobacterium sp. | reverse complement strand
TGCAGGCGGAAGGTGCCCATGATGATGTGGCTGAGCGTCTCGGCCGAGTGGTCCGAGGTGAAGACACCCGACCGTTGGCCGTCCTTGATGGCGTTGAGCAGGTGGCGGCGTTTCACCACCATGATGCGCTCAATGCCTCCATCGATGCCGTTCGATGTTTCCAGCACCCCGGTGGCGAAGATGGCCATGAGGTATTGGGGGTTCTGCTGGAAGAAGGTGAACTGGCTGTCGAACATGGCACGCACCCGCTCCACGGGGTCGGGGTGGGTCTCGGCCACGGTGGCCAGCCGTTCGTCGATGTTCGCGGCCAGGTGATGCAGCATGGTCACCAGGATCTCCTCCTTGCTCGCGAAGTGGCGGTAGAGGGCCGCTTCGGTGAAGTGCATACGTTCGGCCAGGCGCTTGGTGGTGAGGGCCGCGAAGCCATCCTCGGTCACCAGTTGTCCGGCGGCCTCGATGATCTCCAGTTGGCGGGGCTTAATGTCCATGGGAAGGCTTGAGGTTGAAGAAGGCGGTGCCGAGCAGGAAGACCGCGGCGGTCATGGCCAGCGCGCCGATGAGGACGAACACAGGGGGCGCCCCGAGGTACACTTCGGCCAGGATGCCGGCGGGCATCAGCAGGCCGATGAGCCCGAGCCAGGAGGTGAGGGTGGACCAGCGCAGCCGCTCACCGAAGTGGAGCAGCAGGTAGCCCATCACCACATTGAGGAAGGCGAAGAGGTTGCCGTGCACGTGCGCGAGCCGGGCCTCGAAGTGCTTGCCCACGCTGTAGCTGTCCACCCAGGCCTGCTTGTCGGGGGCGAAGTCGCGCAGGTAGATGAGCAGGAAGCCGTAGAGCATGAAGGCCCCCATGGTGAGGAAGCCGATGGCGATGTTGCGTTGTCCGTTCATGGGGTGGTCGGTTTGAACGCGACAAAGTAAGTGAACACTAACTTACTGTTTTGGTGACGATGGTCACACTGACACTTTCGCGGTCCACCAACGGCCTCCATCCGAAGGTTCATCCCGGGGCATGGTCGGGATGCGGAGCGGCAACAGCACAAGCCTGTGTGCTTGGCCCTCCGCGGCGATCATGGTGCGGGAGTCCAGCGCTTTGTCCGTTGCGCACTCACCATCCCATGCATGCTGGCGGGAGAAAGGCAGGCTTCAGGACCGGGTGATCCCGATCGATGTGGTAAGCTGCGCTCGGCAGCGTCGTCGCGCTTCGCACTCCTGCCCGCTGCATACCCCCACTACCTTCACCGCATCGAACACAAAGCACCATGCATACCAAGCCCTTCGACCCGAAACAGCATTGGGAGGCCATCTACGCGAAGAAGGACCCGCAGGAGTTGAGCTGGTTCCAGGCGATGCCCAAGGTGTCGTTGGACCTGCTGGCCGAGCACCGCGTGCCACCGGCCGCGCGCATCATCGATGTGGGGGGCGGTGACAGCCTGTTGGTGGACCATCTGCTGGAGCGCGGATACAGCGAGGTGTCCGTGCTGGACATCAGCGGCACCGCACTGGCCAGGGCGCAGCGACGACTGGGTGCGGCGGCCGCAACGGAGCAGTGGATAGAAGGGGATTCCACCTGCTTCGAGGCTGCGGCTCCCTTCGATGTGTGGCACGATCGCGCGGTGTTCCATTTCCTGACCAACGACGCCGCTGCGGAGCGCTACCTCGAAAGGCTGTCGCGGCTGCTGAGACCCGGAGGCCTGCTGATCCTGGGCACCTTCAGCGAGAACGGTCCGGAGAAGTGCAGCGGGATACCGGTGCGCCGGTACAGCGAGGCGGCGATGGTGGAACGCCTCCAGCACCTGTGCGCCCGCATCCGGTGTTCCACCGTGGACCATGTGACGCCCTCCGGCAAGGTGCAGAACTTCCTGTTCTGTGCCTTCCGCAGAGTGGAACAGGACTGAGCGGAAACGAAGAAGCGGTGGGTGTGAGAGGAGGGAAAGAGAGAAAGAGAAGAAGAGAGTTGCTTCGCTTCGCTCGCAATGACAGAAGAGAAGAAGAGAGAAAGAGGAAAAGAGAGGAAGTGGGTCCCACGGACGTGATCGAGTCCCAACGGCCTGCGCTTTCTTTACGTCCGATCCGTGCCAGGAGCATGGATATTCGGCCTCGATGAACCTGCGCATCCTTCCGCTTCCCTTGGTGGGCCTGGCCATGCTGGCGGGCGTGTTCGGCGGCATGGTGCGCCTGGGCTGGGGGCTGCCGCTGGCGGTGCCCGCCGCGCACCACGGGCTCCTGATGACCGGCGGTTTTCTGGGCACGCTGATCACCTTGGAGCGCACCGTGGTGCTGCCTTCGCGCTGGTGGCGCCTGTTCCCGCTGCTGTCGACGATGGGCACGGTGCTGCTGCTGGCCGGGCAGGTGCGCGCCGCACTGATCGCGATGATGCTTGCCAACCTGGGCCTGCTGGCAGCATACGCCGGGCAGATGCGCCACCACCGCGAGGCGCATTGGTACCTGTTCGTGGCCGGTGCGCTGTGCTGGCTGGTGGGCAACGCCGTGCTGTGGCGCACCTTTCTGGTGCCCGCCGCCACGCCGTGGTGGATCGCCTTCATCCTGCTCACCATCGTGGGCGAGCGTCTGGAACTGACGCGCTACCTGCCGGTGCCGGCATGGGCCAAGGGGCTGCTATGGCTGGTGCTGGCGGCCTTTGTGGCCGGCGTGCTACTGCCCTTCCACGGCCCGGGCCCGCAGGTGTTGGGCGTGGCCTCGGTGGCAGCCGCCCTGTGGCTGATGCGCTACGACATGGCGCGTATTGGCGTGCGCAAGGCGGACTTCCACCGCTACGTGGCGGTGGGCCTGCTGGTGGGCTATGGCTGGCTGCTGCTGAACGGGCTGGTGCTGCTGTTCGGCGGCGCGCAGCCCTTGTTCTACGACCTCTACCTGCACACCTTCTTCCTGGGCTTCACCTTCTCCATGATCTGGGCGCACGCACCGATCATCCTGCCCTCGGTGCTGCGCAACCCACATCGGCCTTACCACCGGTTGTTGTGGGTGGGTTGGGCACTGTTCCAGCTTACGCTGCTGGCGCGCTTGGCCTTTGCCCTGCTGGGCGAGGTGGAGCTGCGGCGCTTATACGGCGTAGCGAACGGCTTCACCATCGTGCTGATGTTCGCCGCCATGGCCACGGTGATGGTGGTGCGCACCCGGCGGGGTGGCGGAGTGCCAGCGTGAACGGTGCAGCGGCTGGTGCCCGCAGTGATGCGGCTGTACACGCGGTTGGCCGCAGGTGCGTGATCGCGCTTTATGTTCACAACTCCACCTCCGTGGCCTCCATCACGTCCACGGTGGGTTCCATGGTCACGCGGCTCATCATGGAGTTCGAGATGAGGCAGGCTGCTTTGGTCTTTTCCAGGATGCGCATTCCGCGCTCGAGGTCCTGCTCAGCGTTGATGCGTAGCACAGGCTTCAGCAGGATCGCCGTCATGCGGAACCTGCCGTCCTCCTTGTCCAGGATGCCTTCCGCATCGCAGCGCAGGCCCGCATAGGTGAACTTGGAGAACTCGGCCACGGCCAGGAAGGTGGTCATGAAGCAGGAGACGGCCGCGGCGGTGAAGAGGTGCTCGGGCGACCAGATCTCGGGCACGCCGCCTGGGAATTGCGGCGGGGTGGCCACTTCAATGGACTGTGGCAGTTCGGGGGAGATGAGGCGGCCCTGGCGGCCTTGTTCCCAGATCACGGATAC
The DNA here is from genome assembly GCA_964476665.1 of uncultured Chryseobacterium sp. Taxonomy (GTDB): domain Bacteria; phylum Bacteroidota; class Bacteroidia; order Flavobacteriales_F; family PHOS-HE28; genus PHOS-HE28. The sequence continues at coordinate 18,618 of CAYZBO010000050.1, read as the reverse complement.
GTTGAAGCTGTGTTGGCTCATGATGTCATGCTGTGTGCTATCGCCTGAGTGGCGGGGATGATCGGGTGGTAGTGGGAACTGTGTTCACCCTAATGCGGACACAATTATCCGATTAAAGGACAAAGCGGGATGGTGACATAGGTCACGCAGGTGCAGGCTGCGTGGCAAAGGCCGACCTTCAGGTCAACAGCTTTTCCAGTGCCCGGGGCTTGCGCAGGCGCACGTCCTTGCCCACAAGTTCGATGAGCTTCTGCTCCTGCAAGGCGGCCAGGGTGCGTACCACCGATTCGTAGGTGGTATCGGCCATGCTCGCCATGTCTCGTCGTGGCAGGGTGTAGGCGAGCTTGCGTGCATCATCCGCATCCATGCCGAAGGTGTCGCGGCACAGCAGCAGCACGCGGGCCACGCGCTGTGCCACGTCCATGGTCATCAGGTCGCGCAGGTGCTGGTCAAGCTGGCGCATCTCCGCTGCGAAATGGAGCAGGAAGTGGTAGCAGAACAGCGGGTTGGCCTTCAGCGCATCAAGGAACAAGGTCATGGGGATGCTGTTCACGCGCGATGGCGAAAGGGCGATGGCGCTTGCCGTGTAGGTGGGGGCGTCGCCCAGTGCTCGGTGGCCCAGCACCTCGCCGTCGCCTGCCAGCCGCACGATCCGCGTCCTCCCCTTGCCCATATCGGCCACCACCTTCGCGCGCCCGCGGTGCAACATGTACATGCGTTCGGCCGGTTGTCCGGTGGTGAAGATGGCCTCGCCCTTGGCGAAGGTTAGCATGGCATTGGCACGCTGCAAACGCTGCCGCCAGGTAGCGGAGCAATGCTCCTCGATGAGCGCATCAAGGAGGAAGGGGTGAACTGCGCGAGGTGCATCCATGGGCCTAATCTAGGGCCGCGTGGTCGGTTTCAGAACGGGCTCCCCAGGTCCGGGTCGCTCACGAAGCCCTCATCCGTGAGTGTATGCAGGAAGGCTACCAGGTCGGCTTTCTGCTGCGGGGTGAGCCCCAGGGAGATGCCGGTGCCGGGCTTTGTCATGATCGGGTCCAGGCTGGGGCTGTGCTGCACCCCACTGCTGTAGAACTCCACCACTTCCTCCAGTGTCTGGAAACGGCCATCGTGCATGTAAGGTGCGGTGAGCGCGATGTTGCGCAGGGTGGGGGTCTTGAAGGCGCCCTTGTCCATGGGGTTGCCGGTGAAGGCGTAGCGCCCTACATCGAAGCCGCTGAAGCTGCTGTCCAATCCGATGTTGTGGAAGGCGTTGTCGCTCATGAGTGGGATGGCGTGGCAATGGAAGCAGTCTCCGATCTCGGACAGAAAGATCATGGCACCATGCATCTCGGCGGCGGTGAGAACCACCTCGCCGTGCATGTACCGGTCGAACTTGCTGTTGGTGGAGGTCAAGCGCCGGAACCACTGGGCCAAAGCCTTGGCCACATGGTCCGTGGTGATATCGCAGGTGCCGAAGGCTTTGCGGAAGAGTTCAGGGTAGCTGTCGTGGCCCTTCAGCACATTGATGTCCACCTGGAAGAAGTCGTTCACCTCGAAGCGCATGACGTCCTCCAAGGTGCCGCTGACCTTGCCGTTCCAAAGGAAGTGGCTGCTCCAGGCGAGGTTCACGTGTGGCAGCACATTGATGGTGGTGGTGGGCACGGTGAAGGAGCGCTCCTGGTCATGGCAATTGGCACAGGCCATGCCCTCGAATGGGCCGTTCTGGCTGAGGAGGGGGTCGTAATAGAGCCTGCGCCCTAGCTCCACGCCTTCCCGGGTGAGGGGGTTGTTGGCAGGGATGGCCGGTGGAGGGAAGAAGGAGGGGTACTCCAGTTCCAACGGCGTGGTGCTCGAAGCGCAGGGGTCAGGTGTATCCACCGCATCGCGGCGGCAGGCGCCGAGGGCCAGCCCCAGGAGGCAGGCGCCGAGAACGATGCGGTGGGTGGTGGTCATGGCTGCAGGTCCATGGTGAAGGCGTTGGCGCAGTTGTCGCGCAGCAGGCCCATCAACATCATGCTGCCCATGGATTGGGTGCCGCTGGACAGGTCGTAGATATGAGGGTCGCGGAACACTTCATTGAGGTTGAAGTGCAGGTTGAGCGTGTTGGCGCTGCCATCGAGGCTGAAGTCCGTGGTGGCGAGGCAGGTGGGCAGGTTCTCGTTGCGGCCCAAGTGCATGGCGTAACCGGTGGGCGTACTGTTGTGCATGAAGTGCCCCTCGAACTTCATGAAGTGGTAGCCCCCACCCATGGGCACGGGCCAGGCCATGTTCACGTTCTCCATGGTGTTGGACAGGGCGCCGGTCTGGTTCATCGTGGGGTTGAGGCCCATGCGTAGCTCCACCCCGGTATAGGTGCCGGTGGGCAAGGTGCCGAGGTCGAACTGGTCGCTCTCCGTTCCATTGATGTAGAATGGACCGGGGATCACGAACTCCTCATCACAACAGTCGGCAGTGATCAGGCGGATGTCGCTGATGTAATACTCCAGCCGCGTGACGGAGTAGGTGTGGCCGGCCTCGTTGGTGTACAGCATTTCGTTGTAGGCGAGGGACGCCCCATCGATGTGGTGGTGGATGCGCAGGGTGGTATTGGTGGGCGCGGGAGGGGTGGGCGCGGGTGCCGGAGGGGCGGGGCCGTCCTTCTTGCAGGCGGCCAGGAGCAAGGTGATGCCGATGAGCAGAAGGGGGAGGCGAAGGGTGTGCATGCCGGTGTATTGTGGTGCAAAGGAATCCATGGGTGATGGTGCATATATATGATATGCGTCATATTTTCCAGATATTTCTATCCTATTTTAGCTGCGCGACACCACCTTTCCCTTACTGCGGAACCAACCTCATCCACCCATGAACAGAGTCCTCTACACCTTACTGCCGCTGGTGTTGCTGGTCGCCCGCATCCCGGCGGCGCAGGGCCAGTGTTCCACCACCAACGCCTCCAGTTGCCAGTGCCCTGATGGCACGCCGAACTGCGAGTTGCGGCCGGATATGACCATTTCCTGGTACGGCATCCTGAACTACCTGGGCGGTCCGAGCGAGGAGCCCGGTCGTGTGCGCATCAGCGGCAGCACTCCTAACATCGGGCATGGCCCTCTGGAGGTGCGCGGGGTGGATCTTCAAGGCAACCGGCGCTTCACCTGTGGGGTGGACACCTTCGTGGTGCAGGACCCCAACGCCGAACTCCAGTTCACCTGTCCCAACGGCGGCATGGCGAAGCAACTCACCACGCAGCGCATCTTCGAGAAGAGCGGCAACCAGATGACCTCCTACGAGCGGGTGATGCCGCAGGGCATGACCTTCGTGAGCACGCAGAACAACACGCGCTACGACCAGTGGGGCATCTTCAGCCTGCGCCTGCCAGAGCCCGGAGTGAGCGATCCCCTGCAGTGGCCCATCATCGCCGAGGGCTACAAGCTGGGCTTCTGCCTGATGGACTACAACAACTGCGGCCAATCCGTGGTGAACCACCATTGCAAGGACGACAACACCACCTATAACGCGGGCACAACGCTCTACCCGGCCGACTTCCCCAACTACGGGCTCGGCGGCGGGAACTACGGCTGCAGCAAGATCCGTCAGGGCATCTCATCGGGCTATACCGATATATACAGCGAATACCTCGACGGAATGTGGATCGACATCCCGGCAGGAACATGCAACGGCGAGTATTGGATAATCGCCCAAGTGGACCCCTTCGATCTGCTCCTGGAGGAGGATAAGACCAACAACTACACGGCAGTACCCTACACCCTCACCCAGCAGGTGAGCGGCGCTCCTGCAGCCACCATAACCTGCGAACAGCAGGCTTTCGTTTGTACGGGCGAGCAGGTAGAGTTGAAGGCCAATTCTGGCCTTTCCTACCAGTGGAGCAACGGCGCCACCACCAACAGCATCCTGGCCGGCCCGGGCACCTATACCGTTACGGTGACCACCTACTGCGGCACGGCCACGTCGGTACCGTACACGGTTACTGAACTGCCACAGCCTGATGCTCCTTATGCCGAGGATGTGCTCATCTGTGAAGGTGAAGCAGCGGTGCTTTCCACCACAGCAGCCGATGCTGTCTGGTATGATGCTCTTGGCGATCTGGTGGCCACGGGTCCACAGTTCGTTACGCCACCGCTGTTCACCAGCACGAGCTACACGGTGCGCGATCGCCATGTGCAACCTGGCATCGTAACGTATGGTGGTAAACCGAACAATACCGGTACTGGTGAGTACCACGCCGGTGCGCAGTTCCTGCGCTTCGATGTGAACAAGGCCTTCCGCCTGAAGTCGGTGCTGGTATACGCCGGCAGCCCCGGATGGCGTACGGTGGAATGGGTGGACCACATCGGTGTGATGCGCGCCACACGCTCGATCTACCTCCCCGCCGGCAGTTCGCGGATGGACTTGGACTTCGACCTGCCACCGGGCAAGGGCTACAAGCTGATCGTGGCGGGCACCGCCGATCTGTGGCGCAGCAATTCCGGGGTCAACTATCCCTACGTGATCGGCGATGTGGCCACGATAACTGGTAGCAGCGGGGGGGCATCGTTCTACTACTACTTCTTCGACTGGGAGGTGGAGTACGGTGGCGGTGAATGCCTCAGCGATCCCACTCCGGTGGAGGTGGAGGTCCAGGTCTGCACGGGTGTGGCGGAAGCATTGCCCTTGCGCGGCTTCGAGGTGTTCCCCAATCCGAACACGGGTGCCTTCACCATTGAACTGCACCTACTGCGCGATACCCGGGTGGACCTCACCCTGATGGATGCTGTGGGCCGGGTGGTGTACACCGGCTCACAAGCGGCCGCCGCCGGCCAGTGGCGTCACCCCATGCACATGGAGGGGCTGGCCAAAGGCATGTACCACCTGAACGTGGACCTCGCCGGCCGCCGCTTCTCCAAGCGTGTGGTGGTGCAGTAGAACGAACACGCGCGGGCGATGGAGGCGTTGGTGAAACACAAACCCTACGAGAAGTGGCGCATCGCCACCCTGGTGGGCGTTCACCTGCTCTTCGTGGCCCACTTCGTTCACTGGAAGCTCAAGGGGCGCACCCTGGCGCCCTTGGAGTTCAACGAGGTGCTGTATACCGTCCACCAGGGCATCGTTACGGCCGGCTTCGTGCTCATGGTCGTGGTGATGGTGGCCACCTTGGTATTCGGCCGGTTCTTCTGCTCGTGGGGTTGCCACATCCTGGCCCTGCAGGATGCCGCCGGATGGATCATGGACAAGCTGCGCATCAAGCGGCAGCCCATCCGCTCGCGCACGCTCATCTGGGTTCCCATCGCGGTGATGTTCTACCTCTTCATCTGGCCGCAACTGCTGCAACTGTGGCACGGTGTGGGCCCGGAGACCATCCGGGTGGTGGAGGCGGGCGGCTCACGCTGGTCTTCGTTCACCACCGATGACATGTGGCGCAACCTGCCGCCGCCGGGCGTGGCGGTGTTCACCTTCTTCGTCTGCGGCTTCCTCATCGTATACCTACTGGGCAGTCGCGGTTTCTGCTACCAGGCATGCCCGTACGGTGCGCTCTTCGGCATCGCCGATCAGTTGGCACCGGGCCGCATCGTGCTCGCCGAGGACTGCAGCCAGTGCGGGCTGTGTACCAAAGCCTGTTCATCGGACATCCTCGTGCACCGCGAGCTGGCCATGCACGGCATGGTCACCAATCCGCGCTGCCTGAAGGACCTCGATTGCGTGGCGGTGTGCCCTGAGAATGCGGTGCAGTTCGGCTTCCGCAAACCGCCGCTGTTCCGCAAAGGCCATCCCATGGGTGCCTACCGGGGCCGCTTCAGCAACAGCCTCAGCGAAGACCTCTTCCTGGCCGGTGCCTTCGTGGTGGCCATGCCCATCTTTCGCGGGCTGTATGACAAGGTGCCCTTCCTGCTGGCGGTGGGCCTGGCGTTGTGCGCCGCCTACGTACTGCTTTTGGGTTGGCGGATGTTCCGCCGCAGCGCCTTCCAATTGCGGGGCATCACCCTGCGCATGGACGGCGGCCTTCGCCCTGCCGGCAGGCTCTTCACTGCCGGGTTGCTCGCACTGGTGCTCTTCATGGCGCACAGTGCCGTGGTGCAGTACCATACCCTGGCGGGCAAGGCGGCGTTCCTGCAACTGGCGCGGCAGGCCGATCAAGGGGCAGTGGATGAAGACCGGTTGATGGGCGCCGTGCGGCATTACGAGGCGGCCCTGTCGCTGGGCCTTTGGCAACCGCTGGACCGCCGACAGGAGCTGGCCTCGCTCTATTTACAGCAAGGCCGGGACGCCGAGGCGAAGGTCCTGTTGGAAGGAATGGTCGTGCAGGATCCCACGCACGTGGAGGCGCGTTACCACTTGGGCAACCTTGCCTTGCGTGGCGGTGATGATGCTACGGCCACCATGCACTGGCAGGCCGCCTTGGACCAAGGCCGCGAACGATCGGGTGGCCGCAGCCGCGAATTGCTGGTACAAAGCGCGCTCGCCTTGGGGCGCTGGCAGGAGGGTGCCGGCCGTTGGGAGGATGCGCGGCACAGCTATACGAGGGGGCTTGAGCGTGTGGCCGATGAAGCTCCGCTCCTGATCGCGCTGGCCCATGTGGAGAGCCGTATGGGGTTTGATGAGCAGGCCATTGCGCACTACGAGGGTGCGCTGCGCATCGGAGGTCCCACGCCCATGCTGCACAACAACCTGGGGGCGCTCTTCCTCAGCGCGGGGAAGCCGGACCAGGCACTGCAACACTATCGGGCACTGGCCGAGATGCTGCCCGGTGATGCCCAGGTGCGCTATACCATGGGTGTGCTGCTCGCGCGCCGAGGCGACAACGATCGCGCTTTGGAGCACTTGACGGCGGCCGTCCACCTGGCCCCGAACGATACGCGCAGCGCGGAGGCGCTCGCCTTGGTGGAAGCTCAACTGATGCGCTCGGCATCACCACAAGAACACGCGAACACATGGCAAGGAATACCCTGATCATCCTGTTGCTTCCCGTGCTGTGGGCGGCTTTCAGCGCAATGGGCCGTGTCGGCGATCCGTGGAAGGCGCCCCCACAGGCCGACCAGTTGAAGGACCCCATGGCGGGGAACGCCAAGGCCGTGCAACGGGGCGAGAAGGTCTTCACCTCCCTTTGTTGGGTGTGCCACGGCATGGAGGGCCGGGGTGATGGCCCCACGGCTGCATCCCTGCAGGTGAAGCCCGCGCAGTTGATCGCTGCTTCCGTGCGTGACCAGAGCAATGGTGCCCTCTATTGGAAGATCACCCATGGCCGTGGGGAGATGCCCAGCTATGAGGAGGTGATCTCACGCGAGGAGCGCTGGGCCGTGGTCCACTACATCAGAAGCCTCACCCCATGATGCGCGATAAGCTCACGACCACCTTGGCCATGATGGGTGTGCTGTTCCATGCAGCGCCAACCGCCGCACAGGATGACATGCCACGCGAGTATGTCTCCCGTACCTTTCCGGGTACACAGGTGATCAACGCGCAGAGCATCGAAGTGGTGCCGCGCAAGCGCTCCTTCGGCTTCATGATCCAGCACCGTTTCGGTGCGTTCGGTCCCGATCAGCAGGCCCTCAAACAGTTCCTGGGCATGGACCTGCCGGCCAACATCCGCTTCGCCTTCCAGTATTCACCGTTGACCGATGTACATCTGGAACTGGGCCGCAGCAAGAACGGCAAGGTGTACGACCTGGGCGCCAAGGCACGTCTGCTGAAGCAGACCGTGGAGGACGAGGTGCCCGTTTCCGTGACGCTTTGGGGCAACGTGGGGCTCATGAGCGACGACTGGCCCCGGGTAGGCGAGCGCGATTTCTTCGCCGATGGGGTGACGCCCTTCGCGTACGCGTTCAAGCACCGCCTTTCGTACAACGCGCAGGTGATCGTGGCACGCCGCTTCACCGAGCGCTTCTCCCTGCAACTGGCGCCGGCGGTCATCCACCGCAACCTGGTGCCCGTGGGCGGATCCAATCTCACCGTGGCCCTTCCGCTCAGCGGAAGAGTGAAGGTGAGCACCAAGGGTTCGGTGCTCTTCGAGGTGGCGCCCATCCTGGAGGGCCGCCAGGAGAACGACCATCGCGAGCCGGTGGCCATTGCCTACGAGCTGGCCACCGCAGGCCACGTGTTCCAGATCGTTATCGCCAGCAGCCAGGAGATCATCGAGCAGCGGGTCTACACCCTGCCGCAGTCCCGATACGGGGAGGGCTACTTCCACCTGGGCTTCAACATCGCCCGCACCCTGTTCGTCAAACCCAAGAAGGCCCGTCCATGAAGAGGCACCTCCATGTTCTTATCGCGCTGGGCACGATCGTGGCACTGCTTGCTGGTTGTGCCAAGGACGAAGGGCCCTTGTTCGTGCCCAAGCCCAAGCCGACGGATCCCGATGTGCCCATGGATACGGTGTTCTTCGCCGCGGGAGTGGTGCCCATCTTCGTGGAGCACTGTTGGACCTGCCACCCACCCATGGGCAATGATCTGGACCTTTCGCCGACGAATGCCTACACGAGCCTGGTGAATGCTCCCAGCAGCAACTGGCCTGGTTTCTTGATCACACCTGGCGACCCGGAGGCATCGGTGCTATGGAACAAGATCAATTGGCACCCCGATTACGGTTTGGGCATGCCTCCGGGCGGTGCGCCGTTGGGTAACGTGGAGTTGGAGACGATCCGCGAATGGATCGAGCAGGGGGCGATGGACAATTGAGCGCTACTCGCGCACCACGCGGTGGACCGTGGTCGTGCCCGGCCCCATGGTCCGCAGCAGGTAGCAACCGCCCGGCAGGCCGGTGAGGTCCAGGATGCCCTGAATGGCGCCATTGGCATGGTCGTGCAGCATGGTGCGCCCGCTCATGTCCAGCAGCATCACTTCGTTCACCGGGGTGGTACTGTGGTACATGAGCAAACCCGAGGTGGGGTTGGGCTGTATGGTCAGGTTCGTTGCAGTGGCTTCCTGCGGTATGCCCACCGTCATCCCTTCCACGATGAACTGCAGCATCATCATGTTGTCCTCGTGAAGCAGGTTGTGGCAATGGTACATGAAGGGCCATCCGTTGGTGGGGTGATCGAAGCGCATGATCAGGCGCACCGTTTCACCGGCATCCACCAACACCACGTCCTTGGCACCTTGTTCCCACACGGGCGGTGGCACCCCATTGCGTTCCAGCACGAAGAACGAGAGCCCATGGATATGCATGGGGTGTGCCATGTTGGAGTTGTTCGGGATGTCCCAGATCTCCACGCTGCCCAACTGCATGGTGTCGTTGATCACGTCCAGGTCGAACATCTGCCCGTCGATCATGAACATGCCCATGCCCACCATGCCGTTCCCTGTGAGGGCTTTGGTGCGGGTGCGCACGGAAAGGGCTTCGCTTGGCGGCTGCACGGGCACTAGGGTGCCGGGGACAGTGGTCACGGGTTCGACAGTGGGTGCGGTGACACGGATCCGCAGCACGGGGAAGTCGATGCCGTTGAGCCAGCTGCTTTCCCAGAGCATGTTGTTCGCGCCCGGTACGGCCTGCGGCAATTCGCTGCCGAAGCTCTTCAGCAGCAGGCTGTCACCCTCCATGCCGCTGAGGTCCAGTAGCACTTCGTAGCGTTCGCCATTGCTCAGCCACAGCCTGTCGGTGCTCACCGGTGCGTTCAGCAGGCCACCGTCGCCGGCGATCACGTGCATGGCTTGCCCATCCTCGAAGCCCAGGGCGAAGATGCGGGCGTTGGCACCGTTCAGCAGCCGCAGGCGCACCACTTGTGCCGGGCATTCCAAATAGGCGCGAGGGGTACCGTTCACCAGCACCGAGTCGCCATAGGGCGCGGTGGGCATGTTGCCATTGGCCAGGAAGCGGCGGTCCTGGATCACCACCGGGAAGTCGTCAACACCGTACGTGCGTGGCAACACCAGGGCGGCCTCCTCCGCATCGCGCACGATGATCATGCCTGCAGCGCCCTTGGTGGCCTGCGACGCGGTGAGCATGTGCGGGTGCGGGTGGTACCAATAGGTGCCGGCAGGGTTCTCCACCCGGTACTTCACATCCCAGTGCTCTCCGGGCAGCACTTCACGCTGGGGGCCGCCGTCCATGTCGCCGGGCACGTGCATGCCATGCCAGTGCATGCTGGTCATCTGGGTCAGTTCATTGATCACCCGCAGGCGTGCGGTATCACCGCGCTGCATCAACAGGGTGGGCCCCAGGTAAGGGCCGTTGACACCGAAGGTGGTGGTGCTGAGCCCGGGGTAGAACTGGTGAACATGCTGGCCCACGGTGAGCATGAAGGTGTCCGCTTCGAGCAGGGGCGGAATGGCCATTGGGGCCTGGGCCACGGTCGTACCGCACAGGAGGATGCCGTAAAGGACTGCGATCGGCGTTCGTGCCATGGAGGGATGGTGATATGTGAAGGTGGGCTACCGGTGCATCAGGCGGGCATTGTGCTCCGCAACGCCTTCTCCAGTGCCTTCGCCCTGGGGAACAGGATGTTGTTCTCCAGATGGATGTGGCGGTGCAGGTCCTCCTCGAACTCGCGCAACATGGCGTAGGCCGTGGCGTAGGTGGTGCAGCCATCGGGCGGGTTGGTGTAGCCGTCGCTCAGTTCGGCGATGCGGCGGAAGCGCTCACCCTCGGCATCGTGCTCGTGTTCCATCATGGCGATGGGGTTGTCCACCGTGCCGAAGCCGGGTGTGGGGGCGGCGGTGCCGTGCAGGTGGGCCTTCTCCAGTTGGTTGATGAAAGGGAAGAGCACGAGTTCCTCCTTCTTCATGTGGGCGGCCATGGCACCGGCGCATTCGGTGAATTCGCGCTGGATGGCGAAGAGCTCGGGGTGGCGGTCGCCATGCACCTTGCAGAGTTTGTCCAGGAACTGGAGCAAGGTGGTGCTGCGGCTTTCCACGTAGCGGTGGTGTACGCGTTCGATGTGCTCGATGAGCCGGCCCAGGGACCAGTGCTTCACATCGTCGTTCGCGCCGTTGTCACGCTCGGTGGCCTGGCGGATCTCGGCCTCCAGGGTTGCGGGGTCGATGCCCTTGGCCTGGCAGACCTCCGCGATGGAACGCCCGCCCTTGCAGCAGAAGTCGATGCCGTGGGCGTTGAAGACGGCGGCGCTGCGGTAGTCGTCGGCTACGATGGAGCCGATGGTGCGGTCGGGGGAGAGGGTGATGGACATGGTGCGTGCGGTTGGTTCGGTGTGTGTGTGTGTGGCAAAATAACTGGATAAATTAGTCCGAATTAATGACGGGTGTCAATTCCGCAAGGTGGATGGCGTGGCTCAGGCCTTCGTAAGGACCTTCTCCAGGCCCTTGCGGTCGGCGATGCGGATATCCCGGCCTACGGTCTTGATCAGCTTCTTCTTCTGCAGGGCCGACAGCGCGCGGATGGTGCTTTCATAAGTGGTGCCGGCATAGTCCGCCAGATCCTGGCGTGAGGGGGTGTAGGCCAGCAGGGTGCGGTCATCCTTGTCGTAGCCGAAACAGCGGGCCGTGGCGAGCAGGGCTTTGGCCACACGCTGTTCCACGCTGATGTTCATCAGGGCCTTTGTCTGAGCCTCGCTGCGGCGCAATTCCTCGGCGAAGAAGAGCATGAAGTGGAAGCTGAAGGCGGCGTTGGCCTTCAGCGTGCTCAGGAAGAGCGGCATGGGGATGAGGTCCACCGTAGTGGGCACCAGCGCGGTGGCGGTCACCGTGTAGCTGAAATCCTCGCCGATACCGCGGTGGCCCAGCACTTGTCCATCGCGCGCGAAACGCAGGATCCGCGCGGATCCCGGTTCAAAGGTGCTGTACACCTTGGCCTTGCCCTTGCGCACGATGTAGAGCTGATCGGCGGGATGGCCTTCCTTGAAGATGTCCTCACCGCCCTCGAAGCTGAGCGTGGTGCATTTTTCCTTGACCAGCGCCTGCCATTCGGAGCTGCAGTGCTTTCGGATGAGCTCGGCGAGGGTGTCCGGCAGGGGAATGGGTTCCATGCCGCGAAAGTACCTGTGGGATGCTCAGTCGTTCGGCATGGATCACATGTCCTGCGAACATGCTTGCTTGAAATGCACTGAACCACGGAAGCACACGGATGCACACGGATCGTCCCACAAGCCCCATGCAAAGTTGCGCTGACGGTCGGGTACACCTTCGAGCGATCATCCGTGTCCATCCGTGTAGATCCGTGGTTCCTCTTCCACAGCATGGAGCGCCGACAGGCGCGATGCATCAGCGGGCTGCCACCTGCTACCCCTTCAGCCGGAAAGCGCCCACGTCCAGGCCCAGTCCCATGGATACATCGTACACGGAGGTGCCTTCCAGCAGGTCGCGCAGGCGGTCACGCACATCCTTGAACTGCTCGTGCAAGGGGCAGGGCTTCTTGTCGTTGCACTGCGAAAGGCCCAGCGCGCAGCCGGTGTAGATGTCGTCGCCATCGATGCTCTTCACGATGGCGGCAAGCGTCAGCTTCTTCGCGCGGGCCTCGGTGAGGGAGAATCCCCCGCCCGGTCCCTTCATGGAGCCGATGTGCCCATCGCGCACCAGTTGCTGCAGCACTTTGGCGGTGAAAGCCTCCGGTGCACCCACGGAGGCCGCGATTTCCTTCACGGTGGCGCGCTCATCGGCCGCAGTAAGCTCGGCGATGCGCAACGTGGCGCGGATGGCATATTCGCAGGCCTTGGAGAACATGGGCTATTGCTTGGGCGGCGCCAAAGCTACACGCCACGATCGGGGGATGCTCGCATGTGTGCCGGTGCCCTGTGCCGCCAGCCTGCCCAGAGCAACAACGCCACGCCCAACGGCATCAGCGCCGATGCGAGCACCATGTGCAGGTAGTGCCCCTTGATCAGACCCCAGCCCACCCAGAAGAAGGTGCCCTGTACGAAGAGCAGCAGTTCGCTGAGGATGATGCCCCCGGTGAGCAGGGCCACGCCGGCCTTCACCGCCAGGCTGCGCACCGGCAGCCAGCCCTGCAGCAGCGCATACACCAGCAGCAGGGTGGTCATGATGGCCAGGGTGTTGAGGTGGACGAAGCCCATCACGTAGCTGCGCAGGGTGAAAGCCATTACTGCCACGGAGGGCATCGCCACGGCGGCCTGCACCAGCACCTTCATGCCCATGCCCACCAGGGCCACACCCACCAGCACCTTGCCCCAGGTCGGGAATTGCTCATGTGCGCGGCGTTGCAAGCGTTTGAGTATCCGCAGCGAGCGCATCGCGGCCCACGCTTGGAGCAGGACCCCGGCGCTCACTGTGGCGAACACGGCCGGATGGGGCTCGCTCCACGCGATGGCGAGTGCGTAGGTGAGCACCGCCGATGCGATCCACAGGCCCAATGTGAGCCGGTCGATCCGCAGTGGAAAGCCCTGCCGTTCGGCCCAGCGGACCCCCACGGCCAGCGCGGCGAACCAGAACCAACCGTTGAACTGGAAGTGCAGGTAGAACTGAACGGCCCAGTAGTAGATCTCCTTGCCTTGGTTGCCCGTGGCGATCAGTGGGGCCATGGCCCATACGCCCAGGGTGGAGAGGAAGTACAGGATGATGGACCAGCGCGTGAGGCGTCCGCTGCCTTCGCGCGGCCAAGCCAGGCTTTGCCGCCACAGCAGGGCCAGCACGAAGTAGGAGACCACCATGTGCAGCGTGGAGGCGCTGATGCTCACGGCCCCATAGCCCTGCATCGGGAAGCTGAGGAGCATGCCCACTACGGCCACCTGCAGCACCACCAGCATGCGCTGCATGCCACGGGAGAGGGTGCCCCGTCCGCCATCGTGCGTGAGCACCACCACGATACCGGTGAATAGCCAACCCAGCATGGCCACGTGGGAGTGCGCATGCATCCAGGGCCTGAAGCGCACGAAGGGGATCTCGCCCAGGAACTGTGCCCGAAGGAGTGCTCCCATGATGGCGGCGATCAGCAGGTTGGAGAAGGCGATCAGATACCAGCGTTTCATGCACGTTGGGAACGGCTGCGAAGGAACCGGGAAGGATCAGGGAAAAGGATGATGAAGGTCATGTAAGGGATATATTCGTCCTGTGATATTTGCCCCGCGAACGAACCACACCTCAACCGCAGACCCATGAACACGAAGAAGTTGGCCGGCATCGCCACCCTGGCTGCCCTGATCACCATCACCGCCTGTGGTGGTGGCGGAAGCGAAAGCTCACCCAGCGGCCCTCCGGGCGCATCCGGTCCCGCTCCTTCCGGCGATGCGGGCGTGGGCAAGGCGCAAATGATCACTGCTGCCGACATCACCTTGGGTGACATCGATCAGGCAATGGTCGAAAAAGGTCGCAGCATCTATGACGTGAAGTGCCAGGCCTGCCACAGTACGGGTACCAACCGTGTGGTGGGTCCCGGCTGGAAGGGCGTCACTGAGCGCCGCCAGCCTGAATGGATCATGAACATGATGCTGAACATCGACGTGATGCTCGAGACCGATGAGGTGGCGCAGGCGCAGCTCGAGGAGTGCTTGGTACGCATGCCCAACCAGGGCTTGAGCAAGGACGATGGCCGCAACGTGTTGGAGTTCATGCGCACGCTCTGATGCAGGCTTGAACGAGACACCCTATCCACAACCACCAGACCATGAAAAATAGTTTGAAGTTGACCGTCGGCATGCTGGGCACCGCCGGTATGGCGTTCCTGCTGATGAACAGTCCGGGATGCCGCCCGTCCACCACCAAGACCGCCGTGACAGGTGATGCCGCCTCCCGTGTGTACGTGGCACCCGGCACCCACGATGAATTCTACAACTTCGTAAGCGGTGGCTTCAGCGGACAGCTGGCCGTCTACGGCCTGCCCAGCGGGCGGCTGTTGCGCGAGATCCCCGTGTTCAGCGTGGATCCCGAGAGCGGCTACGGATTCAGCGAGGAGACGAAGGGAATGCTCACCACCAGCCACGGTTTCATCCCTTGGGACGATAGCCACCATCCGGAACTGTCCCAGACCGATGGGGTGCCCGATGGCAAGTGGTGCTTCATCAACGGCAACAACACGCCGCGCATCGCGTTGGTGGACCTCGGGACCTTCCGCACGCACAGCATCATCGAGATCCCCAACAGCGCAGGCAACCACAGTTCGCCCTTCATCACGCCCAACACCGAGTACGTGGTGGCCGGCACCCGCTTCAGCGTGCCCATGGGCGATGAAAAGGACCGCGATGTCCCCATCGACACCTACAAGGAGAACTTCAAGGGCTCGGTGTCCTTCATCAAGCCCGATCCCGAGACGGCGAAAATGAGCATCGCCTTCCAGATCCTCACCCCTCCGGTGAACTTCGACCTGAGCCATTCCGGCAAGGGCCCCAGCGATGGCTGGTTCTTCTTCAGCTGCTACAACACAGAACAGGCCTACAGCCTGCTGGAGGTGAACGCCAGCCAGCGCGACAAGGACTTCATCATGGCCGTGAACTGGAAGCTGGCCGAGCAGTTGGCTGCCGAGGGCAAGGGCCGCCGGGTGCCTGCCCCGCACTATGCCAACTGGCACAACCACAAGACCCACACCGTGGAAAGCACCGTCCACCAGGAGGTGCTGCAATTGGACTACACCGAGCATCCCGGCCTGCTGTACTTCATGCCCTGCCCCAAGAGCCCCCACGGCTGCGATGTGGACCCCACCGGTCAGTATATCGTAGGTAGCGGCAAGCTGGCGGCCCTGCTGCCGGTGTTCTCCTTCGCCAAGATCCAGGAGGCCATCGCCAACAAGGATTTCGAAGGCGACTTCGCCGGCATCCCCGTGCTGAAGTACGAGAGCGTGCTGCACGGCGAGGTGAAGAAGCCCGGCCTGGGGCCCCTGCACACCGAGTTCGATGCGAACGGCAATGCCTACACCAGCTTCTTCGTGAGCAGCGAGATCGTGAAGTGGAACATCGAGCGGCTGGAGGTACTGGACCGCGTGCCGACCTACTACAGCATCGGTCACCTCTGCGTGCCCGGTGGCGACAGCAAGAAGCCCTGGGGCAAGTACGTGATCGCCTACAACAAGATCACCAAGGACCGCTACCTGCCCACGGGCCCGGAGTTGGCCCACAGTGCGCAGTTGTACAGCATCGAAGGGGATAAGATGGAGTTGCTGCTGGACTTCCCCACCACGGGTGAGCCCCACTACGCACAGGCCATCCCGGCCGAGCTGGTGAAGCCGCGCGAGGTGAAGTTCTTCAAGATCGAGGAGAACAAGCACCCCTTCGTGGCCAAGGGCGAGAAGGAGACCCGCGTGGAGCGCCGCGGCAAGGAGGTGCACGTGTGGATGACCACCATCCGCTCGCACTTCGCCCCCGACAACATCGAAGGCGTGAAGCTCGGCGACGAGGTGTACTTCCACGTGACGAACCTGGAGCAGGATTGGGACGTGCCGCATGGCTTCGCCATCAAGGGTGCCGCCAATGCCGAATTGCTGATCATGCCGGGTGAGACCCAGACACTGAAGTGGATCCCGACGCGCGTGGGCGTGTGGCCGATGTACTGCACGGACTTCTGCTCGGCCCTCCACCAGGAGATGCAGGGCTATGTGCGCGTATCGCCCGCCAACAGCAACGTGCCCCTGGAGGCCTACACGCTGAGCGTGGACGCCGAACTTTGAACCAACCCGGACGTTCCTCCGGTGAACAGCGGCACGGCCCCGGCATCGCGCCGGGGCCGTGCCGCTGAAGGAGGGCGCCCATGGAAGACAACCGCATCATGAGACCCATATCCAGAGTGATGATCGCGCTTTCGGCCCTGGCGCTGCTGGCGCTGCTGTTCGTGCCCATCTGGCGCATAGACCTGGCGGCCCCGCAATACCCCGAGGGGCTGTACATGCAGATCTGGGCCGATCATTTCTCCGGCGATACCGAGAAGATCAACGGCCTCAACCACTACATCGGCATGGCCCACATCAAGGACGAGATGTTCACCGAGTTCAAGATCCTGCCCAAGGTGATCATGGTGCTCGCTGCACTGGGCCTCGTTGCCGCGGCCTGGGGCCGGCGCATCCTGCTCGTGGGCGGCCTGGTCACGCTGTCCCTCTTCGGCGCATGGGCGCTCTGGCGGATGTGGGATTGGGGCTACAAGTACGGGCATGAGCTCGACCCCAAGGCCGCGATCAAGGTGGAGGGCATGGCCTATCAGCCCCCGCTCATCGGGCACAAGCAGCTGCTGAACTTCGACGCATGGTCCACCCCTGATATCGGCGGATGGATCCTTTTCGGGGTGATGGCGCTGCTGGCCGGGGTCTATTTCCTGGAGGTGCGCGATCTCCGCAGCAAGCTGAAGGCGCGCGCCAAAGCATCCCCGGCATCATGAGGCTGCGGTCGGGATCGCTTTCCTTGCTCCTGCTGCTGCTGACCCTATGGTCATGCGGCCAGCAGCCTCCGCGCATCGATTTCGGGAAGGCCGAATGCGCCCATTGCCGGATGAATGTCGTGGACGATAAGTTCGGTGCGGCCATCATCACGATGAAGGGCCGGCAATACGTCTTCGATGACATCGCCTGCATGGTTCATTTCGTGGCCAAGGGCACAGTGGCCGAGGACCAGGTGGCCGGCTGGTACGTCTGCGACCATGCTCATCCGGGTGCGCTGATCGATGCCACCACCGCGCGCTACCTGCACGGGCCGTCTTTCCGCAGCCCCATGCGGGGTGATGTGGCGGCTTTCGCAACCGATGGCGACCGGGACAGGGCCGCCGCCGGACAGGATGCACACCCCTTGGACTGGGCCGGTGCCCGTGCGCTGCTGGAAGAGTGATGCGGAAGCTGCTGTTGCTCCTGGCGGTACTGGCCCTTTCGGTGCCCTTGAAAGCGCGCACCTGGCTGCATCGCGGAGGCGGCAGCCCAACGCTGAGAAGCCTGCTGGCCGGCGCATCGCCAGGTGACACCATCATCATCGATGGCACCGTGGCGGAAGGCGCCCTGGTGATCGATAAGCGACTGGTATTGCTGGGCCGTGCCGGTGCGGTGATCGATGGCCTGAGCGAGAACGATGCCCTTCTGGTGAAGGCCGACAGCGTGGAGGTGCGCGGGCTCATCTTCCGCAACCCTCGGCGCAGCAACCTCGACGACATGGCCGCGCTCAAGGTGACCAACTGCACGGGCGCCCGCATCATGGACAACCGGTTCGATCATTGCTTCTTCGCCATCTACCTCAGCGGCGCGAAGGGCGCCCTGGTGGAGGGCAACATCGTACTGGGCCGCCCCGGCGAGGAGGAGTCCATGGCCAACGGCATCCACCTGTGGAAGTGCAGCGGGGCCACCATCCGCAACAACCGCGTGGAGCACCACCGTGACGGCATCTACTTCGAGTTCGTCACCGGCTCCACGATCGAGCGCAACACCACGCGCCACAACCTCCGCTACGGGCTGCACTTCATGTTCAGCAATAACGATGCATACACGGACAACCACTTCGAGAGCAACGGCGCCGGGGTGGCGGTGATGTTCAGCAAGGAGATCGTGATGAAGCGCAACCGCTTCCTGGCCAATCGGGGCGCCAGCGCCTACGGGCTGCTGCTGAAGGAGATCAACGACGGGGAGATCGAGGGCAATCTCTTCACCGACAACACCACCGGCATCATGGTGGATGGTTGCAACCGTCTGCAGGTGCGCTCCAACCTCTTCCTCACCAACGGCTGGGCGCTGCGGTTGTTCGCCAATGCGACCGCCTGCCATTTCACCGGGAACTCATTCGCCGGCAACACCTTCGACATGAGCACCAACGGGTCGCTCATGCTGAATACGCTCGAGGGCAACTACTGGGACCGCTACACCGG
>CAYZBO010000049.1:0-23027 GCA_964476665.1 uncultured Chryseobacterium sp. | reverse complement strand
CATGTGTGATGGCGTGGGCCTGGATTGGAAGGTGGGCGCGCGCACCGGCGACACCAGCACCAAGGAACGCGCCGCGCAGAAGAAGGCCCTGCCCCAGCTACTCGTCACGACACCGGAGAGTCTGCACGTGCTGCTGGCCACCAAGGGCTACGCCGAGCTTTTCAAGCACCTAGACTGGTTCATCGCCGATGAGTGGCACGAGCTGCTGGGCAGCAAGCGCGGCGTGCAGGTTGAGCTGGCCCTGAGCCGCCTGAAGGCCCTGCGGCCGCAGCTGGGTATCTGGGGCATCAGCGCGACGATCGGGAATCTTGAGGATGCGATGACGGTGCTGCAAGGCACGGCTCAAGGTTCCGATCTCGCTCAGCGCACTAGCACCGTCGACCCTCCGGGTCGACTAACGCCGGTGCTTGTTCGCAGTTCGATCAAGAAACCCATCGAGGTGCGCAGCATCATCCCCGAAGAGGTGGCGCGCTACCCGTGGGCGGGGCACCTGGGTCTGAAGCTGGCGCACCACCTGCTGCCCATCATCGAGCAGAGCACCAGCACGCTGATCTTCACCAACACCCGCGCGCAGAGCGAGATCTGGTACCACCACCTGCTGGACCTCGCGCCGGAGCTGGCCGGCACCATCGCCCTGCACCATGGCAGCCTGGACCGCGAGGTTCGCGAGTGGGTGGAGAAGGCGCTGGACGAAGGGCGGCTGAAGGCCGTGGTATGCACCAGCAGCCTCGACCTGGGCGTGGATTTCCGTCCGGTGGAGACCGTGGTGCAGGTGGGCGGACCGAAAGGCGTGGCGCGCTTCGTACAACGCGCCGGACGCAGCGGCCACCGCCCCAATGCCACCAGCCGCATCTGGTTCCTGCCCACACACGCGTTGGAACTGGTGGAGGCCTCCGCGCTGCGCCAGGCCGCCGAGGAGGGCAGCATTGAGGCGCGCCAGCCGCTGTTCAGCTGCTTTGATGTGCTGTCCCAATACCTGGTGACACTGGCCGTGAGCGACGGCTTCTCCCCTGCCACCCTCTACAACGAAGTGCGCTCCACCTGGTGCTTCCAAGACATCACCCCGGAGGAGTGGGACTGGCTGCTCACCTTCATCACCACGGGCGGCAAGAGCCTCACGGCCTACGAGGAGTTCCGAAAGGCCGTGGTGGATGAGGACGGCATGGTCCGCGTGCACGACCGCCGCGTGGCGCTGCGGCACCGGCTTAGCATCGGCACCATCGTGGGCAGCGAGAGCTACGCGGTGAAGCTGATCGGCGGCGGGCGCATCGGCACGGTGGAGGAATGGTTCATCAACCAGCTGAAGCCGGGCGACGTGTTCTGGTTCGCGGGGCGCAGCCTGGAGTTCGTGCGTGTGCAGGGGCTGGTGGCGCAGGTGCGCAAGAGCCGCGAGCAGAAGGGCAAGATCCCCAGCTGGCAGGGCGGACGCATGCCCTTGAGCAGCTACATGGCCAAGGTGCTGCGCGCGCAGCTCACCGATCCCGGACGCAACGTGGAGATGGCCGCCGTGCAACCCATCCTGGAACGCCAGCGCGAAACGAGCATCGTGCCCACTGAGGATGAGCTGCTGATCGAGCGCTTCGAGAGCCGCGAGGGCCACCACGTGGTGATCTACCCGTTTGAAGGCCGGCTGGTGCACGAGGCCATGGGCTCGCTCCTCGCCTTCCGCATGAGCCTGCTGAAGCCCATCACCTTCAGCATCGCTATGAACGACTACGGCTTCGAGCTGCTCAGCGACCAGCCCATCCCCATCGAGGAGGCGCTGGACAACGACCTGTTCAGTCCGCAGGACCTGCTGAGCGACCTGCAGCGCAGCCTGAACGCCACCGAGATGGCCCGGCGCAAGTTCCGCGACATCGCCAGCATCGCGGGGCTGGTGTTCAAAGGCATGCCGGGGCGTCCGTTGAAGGAGCGGCATATGCGCGCCAACAGCGGCCTCTTCTTCGACGTGTTCCGCGAGCACGAGCCCGACCACGTGCTGCTGCGCCAGGCCTATGACGAAGCCTTCGACGTGCAGATGGAACTCCCGCGCATGCGCGAAGCGCTGGAGCGCATCCAGCGCCAACGCAAGGTGCTGAAGGATCCCGGTCGCTTCACGCCCTTCGCCTTCCCCATCCTGGTGGACCGCCTGCGTGAGAAACTCACCAGCGAGCAGCTGGAGGACCGGATCAGGAAGATGACCGAACACCTGGAACAAGGGATTCGGCCTCGCTCCGCCAAGGCTTCGGCGGCGAAGCGAAGATGACGGAGGGGTAGAGTGGAAAGGAAAGCTCACGTCACCACCACCAGTAACCACGCCGGCACCGACCCATCCACGGTGAGCACAATGTCGCTGCTGTTGGTGTAGCGCCCCTTGTACAGGTGCCGTCCATCCCAGGTGTACAGGATGTCGCTGCTGCTGGTGTAACGGCCGCTGTACAGGTGCTTGCCGTCCCAAGTGTACAGGACGTCGCTGCTGTTGGTGTAGCGCCCCCGGTACAGGAGCTCACCATCCCAGGTGTACAGGACGTCGCTGCTGTTGGTGTAACGGCCGCTGTAAAGGTGCTTGCCGTCCCAAGTGTACAGGACGTCACTGCTGTTGGTGTAGCGACCCCGGTACAGGTGCTCACCATCCCAGGTGTACAGGATGTCGCTGCTGTTCGTGTATCGGCCTTTGTAGATGTGGGTGGACATGGTGGCGGGGTGATGGTCGAAGATAGCTTGGGCCCGCAGGACTTGCGGTAGGCAGGCGTGCGCCGGCAGGAACAGGACAGCGAGCAGACCAGCGGCGATCAGGCCACTGTAGCGAGGCATGGCCGTAAGAGTTGGGTGAGCCTGGGCAACGGTCCGTCATCCGAACAAGATGGCGAGCATCATGGTAAGGATGGCGATCAGCAGGAGCAAGTCAATGGTGTGGTCGGGTTTGCGTTCGGGCACTTGTTCATTGATACCATTGCGCCCCCTGAGGTAACTTGGACTGGGTTGAGCAAAAACGTCAGGGGAATCCAAGACCATGGCATGCGTTGAAACGACCGCATCATGCGCAACTACACCCATCGGCTGCGCCGCTCCAGGAACGCGATCTCCCATTCGTCCAACGAATCAAGGCCGTTGGCGGCGATCTTGTCCAGGATGCCATCCACATTATATTCCATCGTCTCGAAGAAGCACTCCAGCAGCCTCTCCTCCTCCTCGGGCGATCTCGGCTCCGGGGGGCGAATGGCAGGAATAGCCACGATAGCATCCCGCACGCTCCGGGGCACGGGCCCGTACGCATCATCAAAGAAGATGGCCTTGGGGTCGGGCGAGTAGCACAGGGCTACCACATCACATTCCGATCGCCGTATGTAGAGTACGGCGACCTCTGAACGCGCGGAGATGACGGCATCGGCATCCAGGTGCAGCTTCCGACATATCGCGCGCAATTCATCATCGTTGTTCGAGCGAACATCGATGCGCACGATGTCCGCCGGATCCAACGGGATGGGGTCCTGCATCTTCATGATAAGTGCTGAACGGAAGCCCATGCTGCCCTATTACATGGAACAGTGGCGGCAATACTGGAGCACGCGTTACAGCGCATTGCGACAGCCTTAGAAAGGAAGCTCCTCCTCCTCTGCGCATACCCGCGCAAGCAGGGCTCGCAGTTCCGCGTCCCCGCGCAGCAGGGCCTCCCCGGCATGCCGCACATGGGCAATCTCCCGCGCACAGGCCTCCGTTACGATCTCCGCGTTGTTCCGCAGGCGTTCCGATAGATACTGCAGGGCGGATCCGTGCGTGCGCACTGCACACAGGCCCACTTCCTCATCATCGACCCATGCCGGCAGCCAGGCCAGCACTTGGGGCAGTTCCGTCACCCAACGCACAACGCGCGCACGCGTGGCTAACCCGCACTGGTGCAAATACGCTGCACATGCGGGTGCGCTGCGCAGGGCTGCCAGCATCACCTCCTCATCCCGGATCACCAGGGCATCCAACTGCTCGATGGCCTGACCACGGGTCCGGACGATGCGCAGCACATTCTCCCGATGCTGAAAATAGCCAGGGGGGGCGGCGTGCACATCATGGGCAAAGGCTTCCGGATGCGTGGCACCCGCCAACGCCACCAGTTCACGATCGATCAACCCGTCCGGCAGCGCATGGATGGTGCGTGGCGCCACCTGCACCAACTGCCGCACGAAGGGGCGGTCGGCGAGCAATTCCTCCGGGAAAAGACGGACCACGTCCGGTCTCATGCTGGCTGCGTGCAGCGCCAGTGCCCGGTCAGATCGACGGTTAGGCGGTAAATGCGCGTAATTCCATGCTCCCCGGGCGACGGCCGCATGGGCCACCTCCGGGTCATCCTTCAGGCGGTCGGATAACGGCGCCAGGTCATGAACACCTGGGTGTTGCAGGCAGCGCAATACGACATCCCGGTCATCCAACAGCCCCTGATCGAGGTCCTGCAAGCACCAAGGGATCTGGACCGCATCGAGCTCATCCAGCTGGGCCATGGTGGACAGCAGCACAGGCTTCAACACACCCGCCCCAGGCCGGTACACATGCAGCCAAGGGCCGTTGTTATCATCCCCGCCGGCCAACACAACAAGGCCCGAAGGCAGGAAGTGAACGCGGGGCGGCCCCTCCCTGTTGATAGTGGACCAGGTGGCGCTCACGCCCGTGTGAATGCCCTGCGCGGTATGGATGTGTACCGATCCGGGAGCATACAGGGCCGCCCAACCCGCGCAGGGCGAAGGCGCGCATCCGGTGAACAGTAACGGAGCGCTCCCTGGTCCCACATCGGATGAATCCAAATCGGCAGGGCCGGCACCGAAAAAGAAGAACCGCTCGGGGAGCGGGAGCCCGGATCCCCTTTCGTGAAGCGCATACAGCGGCTCAAGGCCAAGCTCATGCTCCATGCGGAGGCAAGTGAACAGGACTTGCATCGGTACGGCGGCCATGTCCTGCTCCCATCCAGGCGCCTGCTCGGTCAACGCGTTCCGATCCACATGAACTCCTGCGCCGAGGGTCGGCGAGGTGCAGAGCTGCCACAGGTGCATGTGCAACAGGTGCTCATTGGTAGCGATGCTGTGCAGGATGGCCATCTTTAGCAGGACTACGTGGTGCCCGAAGTTAGGGCTGCACCGCTGCCTGATCCATGTCGGAACATGGAACGACCGGCCCACAGGATCCACACCGCTGCATGCTGGTTACCCATTGGCCCGCAGCGGTATTAACTAAATGGAACCCACGTCCTGGAGGCATCACCAGGGGCCTACACAGGGCCTCAACCAGCGCGCATCACCACCAAGTGCGATCCATGCCAACCGAGGCATACCCGATACATCTGTCATCGATCACGGCCTTTCCCTCGTTGCGGGAAGGCGTCCCTGATGCGGCATACGAACCCTTGTGCCAGCAGCCCCCTCACCCCATGAGCGACAACACCGCCCCCCTCGAGCACGACGACTTCTCCTGGTTCCACCCGGGGCCATTGCTGCATGCCAATGGCTCACCCGCCTTTGACCGGACCACCTTGAGCTTCCACCATGACAATGGCACCCTGGCCTACAGCTATGCCACAGGCGCATTCCACCACCACAACGGGCAACCGGCCTTTGACACGCGCACGCGCGTGCTGCGTCACAGCGACGGCAGCCAGGCCTTCGTGATGCCCGAGGACCATCACGGATCCTGCCTGTGTGAAGGCCGCTGCCCCGATGGCGGCACCCTGCTGTACTGGGCCAAACGCATGCGCATGCCGCTAGGCTCCGGCTTCAGCCTGGAGGTGGGGTGGTACGATGACCTGTGCGACTGCATCACCCTGCGCTTCGGCGAGATCAAGGTGGCAGATCTCGGGAACTACGTGCGCATGTGACCACCGACAGCATGACACACGCAGCGTCGCACATCCACTGCACTACACCCACCCTGCAACCTGTCCATACCGTACTGCCATGATGAACATTTACGCCCGCCCCGGGCAATTCGTGATCGCAACGTCGGAAGGCCTGCGTTGCGGCACCGAGGAGGATATCGCACATGCCCGCCAGCACCTGCAGGTGGGCCGCCCTTACTGCGTGGAGTACACGGTGGTGGGCCGCTACCGCACCATGGTGTACCTCAACGAGTTCCCTGGCCTGGGCATTAGCATGGCGCACTTCGAGGTTGCGGGTCCCCCCCATCCTGCCACAGTTACACACCCCTACTTATGCAACGACGGCCCGTACTGCCAACCCGCATCGTATGCACATCGCTGGGAGGGGCTGAGCCACCATGCGTGAAAACAAGAACACGGATAAAGGAATTTTGGTCGCACAGGTTACCTTTCGTTCGTGGATGGTATTTTACTCATAGCAGCCATCCTACCAATTAAGTGCACCAAGACATGGAACTGATGTACGGCAAGAATAGGCTTGCACTCTACGACCGCAACATCAATTGGACCCTACCCTTGGATGACAACGATGTCATCGTATTTTACGAAGCCTCCACAGGTCGGATATTCCATCGGGATGGCTCCGTGGCCTTCAGGCCGGAAGACCTCGGCGTGTTCTATTCGAATGGATGGTGCGCGTTCTGCGAGGATAGCGCTGCAATACTCGATCCGGAAGGAAAGAAACTGTTCCGCCTTCCTGATGATGCCGATACCGAGACCGGCATTACCTATGATGAAAACGGCAAGCCGGATCGGGAACTACCCTTTATCACAGTGGAACTTGGTTCGGACCTGTTGTTCGATATCGGCCCGCACACCTTCCGGCTCTGGACGGAAGACCAGATCCTCATCACATCCAATCCGTTGGATCTGTATTTGTGAGGACGATGCACTCCAAGGTGCCCCGAATCGGCCGGTCATTACTGGAGTTGAAGGGCGGCCTGGACCTTGGGGCCCCAGGTTTCCTTCGGTAGTCCACGGGCAGCTTTCAACCGCAAGTGGCAGTGCAAACGAACACGTTCACCGAACTCCAGGACGGCGCCATGCGCTGCGGAGCATGAAGCGCACGGAAGGGCGGCAGACCTGTCCGCCGGTTAACCGATGTGATCAGCAAGGCCACCATATTCCAGTGGAAGGCCAACTGCCGCGACTTGGAGTCCCACCACCGAGAGCAGCGGAAGGATCGACAGGCGGAGAGCAGCCACTGGACGGTATGCAGCAAGGGCTGCCGGACATGATCGCATGAGTTCACCCGCACCCTGACCTGGCCTTCAATACGGCACACTTCAAGGATGTAGGGAACATCAACCCCATCAGGCCGCAGTTCTACCCAAACCGAAGCAAGCCGATTCCGTAATAGGTCTGCGGCAAAGCCCAACAGCCGCATGGCACCCATTGGAACGTAAGCAACACCTTGGACGACAATTTATCGCGCCCCTGGGTTGCCTCTCTCTGCCGGCCGGCATATACCTATTGAGGACCCCACCCCGCTTGGGCGAAATGCCTCACTCAACAGCCCCAGGAAGCCCCGCACCATGCCCACCCACAGCGCCCCACCCCAAGCGGACCGGAACGCCACCACCCCTATGGGCGAAAATTTTTTCTCCGGACAGGTTACCTCCGCCTCGGCAGGGGTATCAATTGGATACAGGCATCTCCTCCGGAGGGGACACACCTCCCCGTTGGCCTGCCTGGCCCAGACCATTGCCATGACCAACCCGCTCGCCGCTCAGGCCCACACAATCGACGGCCAACCCGGCGAACGCAACCTACAGGCGGAACCCGAAAAGCCTTGAACAGAGTAGGGAAACAAACCAACAAGTACGACGATGAAACGTATTGTGAAGACCGTGGTAGAGCGCCTCACCGGTGCCAAAGTGCATGCCGATCACACGATGATCAAGGGGAGAAAGAGCGGAGGTAAGCGAGACAATAATGGAAAAGATTGGAAAGCTGAACAAGCTGGTTCCACGGGAAACGAAAACTGAGAATGGCAAGATGTAATTTCTGATTTTTGATAAAACAAGGCGTTCTTAGGAGAACGCCTTGTTTTATCTTCCCAATTAAGCGAACGCGTCATGGCATTAATATGCTGGCCGGCCCTACTCGTGTTTGCGATGGGCTCCCAGATAGTAGTGCTGCTCACCCGCCGGAATATCTATAGCCTGAAACCCGCTTTGGTACTCGCGAACCCAACCATAGACCAGACCAAAGGGTCGATCCGTATTCCTAGTGAATGAAGGCCGATTCGATGCGGTGAATATCAGGATTGAGTTTTGAACAATCGACACAAGTAAAAGAAGAACACGTTATGGTAACATTTTTAATTAGCTCATACTGATTTATTGAACCTACCCGTTAAGCATCTTGATAAGGACAGCACGAAGGTGTTCAAAACCATCCAGCTGGAGGAGTCCGCGACTCCTCACATCTCTCGCGCTGAAGAGCTCATCGAGAAGGTCACGGCGGACGAATTCAAACTAAGATACGGATGAATAGCTACGATGATTTCAGTGGTCTTGGAAAGTCCATGGAGCGATTATTTACCAAGCTCCAAGCAACACTTCTTCTACCGGAAAGGCCTTACATGACCAGCTGATCCTTGGACCAGATGCCGATCCATCAACTGTGCCTGACACATAATGAAAAGACGTACTCGTTCGAGCCTTTCACGGGGCTGCTCCTCACCCACCCAAGGGCTGAGGTGCCGCTGGAGCCACCCACCACACCCCCACGTATCCAAGCTGCACTGGTCCTGAACGACGAGCCCTATACGTTGCGCCCATGCTCCGCACCGACACCGGTGCCTACGCGTATCCCATGGTGGGTTGTACACTACGCCCACCTGCTGGTGTACACCTGTCGGCTTTCGTTCGCACTAGGGCGGCTCCTGGCCAAACTGGGGCCTGCCGTGCATGCCGATGCCACCGAAGCCATCCTCGCCTTCCGCAAGATCTTCCCTGCTGAAGCGCAACAGGAGCTTTGCCTGCCCCGCAGTCTCTTCGCTGCCGCCACCTCTCGGAAATTCCGCGACCACGGCGTTGTGTTCATCGGGGTGTTCCTGCCCTCGCGCTCCATGCACGCCTGGGTGATCGAAGATGGTCGACAGCCTGACCCCTTTGACGGCATATGGCTGAACCAATGTCCTATTGCCGCACTGTATTGAGCCATGTCCAGCAACCAGTTGCACATAGCCCAACCGCGCCTTCGCTTCGGCGACCTCGCTACCGGCAGCGTCCATCCGGACATCTGGCAGCGCTTGGAGCAGGGATGTTGGCGCGATACGGACCCCGCCCGCTTTGAGCGGAACATCCTGCTCGGCGTGCTGAAGCGGGCACAGCATGAAGCCGTACTGCCCGGATCATTGAGCTTGGGGCCAGGCATGGAATGGGATGCGGAGAGGCGTCGGGTTTCGGTGCCAAACCACACCCCAGTACCCTGCGTCGCCTCCTGGAGGGAACTCATGGGGCGGGCGGAGCGCTATTTCGCCCGCTTCGAGGGGATGCGGATCGGCGTACAGCTGAGCGGGGGGCTGGATTCCAGCATCATCATCGGGTTGCTGCATCGCCTCGGCATTCCCTTCCACCTGGTGGGCATGACCAGTCACCGCTATGAGTTCCGCACCGAACGGCACGTGCAGCATGTGCTCATGGAAATGGCCGAAAAAGCAGTTCTGATCGACTACGAGGACCACCTGCCCATGAGCGGCCTGAGCGCCGTGCCACCTTGCCAGGAGCCTGACCTGCTGATGCTGAACCATGCGGCCGATGCCGCCATGGCCCAGGCCTGCACCACCTTGGGCATCCACGTGCTGCTCACCGGCCAGGGCGGGGACAACCTCTTCGCCGAACCCATTCCGCACGATCCGGCCCAGTGTACCTGGTTGCCCCAGGTCTTCGGGGATGACTGGCTTGCCGATATGGTCTATGCACCACAGGGGGTGCG
Source organism: uncultured Chryseobacterium sp. (assembly GCA_964476665.1). Taxonomy (GTDB): domain Bacteria; phylum Bacteroidota; class Bacteroidia; order Flavobacteriales_F; family PHOS-HE28; genus PHOS-HE28. Next base: position 13,186 of record CAYZBO010000049.1, on the reverse strand, counting down.
ACTGGAGCACTTCTATGCCGACACGGGCATCATGGATGTCGTCTTCAGCCTGCGGCAAGGCCAGGCCGAGGACAACCCCAAATGGTGGGCCCGACACTTCTTTCGCCACGTGCTGCCCCGCGAATTGGTGGACTATGCCTACTGCGCCGACTTCTGGGGACTCTATATGGACGGCCTGCAGCAGGCGCTCCCCGGTCTGCCGGACCGGTTCGCACGCGCGTACGCGCTCACTGGTCACCCCTATTTCGCGGCTGAAGCCACCGACCGCTTGCTGGCGCAGGACCTGCTGCACGCGAAAAAGGAGATGTACCAGGCCATCGAAGCACGCACCGCCATGGCGCTTTGGTTCTGCATCATGGACGATCATTTCAAGACGACCGCGAAATGAGGTTCCTGGTGCATCGATCGGACTTCGCTTTGGAACAGGCCGCGGCAGATGGACCGTTCCAATTATCCGCCTCCACCTCGGTGAACACCCTGAAGCAGCAGTTCTTTGGCTTGCTCGGTGAACTGGGTGAGCTGAAGCAGGTGGACGATACAAGCCCTCCGGAAGAACTGAAACAATTCTGCGCAGCTCCGGACACGTTGTACGCCGCGGTTCATGGCGAGCCACCTGAACACACACCATGTCGGCTCTTGCGTCATAGCCTCGGTGGGCTGATGGTGCCTGGAGGTTTCCTGAATGGATGGGAATTCCGCCCAGGCACGACCAACATGGTGACCAGTCAGCGGCAGATGCAGCAATTGCAGCAGGGCTTGGGCCGTGCATGCCCCGAACTGGGTGTTCTGACACCGGGGATGGACACATCCCTCTTCCACCTTCCGGAACAGTGTCAGCGTTCAGCCAGAGGCGGGTTCAAGCTGCTGTATAGCGGCCGCTTCATTGCCAACAAAGGCCTTACACAAACGGTGCGCGCCCTCAACTTATGGCCCATTTCCGGGGCTTCCCTCACCTTGGTGGGGTCCTACGAACCGGACTTCTTCCTCTACCACAGTAATGCCACCCATGCGACGTTCCCAAGCTTCTTCGCCCGTGAAGTGCTTGAGCGGAGCCCCCATCTGCCCGTGCATGTGGAAGCGGCAAGACCGCGTGCAGCCCTGGCCCAAGTGTACCAAGAGGCGGATTGTTTCGTATACGCCTCCTTCCACGAGGATGAGAACTTCGGGCTGGCTCCGCGCGAAGCCATCCTGTGCGGCCTGCCCGCCGTGGTCACCGACCTCTGCGGACTGGGCCAGTTGGATGCCACCAGCGGCGGAGCCTTGGCGACCTACCCCTCGCTTGCCGGGGTGCGATTCAGCTTGAGGGCGTTGCGAGATCGCATTGCAGGAATAGCCGAGCGGAGCCCTGCGGAACGCCGCGCATCCGCACAGGCGGATGCAGCACTGGTACGCGCGGAGTGTGACCAGAACAGCGCTCGCGCATCGCTGCGCCATGCCGTTGAGCAGCTTCTGAAACAGCCCGTTAGCCCGGCGCCAACGGGTGGCTGGCGTTCCAAGGACCGTTGGGACCGCTTGGTGGAATTGGGGCCCCCGTCCTTCGCCCATGCCGAACGGCAGCGGTCCGCACCCATACCAGATGGCCTTTATGTGGACGGCACGGGCTTTCCGCCCGATGGCCGCTGGTTCTCCGATGCGCATTTCATGCAGGCCATACAAGGGCTTTACACCACCTTCCCAACGCCCCCCCGTGCTGAGAAGAACATGGTGTACCGGGGCTTCTGGAGGATCGCGCTATGGCAGGAGGAACGCGCCTTGGTGGAGTTCGGATTCCCAGGCCCACGCATCTGCAGATTTCAGGCGGATGAATGGCGAAGCCTGGTTTCCTGCGTAAAGCTGAACGGTTCCGTTGAGCCGTTCCTTCACCCGAGCACTGTCGATCAGCTCAAACCGGTCCAGCGGTTGATCGATCTGGGCTTTGTTGTTCCCGACAACCTTTGAACCGAAGGCGATGAATTTCCAAATGACCTATTGCGCCTCAGAGGAAGACCCGAATGACTTCCATTGGCGCTGGAAGGAGGAAGCCCTAACCATGCGCAGAATGGGCATCGCTGTGCATACAACACCTCTCGGAGAGAGCGGCCTGCTCATGTTCAGGGGAGGAAATGATCGCGTGAAAGCAGCCTATGAGCAGGATGTGCGCTACATCAACGGCTACGCGCAAATGGTGCAATACCTGAAGATGTCAAGCTACCTTCCGCTTATCCACGACCTCAGCATCCCCACCTTTTTCACCGATGCGCTGGATCGCGAGGTGATCGTGGAGATCGAGAAACGAGGCTGGAAGAAAGCTTTCATCAAAAAGGATGTGAAGGCTCTGGAGCACATCGAGGAAGGGAAGTCCGTCTGGCCCCTTACCGCTTTCGAAGAAATGAAGCGGCTTTATGCGGAGATGCAGATCGAGGGCCCCTTTGCCATCCGCCAGTTCGTGGAGAAGGAGGTGATCGAGGAGGAGGAGCGCTACTGGGTGCTCAACGGCAACATCTACCACCGCCACAACAGGGTGCCCGAGGTGGTGAAGGAGGCGGCCCGCAGGCTGAACAAGTTGGGCAGCCGATACTACACCATCGATGCCACGCCGCAGTTCGTGGTGGAGGTGAATCCCGGGGAGTCCTCGGACCGCCACGCGGTGAACAGCGCCGAGCTCTTCGCCAGCTGGATCAAAAAGGAGTTCGCCTCATGAGGGTGCGCAAAGGCACGGCCACGGTGCAGGCCGCGCCCGCCCGGCGCTGGAAGTACCTGCTGTACCGGGATGGCGATGCGCCGCCGGAAGGCATGCCCCTGCTGTTGTACCTGCACGGCTCGGGGCAGTGCGGCAACGACCTGGAGCTGGTGCGCCAGCACTGGCCGCCCGCCTATTGCCCCCACATCCCCATGCTGGTGCTGGCGCCGCAATGCCCGGCTGATGTGCCCCTGTGGGAGCCCCACGCGGTAATGGCCCTGCTGGATCAGGTGGTGCAGGAGCAGCCCGTGGACCGCCGCCGCATGTACATCACCGGCATGAGCATGGGCGCCTACGGCATGTGGGAGACCCTGGTCCGCTACCCCGATGTGTTCGCCGCGGCCGCCTCCGTATGCCACGGCGGCTGCACGCAGCGTGCCGTCCGCATCAAGCACATCCCCACCTGGCTGTTCCACGGCCTGCGCGATACCCTGGTGGACCCCGCACTGAGCCTGCGCATGGCCCAGGCACTGGCCGCCGAGGAGGCCCCCGACCTGCGCATGACCCTATACGTCAAGGCCGACCACGATGCCTGGAGCCTGGCCTACGCCGAACAGGACCTCTACCTGTGGATGCTGGAGCAGCGCAATACCCGCGTTACCGGTTGAACCCGCAAAGCCCGAGCCGGCACATGGAAGCCCACCTCCTCATCACCCACAACGGCACACCACTGGGCGTGGCCGCGCAGGATGCGCCCCCCTCGGCCTGGGAGTCCGTGCGCCCCCCGGCCCATCACCGGCTGCCCAGTATTGACGAGCTGGAAGGCTTGTACCACCAGCTGCACGCCCTGGGCCTGGGCAACTTCCAGCCCGCTGTGTACTGGTCAGGAAGCGCGTTCAACGATACGGTGGCCTGGTACTTCGACTTCCGCACCGGAACGGACGGCACCGCGCTGAAGCGCTTCACTTCCCATGTCCGGTTCGTTTCCAACACCCCACACCCCCCTGCACCATGAAGTTCATTGCGTTCGGAGACATCCACGGATGCCATGGGGCCGCCACCAAGGCCGTGACCCTGGCGGCCGAAAGCCAGGCACGGGCCATCTTCCTCGGCGACTATGTGGACCGGGGCCCATCGGCCGTGCGAACCCTTCGCGTGCTGATGGAGGCCCGGGAGCGTTACCCGGACTGGATCTTCCTGCGCGGCAACCACGACCAGATGCTGCTGGATTTGATCGAAGGGCGTGCCCGTGTGGAGGACCTGGGCAGCGGCCCGGGCGGCCAGTATGACTACAAGCAGGCGGCCCGCTCCTATGCCGAGTGGCAGGAGGCTGACGCAGCAGAGCAGGAAGCCATGGTAGCCTTCCTCAATGCCACCGGGCACTTCCACGAGACCGAGCACTTCGTTTTCTGTCACGCCATCCTGCGCGACACGCAGGAGGACCTCCATGCCAAGGCGCCTGAAGAACTCATCTGGAACTACAGCTACGCGCCTGCCTGGCCGGGAAAGCGATTCGTGCACGGCCACCTGCCGGTAAAGGAACTGGACCTGCGGCCGGGTTCCATCAACGTGAACACCTCCTGTGGCTATGGAGGCTGCCTTACCGGTGTGCTGCTCTGCGGCCTCACCGGGGCGGTGCTGGGCCACCAAGCCATACCGGAACAGGAATGAAACCAGCCACCATGCAAGACGAACACAGGGGCAAGCGCCCCGCCCTGCAGGCCTCCTGGCGCCGGACCATACGCACCCTATGCGGAATGGCCTTGCTCCTGCCCATGTTGCAGGCCTGCACCGGCCGCACCTACCGCGATGCCCCCCCCATCATCGTGAAGAAGCAGCAGTCCATGCTGCCGGGCAAGTGCCTGTACACCTACGAAGGCTATGGCCGCGAGGAGATGTTCGATGACACCTGCGACAAATACAACGTGGGGGACACCCTGAAGTAGCATGCACACCGGCAGGACACTGGAGCACCGGTACACAGCGGCGCAATGTGTGGCCGTGCCGCCCTGCCGTGCCGTAACAACCACACGGTGATGGGACGCTACGTGGACCGCAACCTGGTGAAGGACGAACGCGTGGTACACGAGACCACGTACCACTGGGTCACCTTCGTGAGCTGGCGTGCCGTGTTCACCCTGTTCCTGGCCCCCTTGATCGATGTGCTGGCGGATGAGTTCGCCATCACCAATGAACGGGTGATGATCAAGACGGGCCTGATCACCATCCGCACCTTCGAGGTGAACCACTCGAAGATCGAAAGCGTGCACGTGGACCAGGGCCTGCTGGGGCGGATACTCGGCTACGGCACCATCACCATCGTGGGATCGGGCGGCACCCGCCTGGTGGTGGAACGCATCAGGCGCCCGGTCCTCTTCCGGAAGAAGTTCCATGAATGGTCGGTATGAGCGGCGGATGAATGGCACGCACGCCCTGCGGGCCGCAGGCCTGCTGCTGTGCTGCGCCCTGTGCTGGCGGCTGGCCGCGCAGGGCACCGCCATGCCCACCACCGGCACGGCCATCATGGACGTGGGCAACCGGCGCGACATCCACCACCACCGCAATCAGGAGGCCCGGGAAAAGCTGAAGCGTAAAGCGGTGCAGGATGCCGTGGAGCGCGTTGCTGCCGTGGACATCTCGGTGGTGACGGAGCTGCGGGTGCGCGAGGAGCGCAATGGCGGTTACCGATCGTTCTCGGAAAGCTACCTGAACCAAGTGCTGGAGCAATACCACGTTAGCTGGTCGCGCGCGGGTGACTTCACGTTCCAGCGCGACCCCTCGAGTCCGCGTGCATGGCTGTGCTCCGTGTCCGGCACCGTTCGGCAGCTGCCTAATACCGATGCAGCACCACTACGCAAGGCTCGCGCGCCGGAGGAGCCCCAGGTACTGGCCAAGCGCGGGCCTCACCTGTACGTGGCACCGGGGCGCCAGCAGCAACTGCAAGCCTGGCAGCGCTACGCGGTGGTGCGCACCACCCATGCGGCATCGCGCGTGCCCGGGCAGCGCACGGCCGGGCGCATCGTGGTGCTGGCCGATGAGGTGGACGGGCGTGCCCGCGCGCAGGTCATCAGCGGGCGCTATGCCATCCGCGAGGGACAGCACCTGGTGCCCGCCAGTTTCCCCCTGGTGCGCGGCGGGGTGGGCTACGGCAACTTCCAACAGGGCACACCGGGCAGCGCGGAAGAACCACCCGCCGAACAGGTGCAGGGGCATGCCTTGGATTACTTCGAGGAAAGCCTGCTGGACGGCGTTGGCCTGCTCGTGGGCATGGACTTCCTACAGGTCTACGCTGGCGATTCACTTACCTACCGCAGCTTGGCACCGCGGCTGGGCGCCACGTACCGCCTGCCCCTGCTACCAGAGGTGCTCCACCTGCGTGGCACGGGCAGCTTCGGCATGAACGTGCCGTACCCCGAACAGAACGAGGAGAGCCAGTTCATGCTCCTGGGCAAGGTGGACCTCTGCCTGAACCTGGGGCCTGTGGAGCTCTCCACCGGCTTTCGCTACAACCAAGTGTTCAATTACGCCCTGCTCAGCGGTGCGTTCACCTCCATCGGCATCGCGGTGGACCTCTATCGCTACATCCCGGGCACGCATCACCGGCGGTACCCGGGGCTGCGCGACATGCTGGGAAAATACTGAAACGCCGGCCAACCCTTGAACGCCCCCGCTTCGCCCACTCAACTGTAAGGTTCCACGGACACGCCTGCCCCGTGGTTCTGCCAGCCAGCCCAGTGAATGGGCAACTTGTCCTCGTAATCATCGCTCTGCTCCAGGTAAGCGAGCTTGCCTCGTTGCAGAGCCCCATCGGCGGGGTGGCCGGCCACCAGCTCCTCGCGGTACAGGTCCACCAGGCGGATGGCGGCGCCCTCGCCGGTGGGCATGGTGGTGCTGAGCACGCTGCGCACCCCGGCGAATAGGAATGCACGGGCGAAGGAGAAGGCGTTTGGGCACCGGACCTTGCGACCATAAGGGATAAGACATTCTGCCAGAGCATGAATATCGTTACCTATGGTACCGCTTTTCAACCTGGAGCGCCGGCCTCCCGGGGCGCGAATGGAGAAGGGCCGCAGGGCCGCGCTCACCGCCACCGCCACCCCCACACCACCACCAGCCCACCCAGCAGCACCGCGGCCAGCAACCACCGAAACCAAGGGTTTTGGAGACCTCCACGGTCAGTTGATCACTAGCAGACCGGTCTGGTCGTCCGCCTCGAAGAGGGCGATATCCTTTGTGTGCGAATGGATGATGGCCAGCCGCTGGGTGGTGGTGCGATTGCCCATGGCCAGGTGGATGACCTTGGGTGGATGGCCTTTCAATGTGCTGATCTCCACGAAATCGTCATCCTCGGTAAGGATGCTGAACCCTAGAGAGCGCGCTCATTCCCAAATGTCAATATCGGTCGAGGCGTGGAGCCTCAACTGCTTCACATACCCCGAACCTGGGTATTGATCCGACAGGCGTGCGACGAGTTTGTCGAACAGGTTCTCGTCGATCAGCAGCTTCATGCCGCCGAGGAGACGATGGTAGTGTAGCGCTCGCGGTCCGCAGCATACGCCAAGCAGGCGCGGATGTCCTCCTCGGCCAGTTCATCGAAGTCCTCCAATATCTGGGGTATGGTCATCCCGGAGGCCAGGTAGCCGAGCACATCGGCCACGGTGATCCGCATTCCCCTGATGCACGGCTTACCGCTCCGTTTACCCGGCTCAATCGTGATGTTCTTCCGGTAGTCGATGAGAAATACGTTCAGCAGCACGATGTTAGGGGATCACGGCGGTAAATGATCCTTGGCCGCCTGGCCTCACACTACGGTGGTCCAGGGCCGTGCATGGATACGGCGCGTCAGTACGCAACACGGTGCGGGCCGATCTGATGCACTGCCTTTCCTTTCTGAGCGCTTCGGGAGAGTTCACCTGCTCTTGGGGGATCTCCTCCCCCATCCCCACAGCACAACCATTCCCATGATCAGCACCACAGCCAACAGCCACGGCCACCAGAGGCGCGGGGCTTCCACGGTCATGCCTTCCCCGTGGATCTGCCAGCCGGCCCAGTGCATGGGCAACTGGCCCTCGTCATGCTCGCTCTGCTCCAGATAAGCGAGCTTGGCACGCTGTAGGGCGATGTCCGATGGGTGGCCGGCAGCCAGTTCGGCACGGAACAGGTCCACGAGGCGTATGGTGGCGCCCTCGTCGGTGGGCACGGCTGTGCTGAGCACGCTGCGTGCCCCGGCAAAGAGGAAGGCGCGGGCGAAGGAGATGGGTCCAGCGTTGCGGTCCGGCTCGAAGAAGCCGCTCGCACAAGCGAGGTGCACCACCAACGGGGCCTGCAGATCCAGCGGCAGAAGGTCGCTGGGCTGCATGTACGCACTGCTTCCGGCCGTGTCGGTACCGAAATAGTGCCGAGGCTCTTGGTCGAGGCCGCTGATCCCAGCGCCATGGCCGCTCAGATAAAGCACACCGGCATTAGGGATCGACCCGACCATCCGGCTCCATGCGCCGCTGCTGTCCACAGTGGCGTCCCCACCCCATCGGCGCATGGCCGCGCGCACCCGTTTCAGGTCCGTGAGCGAACCGGGGCCGGGTGCTGGTGCCAGATAGTACTCTCTGCCGGTGTTGGGAACATCCCTACTCTCCATAGGAAGCAGCATCAGGGGATAGCTGAAGGCGTGTCGCTCCAACAGCGGGTGCCAGGAGGAAATGTCAGGGCCTATCGTATCGGCGAGCAAGGCATCGAAGGCGATGTAGGCCATGGCTCCGCTGGGAAATACGCGCACGCGGTCCACATCCTGCAACAACTGCGCGATCGGCGTATACAGCTGGCGGTACAGGCCGTGATAGGTGCGCCTGAAAACGACCATATCACGCGAGCTGATCTCCGAACCTGTGGTCGGCTCGAATCCGCGTTCCAGGAACCGGAATGAAACCGAGTCGCGCGTAACCACCAATACCGTGGAGAAGGACCGATAACCGGCCCGGCTGTCCTGCACGCAGAGCAGAACGGCTTCGCGGTCGTGTAGCATGCGCCTCACGGCTTGCAGCATCTGCGGCGGCGGATCGCCCAGTCGCAGATCAGGCCGCCCCCTAAGGTCCTGGGCGATGTTCCACGCATCACGGCGTGTCTTCTCGACCATCCAAAGCGCGATGTCCACGTAGGCGGTATCCCTGGTGAGTTCCCACAACCGCGCACAGAGCGTGACCGTGCTCGCGAAGGGAGAGTACCAGTAGGTGTCCTGGAAGAACAGCCCTTTCGCCTGTGTCCGCGCCGCTGCAAAGGCGGTGAAGCGCCCTTGGGCCTGTTGTAGCTTGGCCAGATGCTGTTTAAGTAGCGGTATATCCGACCAATGCTCCGGGCGGTCGAGCAGGAAGGTCTGCCACCTCAGGCTGCTGAACCAAATGGCCAAGTGAGCATCTTGGGTGCCGGATGCCATCATCAACTCCTCGCTACGCCTGAGCCAAAGCCAGGCACTGTCCGGCCGGTCCGCATAAATGTGATACAGGCCGCGCAGGTTCTGGAGCATCCCGATCTCCGCCACTTGCCCCGGATGGTGCTTCTGCAGGATGGCGAGCGCGGTGCGTTGTTCCCGGTCACAGAGCGCGGCAAATCGCTCCCGCTCCGGTTGTCCGGGGCGCATGCGGTCCATGGCCGCATTGGAGACCGCCTTGTGCAGAAGGGCCCTCCAGAAGGGCAACAGCTCCGGCCGACGGGCGAGCAAGATCTGTGCGGTATCGAAGTAGGCCATGGCGGAATCCTCCCCACGCGGCCAGTTGCGGTAGACCGTGCCTTGCGCTTGGTAGATGAGGTGCGCGTACTTCCAGGAAGCGCGGTCCGGCGCCCGGCGAAAAAGGGCCAGCGCTGCGGTTCCATGCTTGTGTGAACGCGCGGTCTGTGTGAAGTAGGCCGCGTGGCGGCAACGGTTCACTTCTACTCGCGCCCTACGCTGCGCATCATTGCCTGGGATGAGGGTGGCCGCGCTATCGGTGGCGACCTTGAACCGCTCCAGGTTCATGCGTTGGAGCCAGCATTCGGCTTGGAGCATCCAGGCATCGAACCGCAGACTGGCCGGACCGGAAGGGTCGCGCAGCACCCGCTCCAACTGATGCAACACGCTGTCGGTGGCCCCATCGGCAAAGGCGCGCTCCAATCTGTCGATCAACGGAACCTGTGCGAAGGCCCCGGAAAGGAGCAAGCCCAGCGAAAGGACCAGCAGCGGACGTAGGATGGGACGCTGGGAAGTGGTCACGGCTTCCATCCGGTCTCCGCAGCCAATTCCTCCAAGCGGTCGTGGTACGGGTGCCTGGGTAGCGCCAGTTGGATGCGCCAAAGTCTCTCGGCCAGCGCGGCGTCGTTGTTGCGCATGGCCAGGATCATGCGGTGATACAGGGCTTTGGCGTGGTAGGGAGAGCCGGGGCGGGCGATGATGGCATCCAACTCTGCTGCCGCGCCCTGCCCGGTCCGCATGTGCACCAGAGCAGTGTAGAACAGGACCGTATCCGACGCGGGAAGGTCGGCGAGGAGTTCCAGTGCCTCGGCATCGTGGCCCATGTCGTAGGCTTGCATGGCTTCGTCGAGGACCACGCGTGACGAACGTTCAGCCGACATGAATACCGGCAGCGGCGCTTCCTGAACGCCGAACTCGGCTGCGAGACGGGGCAGCTCCTTGGGGCGCAGCAGCCACCAAGCGCCCACGGCAAGCACCCCGATGACCGCTGCCGCAATGGACCAGCGCAGGCGATGCGATCGGCGCAACCGTCCGGCCTCTCGGCGCTCCACTTCCAACAGCAGGCTACGCACTTCATGGTCGATGCGATGCCCATCCTCTACACCTCGCTGTTCAACGCCCTTGAGCATGGCGCGCACCTGCTCATCAGCGAAACCCTGCTCGATCGCCCTACGGGTGTCCCGGTAATTAGCCAACCGCTCCGCCAAAGCGGTATCCGTTCGCAGCCGTTCTTCAAGCGTCACGCGTTCCGCGTCGCTCAGGCGGCCTTCGTGATAGGCCTCCAACAGATCCCAACCATCGCCCTCACCGCTCATGCTATGCGAATTGGGGAAACTCGGCCATACCGATGAACTCCGCCAACTTTTGGAAGCTGACGTGCTTCATCTTCTTGGCCACATCGGCATTCTTATAGCCCATCAGCGAAGCGATCTCCGCCATGGACCGTTCCTCGAAGTAGTACAGCCGAATGATCTCCCTTTCCCGGTCGGAAAGCCGGGCCATCCCGATCCGGACCAGGTATTGATGGTGTTCTTCACGCATCAGTTCATCGAGGTCGGCCGGAACGCTCAATAGCTCATCATCCAACTCATCCGGCGCCAATGTCCGTTTGCCATCGCGAAGGCGTTTCAATGCCAGGTTCCGGCCGATGGCGAAGAGGTAGGTGGGCGGTGTACAAGCCGCAAGGTCCAACCTTCCGACGCGCACATTCCGCACGAAAACGACGATCGCATCTTGGTAGAGGTCGAGGGCATCCTGAGCACCAAGTCTGAAACAACGACCTGCCCAACTGATGAACCGAGGGCGGTGCTGCAGGTATAGGTGCTCGATCTCCTGATCGCTCATGACGGCAAGTTAATGCGCAGTACGAAACTCCTTGGCCATGGCGTGGGTGCAACGGCCCCCAACATGATGTCCCTGGAGCGCATCGGCCGCCAGCGCATCGTGCTGAAGGACCCGGGGCGCTTCACGCCCTTCGCCTTCCCCATCCTCGTGGACCGGCTTCGCGAGAAGCTCACGAGCGAGCAGTTGGAGGACCGGATCAGGAAGATGACGGAGCGGTTGGAGAAGGCGTGATGACGCAGCCACCGTGATCCGATCGTGGAGTTGGCGCTCGATGGAAGGTTGAATAGTTTTACTCAGTGCATTGAGTAATTTTGCTCAATGGAACATGAACGACCGGCCGGTGCGCAGCTCCTTGCGCGTCTGAAGGCCCCCCGCCGGCACATCCAGGTGCTGGCCGGGCCGCGCCAGGTGGGGAAAAGCACCTTGGTGGCACAGGTCACTGCGCGTCTCGGCGTAGCGCTGCACAGTGTCAGCGCGGACGGGCCGGATGCGCACCACCCCTCCTGGCTCACCATCCAATGGGAGCGTGCACGAATGCTGGCCACGCAGGACAAGCGCAAAGGGGCCTTGCTCGTGGTGGACGAGGTGCAGAAGGTCCCGCGCTGGAGCGAGCATGTGAAAGCCTTGTGGGATGCGGATACCCGCTCCGGCATCCGCCTGAAGGTGGTGATGCTGGGATCCTCTCCCCTGCTGATGCAGCAGGGACTGACCGAGAGCCTGGCCGGGCGTTTCGAGCTGTTGCGCTTGCAGCAATGGTCGTATGCGGAGATGCGGACCGTGTTCGGCTGGGACCTGGACCGCTACCTGTTCCATGGCGGATACCCCGGTGCGGCGCGGCTGGTGCGTGAGCCGTCCCGCTGGCGCGCTTACGTCAAGGACTCCCTCATCGAGACCACCATCGCCCGCGATGTGTTGCAGATGACGCGCGTGGACAAGCCCGCCCTGTTGCGCAGGCTCTTTGAGCTGGGCTGCCACTACAGCGGCCAGGAGCTGAGCTTCACCAAGCTCATGGGCCAGCTTCAGGACGCCGGCAACACCACCACACTGAGCCACTACGGGGAATTGCTGAGCGCGGTGGGCTTGCTGACACCGTTGCAGAAGTATGCCAGCCAACGGGTGCGCCAGCGCGCCAGCACGCCGAAGTGGATCGTGCACGACACCGCGCTCCTGACCGCTCCACTGGGTATCACGCTGGCCCAGGCCCGAAAGGACGGCGCTCTGTGGGGCCGCATCGTGGAGAGTGCGGTGGGAGCTCATCTGTTGCACGGCGCCCGCAACGAAGGCTACCAGCTCTCCTACTGGCGCGATGGCGATCGGGAGGTGGACTTCGTCGTGGAGCGCGCCGGTCGCATCACGGCCATCGAAGTGAAAAGCGGGCGCCTGCGCAACGGCCATTCCGGGCTCACAACGTTCCACGCGGCCTTCGATCCCGCCCGCAGCCTGCTGATCGGCGAAGGGGGCATCCCACTGGAGGACTTCCTGCTGCGGCCGGCCTCGAAGGTGCTCGCCTGAGCGATCCGCTGCCAGCTTTCCGAGCCGCAGATGCGGTCGAAGGCCCCCACGAAGCCTTGCTCCTGGCGCGAAAGCGATGGAGCTGGCGGAGAAGTAGGAGCTCGAATAAGCCTTCGGGCGGTTCTGAGTTCTCTAAAGTTCCACTTCAGGGATCTCATGAACTGCAGTTTGATGAGCTGGACCTTCAGAGGCCTGGTCCACCTGAAGTGGAACCTGATCAGCCGCCCAAGGATCGACGATCCCAGCCCCCTCCATTCATCCATGAGCCCTAATCTTCGAGCCAACCCGATCACCATGCGCATGCGTCCCTTCACCCTCCTGTCCGCGTTCAGCCTGACCATCAGCCTCCACGCCCAAGGCCATGACCTGGTGGGCTACTGGCACAACTGGAACGACAGCAACGCGCCCTACCTGGAGCTGAGCCAGGTGGACCCGCGCTACACCGTGATCGA
>CAYZBO010000048.1:0-23247 GCA_964476665.1 uncultured Chryseobacterium sp. | reverse complement strand
GCGCCAGCTGCTGTTCCTGGCTGCTCACCACCAGTTGTTCCAGCTCGCGCCCGGCGATGTCCAGCACCCGGATGCGCCCGTTCTTCGGTACGTCCAACAGGGCCACTTCGAACACTACATAAGCGCTGGCAGGGTTCGGGTACATCCGTAAGGTGGCTGCCAGCGGGGCGGCAGGTTCATCCACTGCTTTCACGCGGCGCGACTTGGGCCCTCCCAACGCTCCACCGCTCAACGGGGCACGGCACTTATTGAAGTGGAAGCACAGCAGGTTCTGGGCCCAGGTGGCGGCCCGGTCGCGATGCTCGCCGACCAAGGTTTGTAGCGCCACCTGCTCTTCGGCGGTCATGCTGGCATATTCCCGCCCTCCCACGCGCACAGGTTCTAAAATGTCCATCAGCCCAAGCATGCGGAAGCGCTCGTCCTCCTGTTTGTCGCGCAGCTCGTGCTCGTCGATCATGTCCAAGATCACATTCCGCGCTGCACCAAAGTTGTCCTGTTGCAGGTAGGTCATGGCCTCAGCATAGCGCGCAGCCGGGGTGCGGATCTGCTGCCACGCCCAACGCAGGCTGTCCACATGCTCCAGCGTATCGCTGCGGTAGTAGTCCATCAGCAGGTGGGCGTTCTGCGTCAGTTCGCTATGGTGGTGGGCCATGGTGGCCGACGCCAGTAGACCGTTCATTCCACCAAGCTAATGCAGGGCTTCCACTCCACAACCTACCCCGCCCACCCCTCCCGGTCCAAGCTTCGGTATTGGATGGCCTCTGCCAGGTGCTCGGTGCGGATGTCCGGGCTGTTGGCGAGGTCGGCGATGGTGCGCGCCACCTTCAGGATGCGGTCGTAGGCGCGGGCACTGAGGCCGAGGCGTTCCATGGCCTTCTCCAGCAGCGCCTTGCCGGCGGCATCGATGCGGCAGATCTCACGCAGGTCCTTGCTGCCCATCTGGGCGTTGCAGTGGATCTTCCTGCCGGTGTAGCGCTGCTGTTGCACGGCACGTGCGGCGATCACCCGTTCGCGCATGTCGGCGCTGCGTTCGCTCTGCCGTTCGGCGCTGAGCTCGCTGAAGGGCACGGGGGTCACTTCGATGTGGATGTCGATGCGGTCCAAGAGCGGGCCGCTCACCTTGTTGAGGTACTTCTGCACCACGCCCGGCGCACAGACACACTCCTTCTCCGGGTGGTTGTAGTAGCCGCACGGACAGGGGTTCATGGCGGCCACGAGCATGAAGCTGGCCGGATACTCCACCGTGAAGCGCGCCCGACTGATGGTGACCACGCGGTCCTCCAACGGTTGGCGCAGCACCTCCAGCACCTGCCGCTTGAACTCGGGCAGCTCATCGAGGAAGAGCACGCCATTGTGGGCCAGGCTGATCTCGCCCGGTTGCGGGAAGCTGCCGCCACCAACGAGGGCCACATCACTGATGGTGTGGTGCGGGCTGCGGTAGGGGCGCACGCTCAGCAGGCTGTCCTCCTTGCGCAGCTTGCCGGCCACGCTGTGGATCTTGGTGGTCTCCAAGGCCTCGTCGATGTGCAAGGGCGGCAGGATGGTGGGCAGGCGCTTGGCCAACATGGTCTTGCCGGCGCCCGGCGGACCGATGAGGATGATGTTGTGGCCGCCGGCCGCAGCGATCTCGAAGGCCCGCTTGATGTTCTCCTGGCCTTTCACATCGGCGATGTCCACCGGATAGCTCTGGCTGCTGTTGGCGAACTCGGCCTCGATGTCCACCACGGTGGGCTGCACGCTGGACCGGCCCTTGAGCAGGTCCACCACCTCGCGCAGATGTTCCACGCCATAGATGGTGAGGCCGTGAACGATCGCCGCTTCGCGGGCATTGGCCGCAGGCAGGATCACCCCTTCGAAGCCGGCCTTCTTCGCTTCGATGGCGATGGGCAGCGCGCCTTTGATGGGCCGCACACCACCGTCGAGGGAGAGCTCGCCCATCACCAGGTAGCGCTCCAGCATGTCGGCGGGCACTTGGTCGGTGGCGGCCAGCAATCCCACGGCCAGCGGCAGGTCGTACGCGGTGCCTTCCTTGCGGATATCGGCCGGTGCCAGGTTGATGGTGACGCCCTTACCGCGCGGCGCGTAGAGGCCATTGTTACGGAGCGCGGCATCCATGCGCTGCTGACTCTCCTTCACGGCGCTGTCGGGCAGCCCCACGAGGTAGAAGTACGCGCCGGGCTCCACGTTCACCTCGGCGGTGACGATGGTGGCGTTGATGCCGAAGACGGCGGCTCCGTAGACCTTGACGAGCATATCAGTACCGTTCCTTGCGTGGTGGTTCTGCGAGATCGCGTTCGATATGATCGATGAACGCGTGGATGACCTTGATGTGGACCTCCTGGATGCGGTCGGCGTAGCCGTTGTGGGGCACACGCACTTCCACCGTACACAGGTCGGCGAGCTTGCCGCCATCCTTGCCGGTGAGGCCGATGACGTGCATGTTCTTCGCGCGGGCCACCTCTGCGGCACGGAGCACATTGGGGCTGTTGCCGCTGGTGCTGATGGCGAGGAGCACATCCCCCTCACGACCATGCGCCTGCACGAAGCGCGCGAACACCTGCTCGAAGCCGTGGTCATTACCCACGCAGGTGAGGTGGCTGGGATCGCTGATGCTCAGTGCGGCGATGGGCGGGCGGTCGTCGCGGTAGCGGCCGGTGAGTTCCTCGGCGAAGTGCATGGCATCGCACATGCTGCCGCCATTGCCACAGCTGATGACCTTGGCGCCCTGTTTGAGGCAGTAGCTCATGAAGGCGGCGGCCTGTTCCACGGCGGCGATGTTGGCCGGGTCGGCGAGGAAGCGTTCCAGGACCTCGGCGGCCTCGGAGAAATGCGAACGGATGCGTGCGTCGGTGCTCATTGTCCCAAAGATGCATCAAAGCGGGTCGCCGCCCCGATAGCCGATGCGCAGCCGATCTCCGGTCGGGCGGTCCAGCAGATGCTTCACCGCTTCGAAAAGCTCACTCACGACGCCCTCGGTCCGCTCCTGGCGACCTTCCATGCGCTCCACCCGAAGCTGCAACTCAAGGTCGTTCTGGAGCAGCCGGGTCAGTCGAACAAAAACGCGCACGATACGAATGTTCACCGCTATCGCCCGCTCACTGTTCAACACACTGGAGAGCATAAGCACCCCATGCTCGGTGAACGCGAATGGCGGCACCCTTGCCCCTCCCCATGATCTTGAGGTCGCGATCTGCGACCTCAAGTTGGACCACTCCGTTTCGTTGAGCTGGAACATGAAGTCCTCCGGGAACCGTGTCATGTTCCGTTTGACCTGCTCGTTGAGGCGCTTGGTGGCTACACCATAGAGCTTTGCCAGATCACGTGCCAACATCACCTTCTGCCCACGTATCCAATGGATCCGTGCGGCGATCGCTTCTTCTCCAACCACCTCCGCTTCCATCCGCTCCGTCACGATCGACGAATAATTTGTCGACCGATCGGCAGGTAAGTTGTCAAACGAATGACGAAAAAACAAGCAAGCCCCCGAAAAAAGATCGGGATCTGATGCCCGATGACTTAGCGCGCAGCCTGCTGACCGAGCACCTGCATGCCTTGCAGACCGCGCTCAAGGAAGGCCTTGTAGTCCTCCACGGCCGGGGTGTAGCCCACTGGATCGGTGAGGAGTTTGCCATCGGGGCTCAGCAGCGCGTACAGGGGCTGTGTGGCGCTCTTGAACGTCTCGGTCTGCAGCGTGGCCCACTTGTTCCCCACCGTAAGGATGGGCTTCTTGGTGCCGTTGCTGGTCTCGTAGATGAACTGTTCCTCCTTGGGCAGCTCGCTCTTCGCATCCACATAGAGGGACACCAGCACGTACTGATCACCGATGAGGCGATTGATCTCGGGCACCGGCCACACATAGTCCTCCATCTTACGGCAGTTGGCGCAGCCATAACCGGTGAAGTCCACCAGCAGGGGTTTGCCGGTGCGCTTCGCCTCCTCCATGCCGCTCTCCAGGTCGTGGAAGCAGGTGAGGCCGGCGGGGCATTCGGTGGGGTAGATCCAGCTGTAACCGGGCGAGGGCGAAATGCCGCTGAGCAGGCCTACGGGCGCGAAGGTCTTTGCCTTGTCGTCGTAGCGGAAGCCATAGGCCATGTAAATGGTGAAGAGCGCGAAGGCCGCCACCAGTCCCATGCGCATGGGCGAGAGCTTGTTCACCGGACTGTCGTGCGGGAAGCGGATCTTGCCCAGGAGGTAGAGCACGATGCCGATACCACAGATCACCCAGATGGCGAGGAAGAGCTCGTAGGGGACCAGGCCCCACTTCATCACGAGATCGGCCATGCTGAGGAACTTGAAGGCCAGCGCCACCTCCACGAAACCGAGCACCACCTTCACACTGTTGAGCCAGCTGCCGCTGCGGGGCAGGCTGTTGAGCCATCCAGGGAAGAGTGCGAAGAGGCCGAAGGGCAGGGCCAGTGCGAAGCCGAAGCCGCCCATGCCCGCAGTGAGCTGCCATGCACCACCATCGGCCGTGAGCGCCCCGGCCAACAGCGAACCCAGGATGGGACCGGTACAGCTGAAGGACACCAGTGCGAGGGTGAGGGCCATGAAGAAGGTGCCGATGAGCCCACCGAACTTGCTGGCGTTGGCGTCCATCTTGTTCACCCAGCTGCTCGGCAGGGTGATCTCGAAATAGCCGAAGAAGGAGATGGCGAAGACGATGAAGATGACGAAGAAGAAGAGGTTCAGCCAGGGGTTGGTGCTGATCTCGTTGAAGATCTCCGGATTCACGCTGCCCAGCAGGTGGAACGGCAGGCTGAAGATGAGGTAGATGAGCAGGATGAAGCCGCCGTAGGTGAGGGCGTTCTTCAGGCCACTGGCGCGGTCGGTGCTGCTCTTGGTGAAGAAGCTCACCGTGAGCGGGATCATGGGGAACACGCAGGGCGTGAGCAGGGCCACCAGGCCACCGATGAAGCCGAGCATGAAGATCCACAGCAGGGAGTTCTTCTCCTCGGTGCGCCTTCCTTCGTCGCGTACCACGGGGTTCTCCAGGTCCACCGTGGCGATCTTCAGTTCCGCCGCATCCGTTCGGGTGGCGATACCCGCGAACTTGGGATCGTTCGGATCGAAGGAAACATCCCCAAGTTCGTAGGTGCCAGTGCCCACGCCCAGGATGAAATAGACCGTGGCCGGCGGCAGGCACATCTCGTCATCGCAGGTCATGTACTCGAAGCGGCCCGTGATGGGCGTGGCGGGGTCGTTCACCCGCAGGCGTTGCGTGAAGGTGGCCGAGCCCTTGAACTTCTTCACCGGCATGTCGAACACAGGATCATGACCATCGATCACCTTCGCACCGGTCTCCTCCACCGAACCGAGGTGTTCCACACCGGGCAGGCTGTCCACAGCGATGGTGGTGGGCCAGGGTCCCATGTCGCCGTAGTTCTGCTGGGAATACACGCTCCAACCTTCCTGGATGGCAGCTTGGAAGCGCACCTCGAACACCCCATCGCCCACTGCGGTGGAACTGATGGTCCAGGTGACCGGCTGCGGAGCGGCCATATCTCCGCCGGGCGGTTGCGCCAGTGCAGCGAAGGAGAGGAACGGCAGCAGGAACAGGAACAGGGAGCGGAGCATCATTCGTCGGTGGGTTCAGCCGCAGCGTTCACTGTGAACGTGTGAACGGTGGGTGGCAGGCAGGTCTTGTCGTTGCAGAGCATGTACTCCACTTCGCCGCTCACCGGTGCGGTGGCCTTGGCGTTGGTGTGGAGGGTGAAGCGCGGTGTACCATCGTGGTAGCGCACCACCATGCCGAAGTTGGGATCGTATTCCTCCACAGGGGTCGGTTCGTCCACCCGCATCAGGCGCGCGTTGGTTCCTTCGCTCAAGCGGAACGCGGTGGGAATGGGCCCTTGATCATTGGCCAATTGTGTGGCGTAGATGTGCCATCCGGCTTCCAATGAAGCATCGCAGTGGACCAGCACCGTTCCATCGGCTGCGGTCACGGCGGTCACCTTCCACTGCACAGGGCTTGCAGCAGGCACGAAAATGGCGATGAGGGCGATGAGGAGGCTGAACATGACACTGCCGGGAGAGCAAAACTAAGGCCCTCCCGGCAGTGTGATCCAAGTGCCTCCCTGCATCCTTGCGATCCTATGGGACCGCGTCGATGTTAAGGAATGTCAATGCTCACCACCCGCGAAACGGGGATGGTGGTGCCGTACTTCAGCACGATGTTATCGGGATCGAAGGCCCAGATGGTGGTCTCCACGGCCTTCAGGCCCTGATCGTCCTGGAACACGATGCGGCACTTGCCATGTTCGGCATTGCCCAGCCTGGTGGCCACTTGCAGTGTGCGGAGGATGCTGCGCCGTTGGTCCATGGTGATGGGTACGGGCTCCAGGGGAAAACGCAGGGCGGGGATCTGCTCCTTGGGGATGATGGTTGCTCGCACGTCCAACATGGTCGTTCCAATTAGGTCCATGAAGGTAATACGCAAAAAGGGCGGATCGCAACAGGCTGTTGAAAAAACGGCCCCTATGCTACCACGTACGTCACCTTCAGGAGGCGACCTGGCCGGGGTGCGGGAAGTGCCAATCGGCTCCTTCGGAGGCCACAGCACCAGATGATCCCGCGATCGTCCTCCAGCACCTGCACGGCCCTTTTCCGGTGCAACGGCACCTTGGCATCCACAAGCAGATCGCTGATGAGCCTGGTGCCCTTCATTCCAGAGGGAGCCATGCGATCGCCCTTCCGCCACGGTCGCAGTCGCAACAGCCCTTCCACCGCGTCGGCATCCAGCAGCAGGACGTTCGCCGGATGAACCTGCTCCAAAGCTTCGCCCCCCACTTCGGCCATCTCCACCGGTCCGGTCACGGTCCATGGTGGTCGCAGCGGAACGGTGTACGTTCGGTTCGCCAAAGGAGCGTCCGGCACCAGGAGGACCATCGCACGGTCCACATGGACGGCATGGCCGTCACCCAGGAACCGGGCTCCCGTGCGTCGGTCCACCACCGCGCGGAACAAGGCCTCCAGCATATCCGGATGCAGGGCGGCGGGAGCAGCGAAACGAGCCAGCAGAAGCTGTGGTGCACCACTTGCTTCCAACACTGAAAAGGGGAGTTCAGCGCTGCCATCCGCGTTGCAACGCACCGCCTGTTCGAGTTCCGCCAGACGTTGCCGGGCCAGTTCGTTGAGATCACGGGCCAGCGCGGCATTGCGACGCAACACCGCGCGTGCACCGGGCCGCAGCTCCTCCAGCACCGGCATCAACCCATGCCGCACACGGTTGCGCAGGTACTTCGGATCGTTGTTGCTGGCATCCTCACGGAAGGCGATGCGATGGGCGCGGGCATAGGCCTCAATGGCTGCGCGGGAGGTATCGAGCAGCGGACGCAGGAAGGGGCCGCGGCACAGCGGGATACCGCCCCAACCGTCGCTGCCCATGCCGCGGAGCAGGTGCATCAACAGGGTCTCCACGGCATCGTCGGCGTGGTGGGCCATGGCCAGCCGTTCAGGTCCATCTGCCACGGCCCGTTGAAAGACCGCGTAGCGAGCGGCACGGGCGGCCATCTGCATCGATGCGCCGGTCCCCTGTTGATGGGCCGCAATGTTCACCCGTTCCACGTGGCAGGGCAGTCCGAGCGCTGCGGCCGTGGCCTCCACCAAGGCCCGGTCGGCATCGCTCGCCGCACCGCGCAGCCCGTGGTCCACATGCAGCACATGCAGCGGATGTCGCAACGCATGCAGCACGTGCAGCAGCACCATGCTGTCCACCCCTCCGCTCACCGCCACCCACAGCGGTGTTCCCTCCGGCACCTGGCAGGGGCCGCGCAGCAGGCGTTGCACCGCTTCACGCATGGCACAGGGCATCAAGTACGGACCGCGCCTTCACCTGGCACTCCTCCCACTCGGCGGCCGGATCGCATTGGGCAGTGAGCGCGCTGCCAGTGCGCAGCGAAACCAGTCCCGTGTTGCGATCGAACACCAGCGCGCGGATGACGACGTTGAGGTCGGCGGTCCCATCGGGCGCAAAGTAGCCGAGCGTGCCGCTGAACGCGCCACGGGGTGCACCTTCGGCGATGCGGATCAGTTCCATGGCGCGTTCCTTGGGCGCACCGGTCATGCTGGCCATGGGGAAGGCCGCACGCACCACGTCGGCCACTGCCACACCGGGTGCCATGCGCGCTGATACGGTGCTCACCAGTTGATGCACACGCGGGTAACTGCGCACGGCACACAGCTCATCCACCACCACGCTGGCGGTATCCGCAATGCGCGACAGATCGTGGCGCATGACATCGAGGGCCATGATGTTCTCGCTGCGTTCCTTCCGGTCGTGCAGCAGTTCCTCGCGCAACCGCGCATCCGCGGTCGCATCGGTGGAGCGCGGACGGGTGCCCTTCATCGGCTCGCCCACCACACGCGCCCCATCGAACGCCAGAAAGCGCTCCGGGCTGGCGCACAGCACGAAGCGATCACCGCGGCGATGGAAGGCGGCGAAGGGTGCTTCGGAACGCCGCAGCAATCGGAGGAACGCCGCGAAGGGATCGAGGTCGGGCCAGTTGGCGGTGCGCTCGGTGCAATAGTTCACCTCGTAGATGTCGCCGCGCTGGATGTGCTGCAGCAGCCGTTCCGCGTGAGCGATGTACGTCGCACGGTCCGTGGTGAGCTGCCAGTCGCATTCCAATGTGCCGGCCGTTTCCTCAATGCCTGCGGACAAGCCGTGCGCAAGGTCGTGGGGGTCGATGCCCGCATCCGGATGGACGTGGAGCAGCGTCCGTTCCGCCTGCCGGTCGATCACCCATCGAGGGCGCGTCCACCGGATGTGTGGCGTGCCGGCGGAATGAGGTGCGACATCTCCATTGGGCAACAACCATTCATAAGCGATGGAGACCGCGCACCAATCGGATACCGCCCGATCGATGGAAGCGGGTGGCCCGCTCATCACTTCCTGCTCGCCTACACAGAGCACACTGCGCTGGCGGTCGGCCACGCGGCGGAACAGGACGTGCTCCTCTGCACGCAGGCAGGCGGGCAACAGCGGCAGTTGTGGATCGAGCTCGATGGTGTGGCGCACGGCACCAAGTTATCCCGCGCGCCCGGCACGGCGTTGTTGGAGGCGGGCGGCGAGCAGGCGCACCACAAGCACCAGCAGCAGGGCCCAGGCCGTACGACCGATGAGATCACCGATGCGGGCATAGAAGGTCAGCTCGGGGTTCAGTGGCAGCTGCGCACGGAACGCGGCTGGCTGCCACCAGGCGGTGCGTTCATGGATCACCCCGCGCGCATCCACCCAACAGGAGATGCCGGTGTTGGCCGAACGTGCAATGGCGCGGCGCATTTCAATGGCACGCAGGCTGGCGAAGGTGAGGTGTTGACGCGGTCCCGGCGAATCGCCCCACCAACCGTCGTTGGTGATGATGGCGATGAGGTTGGCGCCATTACGCACATGCTCCCCCACATGGGCGCCGAAGACCGATTCATAGCAGATCGCCGGTGCTATGCCGAGCCCATGCAGGCTGTCGCGCAGCACGCTCCGTTCATCCTGTGTGCCCAATGACCCGCTCACCCCGCCCAGGTCCACGCTCAGTGCACTGAGCTTGCCAAGCACGGCCTCAAAGGGCATCATCTCCACCCCTGCCACCAGCTTCGACTTGTTGTAGCACACTGCTTCACCTTTGGCGGGGAGGAAGAGCGCTGCATTATAGGCTTCGTACCACAGACCAGTGCCTTCGATGGCCCGGGCCGTATGCGGCAGCTCTTCGCCGGAGCGGAAGAGGCGCGCGGAGGACATGCCGGTGAGCAGGGCAACGCCGGGATGTTGTTGCTGGAACGCGCGCATCCGACGAACGCTTTCGGCTTGTTCGATGTCGTTCTCCCACAGACCATGCAGCTTCACGGGATCGGCGCGCAGATCAATGGTGGCGGACTCCTGCAGCGCGGTCTCGGGCATCACCACCAATGCAGTGGCGGAGGTCATTGCCTGTTCGGCCAGGTGCAGCATGCTGTCCAATTGCACCAGCGGATCGATGCCGCCGAACTTCTCGTCGTACGGATCGATGTTGGGCTGCACCACCACCACTTCCACAGTGGGGCCATCGCTGCTGTAGGTGGTGTAGCGGATGTACGAGGCCGCGAGCGGAACTACGATCAGCGCAGCGGCCGGCACCAAAGGACGTGCGGCAGACCAGGTGCCGGTACGTTGCGCGCGCAACAGGGCGTGGTGCAGCGCTAGGTTCACGACCCACACCCAGATCGACCCTCCGAGCGTACCGGAATATTCATACCACTGCACCCATGCGGGCTGGGTTGCAAAGACGTTGCCGAGCGTGAACCAGGGCCACTTCAGGTCCCAAAGGTGATGCAGGTGCTCCCATGCGACCCAGGCCACCACCAGTGCAGCGAAGCCCGCTGAGGGGCTCAACACACGGCGCATGGGACGCATGAGCCACCAAGGCAGCAGCATGAGCAGGCTGTTCACCAGCATGGGCGAAAGACCGCTCACCAGCCGCGTACCAAGGGGCTCACTGACCAGGAAGAACCACCAACTGGTGGATGCGTTCCAGAGCAGCACGGCAAGGAGCACATAAGGTTGGAAGGAGCGTGCAGGACGCGCTCGTTCGTGCAGTTCGAAGGCGTGCAGCAGCGGCAGCCAGGCAACGAAGGCCAATGGGGTAAGGCCACCGATGCCCGGCCATGCCAGGGCCCAGAGCAGGCCGGTGAGGGCCGCATAGCCCGCAATGGTGCGGCGCGGTGAGCTTGCTTCCACGGCGGCGAAGGTAGCGGGCGGGTGTGCCACCGAACCCGTCAGTACAGGAGGTACATCTTGCCGAAGCCCTTGGTGAAGTAGGGCGATGCGCCGGTCTCCCGCAATTCGATGTCCTGGCCATGGAGCTGCGCAATGACGCGGTAGAGATAGACCCCACGCGCCAACCGGTCGCCGAACTGATCGGTGCCGTCCCAGGCGTATTCGGTGATGTTGCGCCCCACCCGCAGGGTACCCAGTTCGTTGAGGCCGATCTCACGCACCACCCGGCCGGTCACCGTCATGATCTGGATCTTCATGGCGGTGGGAGGCTCGAAGCCGGTGACGGTGAACACGAAGCGTGTACTGGTGGTGAAGGGGTTCGGGTAGTTGAGCACTTCGGTGATGGTGGAACGGTTGATCACCTCGAAGTTGACCTTCATCTCATGATCTCCGGACGCATTGCTGCTGCGGTCGGATGCCATCACGCTCAGTTGATACTTGCCGTCCGCGATGAAGGTGGGCCGGTAGAGGATGCGTGCGACGTTGTCCGCGCCGGTGGCTGGCAGGAACTGCAGCTGCTCCACTCCTGAACCTGTGCGGAAGAAGACGCGTTCCAGATTGGCACCCGGTCGGGCCAGATACACGCGGAACAAGGCGGTGTCTGCCGGGGAATCATGCAGCAGCACCGTGTTCTCATCATCGAGGCGGATCTCGATCTCGGGCTTTGCCGATACAATGTCCCCATCGAGGATGTGGATGCCATCGAAGGTGACGTCCAGGATGGGGTTTACGTCATCCTGCGCCACCTCGAACCGGAGCTGTGCCACATTGTTAAAGCGGTATTGCTCGGGCTGATCATACCCGCCCGCCACCGTATCGATCGTGTTCGCTTCGAGCAGCAGGGTGTTCGGACCACCGAGCCCCACGGTACTGAAACGGATGGTGTCCATCAGCACGGCCCCGCCCGGCAGCGGTGCGTTGCGCCGGTAGTGCACCCGATGGCGCACGTTGTTGCGATCGAGCACCCAGACCCCCATCAGCAGACTGTCCATAGCGAAGGGGCTCACGTTGTGGACCGCCACGGCCACCCGGGCCTCCTGCCCTTCGAAGAGTTCGTCCTGCACACTGAGGAAGCCGCTGGGTGGATCGATGGCGCACTCGGGCACGGGTGCGCTGAGCAGCTGCCAACGCTTCAACACCGCTGGGTCGGGGTCACCGGCATCATCCGTATCGAAGAAGTGTCCGCGCAGCTTCAGCAGGGGAATATCCGCAGCATTGATGAGCGTGGAGAGCATGAGCGAATCCTGTTCGGAAGGGAGGTTGGCCAGCTCCACTTCGGAGCCGTTCGAGGTGATACCGCGCAGAATGATGCGGGTGCTGTCACCGATGTCGCGTGGGAGCTCTTCCCAATAGAGCTTGTCCCACGCCAGGGCCGGGCCGGCCACCGGGCTGGTGATGGTGCCTTGGTCCGCCGGGGTGTCCACCCATACCGAAAGGGAGAGGAAGCCCGGATCACCCTCGGGCCAGATGGCCGGTGCGATGGTGTCGCGGAAGCTGCCGGGGACGCCCTTGCGGTAGTAGAAGATATAGGCCACACTGTCCGTCAGCGCATCGAAGTCCAGCTGCGCATCGATGCTTTCCAGATAGGGCATCAGACCGGGTGCATTCGCCTGCATACCGTCCTTGTCCAGGTAGAGCCACGTATAGCAGAGCACGTGATCACCCGGCTGCACCGCGTTCTCGAGCATGTTCTGCATGCCGGCGAGTTGATCGGCGTTGTTGGTGAGAAAGGTGAAGAAGGAGCGCACACGTGTTCCGCACACACCGTTCTGGTTGAGATTGCCGAAATCGTTCTGGGGATTCTCTCCCTGATAACTGGTACCCCATGGCTCGAAGGTGCCCGGATCGACCACTGCCACATGCCAGCCCGCCACATTGCCGCAGCCGTTGTAATCCTGCGGCACAAGGTCCAGCGACCATTCGGTGTAGGGTGAGAAGACGCTGTCATGCACCTGGGCGCGGATGTTGCGCTGGCCTTGGAAGAAGTCGAAGTCACGGCCGGGCACATCGTGGATGATGTTGGAATAGCCGTTCTTCTTGAACTGCAGGTGGTGCGCCTGGCCCCAACCGTTGCGCCCTTCGAGGTATTGGAAGGAACGTTCATACCAATTGTACGCACCGTTCCCCGTGCTATCGATGCTGCAGCGCCAGTAGAAGACGGTACTGTCCTGCGTGTTGTTGATGCTGTATATGCCGCTGGGCGTCCAGGAGACCACCCCACCCGGCGCGTTGATCATCTGCGACTCCATCAACGGGCTGTTGAACAGATCGGTGGTATCGATCTGGAAGATGTAATTGCGCGGCGCGGCGAACGGATCGCCCGTACTGGCCCGCAACGTCTGCACCGGCTCGGGTACGATGGCGAAGTCGTAGGGATGGATGGGGATCAGATCGCCGGAGGTGACGAACAGGGGCACGGAGACCACGTTGTTCAGGACATCGTCGATCTCCTCCACCTCATCGGGGTCGATATCCACAGCGAAGCTGAGCGCATTCACCCCCTGGCCGCCGGCATTACCACGCACAGGCATCCGGAAGTAGGCGGTATCGCGCAGGTACACGTTGTCCACTGTGGCAGCGTACTCTTCGGGCGCGCCCAGGCCGGCGTTGGTGCGCACCATGGTCACCCGCAGCGGGGCATTGATGGCCTTGGCGATATTGGTCACCACCACCTTCACTGTAACGGTATCCACATCGGCGGAGACCAGCTCCGGCTCGAAGTAGACCTTCCCCTGCGAAAGGGTATAGTCCGGCTTGTCGAACGAATTGAGCACGATGGTGGGGTCCCCCTGCAGGGTGAAGGTGTGCGCTGTGTGGAGCGTATTGAGGTTGGAACTGGAGTTGAGCGTCTCGAAAATGGCGTGCTTCATGTGCTCGCCGATGCTCCCTGCATGGTTCACACGGGAGAAGCTGCGGTAGAAGGAGCGGGAATATTCGAGCAGATAGGATGCGAGCGCCACCTCGGTGCTGGCGAGGAAGCCGATGGGGCCGGTGGCGGGGGCCAGCACCCATTGTTCACCCTTGCTGAAGCGGTTGTTCTGGTGGATGTTGCCGATGTAACAGGAGTTGCCGATCACCAGCGGATGCTTACCGTTCCATTGATAATTGATCGGCTCGTCGATGGTGATATCGAAGCTTGAGGCGTAGGCGTGCGCCAGGAAGGTCATCAGCGTCACCCCTTGTTCGATCAGAGTGCGCACAGAATCCGCGGATGCACTGGCGAAGGTCTGCGTGGTGTTCTTCGTGAAGGTGGACACCTCGCCGCCGAAGGAGGTGTCGACGGCGATGGTCTTGAGCTGGTTGAGGTAGGTGGTGAAGGTCTGCGGCTCTCCGGGCTGCAACCCACCGGCGAAGTGCAGGATGTTCTTCATCCACTCCCCCGGCACCTGCCCTTCGAGCGCCTCCACCTTGAGGCGATAGGCATCCACTTCATCAGGCGTGTACACACTTAGCCGGCCCACGGGGATCTCCATGGTCCGTGGATCGAAGCGTAACCCGATGGTGTAACATACGTCGGAGGCAGGATGGCCGAAGGTGGGTACCAGGCAGGTCGCATAAGCACCTTCCGTGTTGGGCCTGATGCCGGTGGCGAGCGCGTTCACCCGCACGTTCTGCACCGACTTGCCGATCAGCAGCAGGGCCTTGGGTGAACTGTTCCAGGTGTCCAGCAGGTAACGGCACCAGCGGCGGATCGAAAGGGGATGTTTGGGCACACCACCACCGAACTGATCATACAGTTCGTCCACATCCACCAGCACGGTGTTGTAGGGGTTCCGTTGGGAGGTCTCGCGGTAGTTGGCGTAGGCTTGGGCAGCCTGCATCAGGGAGCCATGCGCCACCAGGAGCATCGCGTCGGGGACCTCGTTCCCCCCGAAGTCCGTGAAGAAGCCGTTGGTGCCAACGGGCATCAGGGCGGTCACGGGCTGCACGGCCTCCTCCGGGAACATCACCACCTGGGTCACGGCGCTGTCCTGATCGGCCCGGAGCACTGCGCGCCATCGGTTGCCGTAAGGTGTGCCCAGCACCCGACGCACCGTATCACCGAAGGCATAGAAGACCGGAGTGCCGCTCCAGTTGTTGAAGTCAACATGGAGCAGGCCATCGCCATCAAGGTCCGGGACACCCATGACCTGCAGCGCTTCGCTGTTCATGTTCCAGCCCTTGGCGTAGCGGATCCATGCACTGGCCGCAGCCTGCCTATCGCTGTAGTTCGGGTCCGATGCTCCTGCCTGACCGGGTGCCATCAGGTCGTGCACCACCCGGAAGCGCAATGGCGTGGTGGCTCCCACCAGGGATTGCGGCAGTTCGAACTCCGAACGGATGACGCGCATGCCATTGTAGATGATGTCGGCACCCACCAGCCCAGGAGCAGCGCCTCCCACGAACTTCACATGATGCTCCGGCGTGGCGTTGAACAGATCTTCGACGCCAACCACGGTACCGCCGATGAGCGCATTGGGAGCGTCCGCTCCGGTGTATTTGCGCGGAGTGACCAACGCTATCTGGCGGTCCACAGAATCCGCTGTCACGTTCGTCGCGTTCGCATCGAACCACCCCTCACCCTCCACGTACAAGCCGCTGGACGAGGTGTAAGGCCCTTCAGGGCCGAGGTAGTACTTCGATTGCCTGCCCGCTCCCACCTCCGACCAGTACCACGGCACGATGGGCAGGGGCGTATGATCGATGGTGGCCTGCGGTATGATATGGCCCTTGGTCACGCCTGGGTCCGGGTCCCAGGTGAGGTAGTAGCGGACCGTATCGTTGAAATAGCTGTAGTAGGGGTTGGCCACCATTTCCGGGGAGGGATACATCTGGCCATCCAACCAGGCATCGTTGCCCACCACCCTGAACTCAATGAAATCCCCGTCGTCGAAACTGCCATCCTCCTCACCGGAGACGAAAATGGGTACAAGCTGCTCCCTGCTGAAGAGCATGAGGTCGCGCGGATCCACGGAGGCCACCGGAAAGCCCGAAGCCTGTAACACATCACGATCGATGCGGCGCATGCCGCCCTCGGCCACATCGAACCGCCAGTAGCGGCGTCCGTGGTCGATCCACTCATTGCCGTACGGCAGTTGTGCCTGGACGGTCCAGGCACACGACAGCATCAGAAGCCCGAAGAGTAGGCGTCCTCTCATGTGCCCGCACGCTTGTAGATGTCGAACTTGATGGAGAAGATGTTCGAATAGAGCGCCACGCTGTTGTCACCGATGTCGGTCAGGGCATAATCGAGCGAGAAGCTCTTGATGCGCAACCCCAGGCCGATGTTCGGTTGGACGGAAAGCGAGCGTTCATCGGTGATGTCGGTGATGTACTGGATGTTGCTCAGGCCTGTCCGCACGTAGAAGATGCGGGCGTAGCCGAGCTCGATACCGAGCCGGGGATCGGCGCTCCAGGTACCGGTCCTCAACAGGGTGTTCCTGCGGCCATCGAAGGTGCTCTCCAGCTCCACGGCGGTGATCAGGTCGAACTTCTCGCCGAACTTGAATTGACGCGCGGCACCGAGCATCAAGCGGGGCAGGGTCACCTCCACGCTGTTCACGGGGATCTCATTACCGGTCTGCGCGAAGACATCGATGACCCGCTGGTCGAGCGTGTAGCTCCAGGCATTGAACGTTCCGGTGACATCGCGGGCCACGGCGGAGAAGCGCCACTTGTCCCGCTCATACTGGGCACCCGCGTCCAGCCCGAAGCCCCAGGCCTTGCCGAACTCACCCACACGTCGGTAGATCACCTTGGCGCTGCCGCCCAGGCGCAAACCAGGCACGTTCAGCTTGCGGGCATAGCTGATGATGAATGCATGGTCGGCACTGCTGAAGGTGGTGATGCGGTCATAGTCGATGTTGCCCGAAGGGTCGATCAGTTCAATGGTGTTGGGGATGTTGTCGATGCCAAAGCGAAGAAAGGTGAAGCCGATGGCGCTCTTTTCATCAATGGGCTTGGCCAGGCCGATATGGTCGTATTTGGCGATGCCGGCGAAGTACTCGCTATGCATGGCACCCACCTGCAGGTCGCCCTCCACACCGAGCAGGCCGGCTGGATTCCAGTAGCCGCTGTTCACGTCGTTCACCACCGCCGTGAAGGCATTGCCCATGCCAAGCGCACGCGCGCCCACGCCGATGGCGAGGAACTCGTTGGAGTACTTGGGAGCATCCTGCGCTTGGACGAACGGCAGGAATGCCGCGGTCAGGATGGACATGCCGAACGATCGGGTGCTGAGGATCTTCATTCCGTGTATACGATGGACGCAGCTACTAACTCCGGGTGGCCTCCAATATTGCCCCGAATTTACCCAACTTCGGCCCCGATGGCACGGCTACCCCGCATTCCGGACCTGTTGACGACCGCGAACCTAGCCTGCGGGGCAGGCTCCATCCTGCTGGCCTCCCAAGGACAGCTAACAGCCGCGTGTTGGCTCGTGTTCGCCGGAGCGCTGTTCGATGTGTTCGATGGGCTGGCCGCCCGGGCGCTGGGGGGGGGCTCGCCATTGGGAGCGCAACTGGACAGTCTGGCGGACATGGTGACCTTCGGGGTGGCGCCAGCGTTCCTGGTGTTCCAACAGGGCACGCTGCTGGCCGGCAATATGCTGGTACCGGATATTGCAGCTCACCTCCCCTATCCCAACGGGCGCACGCCTTTGTGGCCCACCCTGACCGCAACGCTCGCCTTGGTCATCGCATCATGCTGGCGCTTGGCCAAATTCAACCTGGACACCCGGCAGACCAACGGCTTCCTCGGGCTCCCAACACCGGCCAATGGCTTGTTCTGGGTGTCCATTGTGATGGCATCCGCGGATATCGCCGTACATCCCGGTCCCGGTCACGAGGAACTGGCGGGCGCGACGCACCACTTGCTGGCCGTTCCGTATGCATTGATGGCTGCAGCGGTGGGCATGGCTGTCCTCATGCTCTCCGAACTCCCCCTCCCCTCCCTCAAGTTCAAGCACTTCCGGTGGCAGGGCAACCAGGTCATCTACCTGCTGGGGAGCATTGGAGCAGTGCTCGTGGTGCTCTACGGCATCCTGGCCGTGCCGCTGATCCTCGTCCTCTACATCCTAAGCCCGGTGTGGGGGCGGGTGTTCAAGACACAAGACCCAAACCTCAAGGCTCAAGACTCAAGTACGACCTGACCGGAGTTACTTGGAACTTTGGATCTGTGTCTTGTGACTTGTGACTTGTGTCTTCGCCTACCTTCCTTTGCACCTTCAATCCTGCCTTCTCCATGAAGACCTTCCGCGCCTCCATCGATGTGATGCCCCACGACAACCTGCTCGACCCCCAAGGCAAGGCCGTTTCCGGCGCCATGGGCAACCTGGGCCTGCCGGAGATCAGCGGCGTACGCATCGGCAAGCACATCACCCTGCATGTGGAGGCTGCCGATAAGAAGACCGCCGAAGCCAAGGTGGATGAGGCCTGCAAGAAACTGCTGGCCA
Source organism: uncultured Chryseobacterium sp. (assembly GCA_964476665.1). Lineage (GTDB taxonomy): Bacteria > Bacteroidota > Bacteroidia > Flavobacteriales_F > PHOS-HE28 > PHOS-HE28. Next base: position 5,068 of record CAYZBO010000048.1, on the reverse strand, counting down.
ATCAGGTGATGGAGAAGTACAGCTTCTCGCTCGACGAGGTCAAGAACTAGCAATTAGCCAATTAGGGATCCCTAATTGGCTAATTCGGGACTTTTCGCCGTAGGACGAAGTTGCGTCCCAGGTACTTCTCCCGCACTTCGGCGTCATCGGCCAGTTCTTCGGCCGTGCCTTGCTTCAGGATCCGCCCTTCGTACAACAGGTAGGCCCGGTCAGTAATGCTCAGCGTCTCCTGCACGTTGTGGTCGGTGATCAGGATGCCGATGTTCTTTTCCTTCAGCTTGGCCACAATGCCCTGGATGTCCTCCACGGCAATGGGGTCCACCCCGGCGAAAGGCTCGTCAAGCAGGATGAAGCGCGGCTCGTTGGCCAGTGCCCGGGCGATCTCGGTCCTTCGGCGTTCGCCACCGCTGAGCACGTCGCCCATGTTCTTGCGCACATGCTGCAGGCTGAACTCGTCCAGCAGCTCCTCCAGCTTGCGCGCTTGTTCGGCCTTGCTCTTCCCGGTCATTTCCAGGATGGCGCGGATGTTATCCTCCACACTGAGCTTGCGGAACACGCTGGCCTCCTGCGGCAGGTAGCCGATGCCACGCTTGGCCCTGCGGTACATGGCCAGGTCGGTGATGTCCTCGTTGTCCAGGTAGATGTGGCCTTCATTGGGCTTGATGAGGCCCACGATCATGTAGAAGCTGGTGGTCTTGCCGGCGCCGTTGGGCCCCAACAGCCCCACGATCTCGCCCTGCCCCACCTCCACGCTCACCCCGTTCACCACGGTGCGGCGCTTGTAGCGTTTGAAGATGTTCTCGGCCCTCAGCATGTGCGTAGCGACCACGAAGTAAGTGGTTCGTGCGGGCAGGTGGAACATGGGAAGGACCGCACGTGCGAACAGGGCTGCCGGTCCATGATCAGAAGTTGACGAAGAGCTTGGCCCGCAAGGCGAAGGGTGCGGTGTTCGCGTGGTCGTTGTAGCGCAGGCGCCAGATCACATCGAAGCGCAGCACCTTCAGGATGTTCTCCACCCCCGCGCTCACTTCCATGAAGGGGCCGTTGTACAAGGAGTACATGCCGGGCAGCAGCAGCATTTCCGTCGCGTGCTTGCCGTCCAGATCGCCCGCCACGGCTTTGAAGCCGGCCACCTCACGCCACTTCAGCCGGCGCATCAGCGGTATGCGGTTCAGGAAGAGACCTTCAAAATGGTGCTCGGCGATCAGTTGTACATAGCGATCGCTGATGAACTCGAAGAAGTTCATGGTGTTGAAGGCCGCATCGTCCAGGTAGAAGGTCTCGTTGCCGCTGTGGATGGCCAGGAGCGGGTAGGGCAGCGTGCCGAAGACGCGGCCGCCTTCCACGGTGGTGCGTGTCCATCCTACAGCGCCCAACTGCCAACGCCGGTAGATGCGGCCCACCACCTTGGTGTACTCATGGTCGCTGTTGAGCAGGCCCGGTGCACCGTAGGCCAGATGCAGCTCAAGGGTCGGGAATTTGTTGAAGCCCACGGCCACCCGATCGAACTCACCGCTGACGTACTTTTCGCGGTAGGCGAAGCGGGTGTTGAGGCTCAACTCAGCCGTACGGATGCTACCCACGTCGGTCAGGCGCGGGTCACTGTCGTCAACGATCGCCTTGATGTAGCTCAGGTCACCCAAGGGCTGAAGGGTACGATAGCGCACCATCAGCTCGTTGGTGAAACCGCTGAACCACTCGCGTTCCAAGCTGGCCTTCCATTCCTCCACATCGGTGAGCTTCGTATTGGGGTTGCGGCGGAACACACTGCCCAACAGGTTGTCGTTCCGGAAGGCATTGATGCTTTGGCCGAGCTGCTCCACATCGTGTTTGTAGGAGGCGCGGTAGAGCAGCCGGGGCTCCTTGCTGATGAAGCCGCGTGTGGCCAGCCCGAACTTGAAGCGTTCGTCCTCGATCCCATAGGCGGTGTAGCCCTCGAACTCCACCCAGGTGCTGAAGTTGTTGCTGGTACGCCCCCCCAGCCGAAAGCGCATGCCCTCCACCGGGTTGTAGCTCACGGTGGTGAAATAAGGGCCCAGCTCGATCTTTCCGCGCTCGTAGTAACCTGTCACAATGGTGCTCACGATGTCCACATAGGTGCGGAACCGTGGGATGGTCTTCATCGTGTCCACCATCTGGTAGATCTTCAACTCCTTTTCCGTGAGCTGCACATGGCGATTGCTGTCCCAGTAGTCGGCGCCGAGGCTCAGCGGATCGATGTCCACCACCACCTCGTCCACACCTTCGTAGAACACGGGGTCCTTCGGGCTGTTGATGACGAACTCGCGGTAGGTGGCGGTACGGCGGCCATAAAAGCCCTGCACCGCGTTCCTGTTCTCCTTCCCGGTGTCCTTGATCACGTTGAGGTCCACCACCAGCTCGTCGCGGGTCAGCATCCACACTTCATCGGCCACCGGATCATACCGCTGCTTCACCCAGAAACCCTGCACGAAGTTGAGGTTGGCGCCTTCAGCGATGCCGGCCTCGATGCGGTGCACGGCATAGGTGGTGTCATTGATCCACATCTCACCGCTGAAGGCCAGCTCCTGCGGCCGCTTGGGCTTGAACTCAAGCTTGTAGCACCAGTGTCCGTTCACAAAGTTGCTGTCGGTGAGGTAATACTCATAGAAGGCCCTGCCCCCGTCTGCAATGGGGCTGATGAAGTTCTTGCCGAAGAGCACCAGGTAGTTGTCGTAGATGTTCACGTTCTGGTACATGTCGCCCATGAACTGGCTCACGCTCTCGTTCTCAATGCCGCTCACCTTGGTGCCGCGTATGTACTCCCTGCGCGCGCGGGGTTTCTGGCGGTAGAAGACCTCGCTGATGCTTTCTGTCATGAAGATCGGCAGGTAGGGCTTGGAATCGGTGCTGTCGATGTTGTCGAAGATGAAGGCAAAGGGCTTGAAGAGCTTCTTCTCGGTGAACTCTTCGGTGATGTTGTTCAGGTCGAACTCGATCTTGTTATAGGCATCGTACTGGTAGGCCTCCAGTTTTTCACGGTTGTTCACGGGCTTGTGCTGCACGACCCGGCGCAGGATGGCGAAGGCGGGGTTCTCCTCGCTGGGCTTGATCACCACTTCGGCCAATTGCACCTTGCTCGGCTCCAGGGCGATGTTGATCACCTGGTCCCGGTCACGCTTCACGGGCAGGGTCCTGGGCAGGTAGCCCACGTACGATACCCGGATGGAATCGGTGGCATAGTACGTGTCGAAGCTGTACCTGCCTTCAATGTCCGTTGTTGTACCGATGCGGCTGTCGATGAAGGCGATGTTGACGAAGGGCAGTGTCTCGCCTGTGGCGGCATCGCTGACCACGCCCGAGATGCGGGTGGTCTGTGCCAGCGCCGGCAGCAGGCCCGCAAGGCCCAGTACCAGAACGCACGAGCGGAGCCACCGGTATCGACGGGTCGCCATCATCGACTTCCGGGAGCCTGGGTCACACGTTGGAGGCTGCGTTCGCGGGCGCGCACTGCACGCGCCGCGAGGAGGATGCTGAACTCGTACAGCAGCATCAGCGGTCCTGAAACGATGAGCTGGCTCACCACATCGGGTGGGGTGAGGACGGCGGCGATCACCAGGATGATCACGAAGGCATGCTTTCGATACGTGCGCAGGAATTCCGGGCCCACCAGACCTGCCCGGGCCATGAACAGCACCACCAGCGGCAGCTGGAAGACGACCCCGGTCCACAGTGTCACGCTCGTCACCATGGAAACGTAGCTGTCCAGGGCCACTGCGTTCTGGACGCTGCCGCTCACCTGGTAGGCCCCAAAGAACTGGATGCTGAGGGGGGCGAGCAGGAAATAACCGAAGGCCACACCCGCCGCGAAGAGCGCCGTCGCAAAGAGGGCCGTTCCGCGCAGGGCATGGCGCTCAGTGGCGTGGAGCCCCGGGCTGATGAAGCGCCACACTTCCCACATCACGTAGGGAAAGGCGATGATGAGACCGGCCACGAAGGACACCACCAGGTGGGTGAAGAACTGCCCGCTCATGCTGATGTTCTGCAGGGTGAAGTCCAGATCGCCCACGCAGAGTGCTTCGCCCATGCCCAGCAGCTGCCCCAGGGCACAGAAGGCCCGGTAGGTGATGAACGAGGCGTGTTTGGGTGCCAGGATCACATGGTCAAAGAGGAGGTCCTTGGCGATGAAGGCAGCCACCATGGCCAGGGCGATGGCGATCGCAGCCCGCACCAAGGTCCAGCGGAGCTCCTCAAGGTGCTCCAGGAAGGTCATCTCCTGTTCGGGGCGTTCCACGCGCGGGCAGGTCGGAAGGGCCAAAGATATCGGCGGGCGCAGGGCGGGCACCCGCTCCGGCGGCCATTTATCAACGCTCCGGGCCCGGCTGTTAAGATCCGTGAATATCCGTGCTACGCAACACACACCAATTGGATACAGTGCATTACCTTTAAGCGTTCAAAGAACAGCCCCCTCCAGGCACTGTACGGACCCCAATGATCCACGTCGACCTCACGCCGCGCGAAGCCCTTCAGCAATTCTTCGGATTCAGCAAGTTCAAGGGTGAACAGGAATCCATCATCCAGAGCGTGCTCGATGGCCGGAACACCTTCGTCATCATGCCCACCGGCGGGGGCAAGAGCCTCTGCTACCAGCTGCCCGCCCTGATGATGGACGGCACCGCCATCGTGGTCAGTCCCCTGATCGCACTGATGAAGAACCAGGTGGACGCCCTGCGCGGCTTCAGCGACGAGGAAGGTGTGGCCCACTTCCTCAACAGCTCCCTCACCCGCAATGAAGCGCTCAAGGTGCGCAAGGACATCACCGAGGGCCGCACCAAGATCCTTTATGTGGCGCCCGAGTCGCTCACCAAGAAGGAGAACGTGGAGTTCCTCACCGACATCAAGATCAGCTTCTTCGCCATCGACGAGGCGCACTGCATCAGCGAGTGGGGGCACGACTTCCGCCCGGAATACCGCAGGCTGCGCACGATCTTCGACGAGATCAAGCGCGTACCGGTGATCGCTCTGACGGCCACCGCCACCGAGAAGGTGCAGGAAGACATCCTGAAGAACCTGGACATCCCCAACGCCAAGGTCTACAAGGCGAGCTTCA
>CAYZBO010000047.1:20235-23710 GCA_964476665.1 uncultured Chryseobacterium sp. | reverse complement strand
TGGACCTCGGCCACCTCTGCCCGCCGCGCTGCAAGAAGGTGTTGTGAACGCGGCCTGGATGGCGATAGCTTAGGGCTCCTTCCACACCGCACCATCGAGACGATCAGCCTCATCAAACTCGTGTTCCAGGCAGGCGCGTTCCTGCTGTGGATGCGCAACCTGAAGAGGATGCCTGACGGCCTGCGCCCGATCCTGTGGTTCATGGTGCTCAGCCTCATCGTGGAGAACTGCGCCCTGGTCCTTTCGCTCCAAGAGATCAACAACACCCTGCTCTACAAGACCTGGATCCCCGTGATGATCACCCTGCTCAGCTACTGGCTCATCCGCTCACTGCTCCGCTCCTGGCAGGTGGTGTTCGTTGGCATCGCGTTGGCCGCGTATTTCGCTCTGCTCGTCTGGGAGTCCTCCCACGTGGAGGAGGGCGCCCTCCTGTTCGACCGCAGCCTGCTGTTCGGCTACGCCTTCCTCAGCATCACCATGGCCGCACGCCTGCTGCAGCTGGCCGCCTCCTCATTGGACCCCCTGCTCAAGGACCCCGTCTTCTGGGTGTTGGTCGCCTTCTTCGCCTCGCTGGGACCGGCCATTCCCTACCTGGGGCTGCTGAACCACCTCTACGTGCAGAACATGGAAGCGGCGGACTCCCTCTACCTGATCGTGGAGCTGCTGTTCCTGCTGCAGTGCACCGCGCTCGGTGTGGCCGCCATGCTGTTCCCTTCACCCCAACGGACCATCGCACATGGAAGGCCTTGACCTCTACTGGACGATCATCGTCAGCACCACGGTCCTGCTCGGCCTCATCGCCTTCGTGGTGCTGCTGGTGGTGCTCAACAATGCGCGCCGCATCCGCCACCGTGCGGAGATGGCCGAGGCCGAACGGCTGCGCCGGGACCAGGTGGCCTCTGCCGAACGCGAGACCACCCGCCACATCCTGCGCGAGATCGGCCGCGAACTGCACGACAACGTGGGCCAGCTGCTGGCCGTGGCCCAATTGGGGGTGAACAATGAGCTGGACGAGCAGGGAAGCAACGCCCGGCTCGCGGCCGCGCGCGATGCCTTGGAGCAGGGGATGGAGGAGGTGCGCCGCGTGGGCCACCACCTGAACACCGACCTCTGGCAACACCGCAGCCTGGCGGATGCCATCAGTGCCGAAGCGGAACGGATCGAACGCGTGGCACGCCTGCGGGTGGAACTACAGGTGAAGCAGCCCCTGCCCTTCGTTCCGCCCGACACCTGCACGGTGCTCTTCCGCATCTTCCAATTGCTGGTGACCAACGCGGTGAAGCACAGCGGCAGCCCCGTGCTGCACATCCTGCTGGAGCCCGCCGGCAGCGGCCTGCGCCTGCGGGTACGCGACGAAGGCCGCGGCTTCAATGCACGCGGCAGCAGCCCCGGCGCGGGCATCCACACCATTCACCAACGCTGCGTGCTGATCGGCTACGAAGCCCACTGCGAGAGCACCCCGGGCAACGGATGCAGCTGGACCATCGAACCCGACGACACGGAACATGGAACATGAAGTAGCTCTGGTGGACGACCACCATCTGATGCGCAGCGGCCTGGCCGCCACCGTGAACGGCCTGGGAGGCTACCAGGTGCGCCTCGAAGCGGGCAACGGCCGGGAGCTGGTGGACGCCCTCCAGGTGCTGCAAGGCAATGGGCTTCCGCTGCCCGCCATCGCCATTGTGGACCTGAACATGCCGGTGATGGACGGCTACGAGACCATCGCCTGGCTGCGCGCACACGCCCCGGGAGTGCTGCCCCTGGCGCTCACCTTCGACGGCAACGAGGAGGCCGTGGTGCGGGCCGTGCGCGTGGGCGCCCGCGGCTTCCTGCTGAAGAGCACCCGCCCTGCCGTGCTGAAGACCGCCCTGGACAGCCTGCTGCTCACCGGCTACTATTACACCGAGAACACCCACAACGCCCTGCAGAGCGATGCCCTGCACCGCAACCGCCAGGAGCGCGAACGCGCGGAAATGCTCGCACGCATCACCCCGCGCGAGATGGACTTCCTCCTGCTGGTGTGCGACGAGGCCGAGTACACCTATGAACAGATGGCCGAACGCATGGGCGTGCACCGCCGTACGGTGGACAATTACCGCATCAGCCTCTTCGAGAAGTTCGACATCAAGAGCAAGACCGGCCTGGTGCTCTTTGCCATGCGCTGGGGGCTCCTCCATTGACCGACCTGCCGACCACCACCCGAACCCGCTCACCGGCCGAGGCACACGGCCACCGACACTACGTCACCCATTGTCGTTGTTGCACGCCCATCTTGCGCCCATGAACAGGTCAGACCAACGATCGCAGCGACCCGGAGCCTGGCGCGAAGCGCTGTGGTGGATCGCGCTCATCGTGCTCATGGGGAGCATGCTCGCATTGGCCACATTGATGTATGCGGAGTGAGATGCAGCAGCGTGGTCACGACCTCCGCTGCGTTCATCCCCGCCAATGCTCCCAGATGATGACCATGGCGAGCGTATCCAGCCGGCAATAGAGCCGCAGGGCCTCGCTGAGGGCGGCACGTGCTTCCGACTGATCGCGCAACTCGCCGTACAGCATGTCCGCGTAGGCCGTCATGGCGCCGGTGCCTTCGCGCACGGCATACCCATCGATGCGGTCAATGGCGGGCAACAGCCCGTAGGGGTTCAGCGGCAGGCCTTGATCATCGGTCGCCCAGAGGTCCACCGGACCATCCGCACAGGTGCCGAAGTGCTCCAACCAACGCCGGATGCGGGGTGAGCGCTGTTCCTTGAGCACGGCCGGCAGGGTGTACTTGATGCTCGTGCGCCCCTTGGTGTCCGGGTGGAAGTAGCCTTGAACGGCCAGGGCGTTCATGTCCGTAAGGCGACCGTCCAGGCCCCGGTCCTTGTCGCGCACCACGGCATCCAGCCAGCGCGCAAGCGTTGCATCCGCATGGGTGTAAGTGTCCATCTGGCATCGGATGTCGCGCAGCACCGTGTTCTCATGCCCCGACCACGTGAGCACTGTGCCGGCCTCGCCGATGTGCTCCATGATGGAACGCGCGAAGGCGAAGCTGGGGAAGGCCTCCTCGGTGTTGAGCCACTCGGCATGGGTGGGCTCGGCATCCGGCGCTGCGATGGTGTGGCAGCTCCACTGGAAGCCGATCTGCTCCCACGGCCACATGCCGCGGTGGTACGGCAGCGCCATGCGCGAGGTCTCGAAGTCGATGAAGTGCAGCGGGTACGACCAGCCCTGCACCGCAGCCCGCAACGCCGAATCGAGGCGCTCACTGCGCTGGTGCTTCTGCATCAGCGGCCGACCTCCGAAGTAGGGCTTCTCCGGCTTGGGGCCCACCAACACGCTGTCCGGCACATCGGCAATGCGCACCCGTCCTTGCGCGATGAGGTCGTCCAACGCCCCGCCCTGCCAGATGTTGAGGTTGCCCGCCCGGTACAGGTCCAGCACCGTGGGAGGCGCATCGGCCAGCGGGCCCCAGCACTGGCGGAAGCCATCG
>CAYZBO010000047.1:18260-20135 GCA_964476665.1 uncultured Chryseobacterium sp. | reverse complement strand
CCACGGCTGATGCGGAACAGCCCGTTGAGCCCGTCGATGGCGGTGCGCTTGGTCTTGTCCGGAACCAGGAGGTAGGGCTCCACCGTGCAGCCCGGTGCGGCCAGGCGCACCACACCGGTCTGGTAGGCCACATCGTCCAGGTACTCCTGCCAGTCGCGGTCCTCCAGCTCGTACGGCCCGTCGATGCCCTTGGACTTCACCTCGATGAGCTCCAGGCGATCGCCGCGCTTCACCAGGATGTCCACCCGCACCAGGAACGCATCATGAAGGAAGGCGGCCTCGAACAGGGTGACCTCCTCCTGTGCCAGCAGCGCCCGGGTGCGTTCCGCCGCTTCGGCACCGTTGCCGATACCCCCCAGGTCGATGCCACCCGGATGCTGCAACTGGGCCATCAGCCCAACGGCATAGCCACCCTCGGCCAGCAGCTTCAGGTAGGCGTTGTCGCTGAGGGTGCTCGGAAAGCGCTGCTTGCGGTAGAACAGCTTCGTGGGGCAGTCGAGCGCCACCTTCAGGTCGCTCTTGGACAGGGTGCGCATGGCCGTAAGATACCACGGCCCCTACGACGATCCGTGTCGCAGCCCGGAAAGATCCTCAGCGCTTGGTGGCGCGCTTGTTGCTGCGCGCTGCGCCGCTCTTCGGGATGGTGCTGCCCGGGTGCTGGTGCCGCATACGCTCCGGCTGCGAGCCGGGCCGGTCGTGCAGCTTGCTTTCGGCACTGGTCTGGCCAGGGTGCTGCTCACCGGGCATCTGCGCGGCCAGGTTGCGCGGCTTGCGGGGTGCGGGAACGGCTTTGCCGCAGGGTGCCGCCTTCTTCGCGGCTGTCTTGGTCGCCTTCTTGCTTGAAGCACTGCCCGCTTTGCTGGTGGTCCGGGTGGTCATGGTGGCAATGAGGGACGCTCTGTTCATCCCTCACCCCGAACCTAGCACGTAGCACCACCGAACGCACTGACGACGGTCAGGTGACCCCTACTCCTTCACCACCCGCAGCCGCCTACGGAACACCTCGCTTCCATCCCGCAGCACCACCGCCGTGTAGCGCTCCGGCACCAGACCCGTGAGGTCCAGCTCCACCCGATCCTGCCGCAGCACCCCCAGCGCACGCTCCAGCACCACCGCACCCTGCGGATCGAGCACCTGGAGGGTGACCGGTCCTGCGCGATCGGCGAAGTAGTCCAGCACCGTGCGGCCCGTGGTGCGGGTGGGGAACAACCCGATATCCGGCACCGTATCGCGCTGCGTGGGCGCATCGGCCGCCACCCGGAAGTGGTGCGTGATGCCGCTCCCATGGTCGCTCTCGAAGCGGCGCAACAACCGGCCCTCACCATCCAACAAGCGCAGCACCCCGCGACCACCGGCCGTGTTGTACCAGAACTCCAGCCCATCTCCCGCTGTGTCCACCAACGCCAGGGTGTAGCAGCCTTCCGCCAGGCGCAGCGTGTCGGTGTAGAGGCGGGCGCTATCCAAGCTGCCGGGGGCGTGGGCCACCAGTACGCGTCCCGCAGCGTCGGTCACCTGCAGTCCGGTGTGCCCCGGTTGGTCGTTGGTGAGCAACTGCACGAGCACCGGAGCGGGGTACACCGGCACCGGGGTGTAGGTGCTGCGGTACACGTTGTCCGCCGGCCAGACATCGGGCTCGCCGTTGGGCCGCTCCAGCCGCACCTCGAACACTGCCGGATCCGCTCCTTCCAACGGGCCGGGCAGCGTCACTTCCGCCACTGCATCGAAGGGTAGATCACCGGTCCAGCGATGGGTGCGCATCACCCCACCGACCAGGCCGTACACGATGTCCACCTTCCGCAAGGGGCGCGTGCCGCGGTTGCGCAACTGCACGATGGCCGCACCACAGGCCGGATTGCGCAGGCGATGCATCGGCGC
>CAYZBO010000047.1:0-18160 GCA_964476665.1 uncultured Chryseobacterium sp. | reverse complement strand
TTGCGGCAGAACTCCGCACAGCCATCATCGGCGTGCATGCCGTGGCCGGTCTGGTGCAGGCGCACGCGGGCCAGGGCGGTGGATGGCTGCAAGGACAAGGTGCGCACAGGTACCGCCGTTGCGAAGGGCTTCGTGCTGTCGCCGTAGGCGAAGTGACCGCGATGAAGGGTGTGTACGCCCAGCACCCGCGCGGCCGGCGGTCCGGTGATGCAGGCGAAGTCCAGCGTGACGGCCCAGCCCCGGTCGTTGTTGGGTTCGTAGCCGCTGTGCACATAGATCACCTCCACACTGTCGCGCAGCACGGGACTGAAGTCGGTGACATCCACCTGCCAGGTGAAGGACCAGGGGCTCTTGTAGAAGCCGCCATAGGGCGTGAGCATCCGCGCCACCTCGATGGTGTCGGTGGTGCCCAGCGGATGCACCAGGATGTGGTCCAGGTAGTCCCACTCGGCGCAGCGCAGGCTGTCCGGGCAGGCGAAGGTGACGGTGAGCAGCACCTGGCGCAGGTCCACTTCGGCCTTGGGGAACCGCACACGCGCCGGGAAGGAGCGCACGCCCCGGGAGGGGTCGGTGACAATGGTGGCGCGGTCGTGGGGCCGGACATGCAGGGTGTCCTGGGCGGAAAGGTTCCACGATAGGGCCAGGGCCAGCAGGAGGATCGGCGCGTGCATGCCGCAAGTTGGGCATCCTGCTCCAGCTGGGAAAACACCGGGCCAGGGTCAGCCCCGCGAAAGGTGGCACGTAACTTGTCCCGTCGTCGCACCTCCAACCCACCAGCCCCATGCGCAAACGGCTCTACTCGTTCCTCACTTCCTTGTTCATCGCGGCGTCGCTGCTGGTGAACGCCCAGCCCTCCCCCGCCTGGACGGTGAACAGCGGTCCGGCCCAATGGATGCGCATCACCTCGGCCGGTGCCCTGGTGGTGGGCACCAGCGAAGGCCTCAAGGGCGTGGACCCCGCCACCGGCCAGGTGTCATGGACCCTGGAGGCGCTGGCCAATGTGCCTGCCGCCAACTACGAGGAGGTGAGCCGCTCGCCGTTCGTTTCCATCGTGCCGGCCGGCGATCCCAATGGGCTGCTCATCGTGGAACCCTTCAGCGGCCAGGTGGTCTTCAACAGCAAGGAGGCCGGCCTATCGAACATCGCCAGCAAGTACTTCCTCTACGAGAACAACGCCATCGTGCTCGTGGGCCAGAAGGAAGACAAGAGCGCCACCATGGCCTGCGTGGACATGGGCAGCGGCAAGGTCCGCTGGACCAAGGACGATGCCTTCAGCCGCCTTACCGCGTGCAACAGCGACGGACCCGATGCGATCATCCTCAGCACCCTGTTCTTCGTGTACAAGCTGGACGCCAACACCGGTGCCGTGCTGTGGAAGAAGAGCCCGGACCCCTCCCACGAGAAGATGGGCGCCTTGGGTGCGCTGCTCGACAAAGGCGGCGCCAACCTCGATCTCCCCACCATCGCCGGCGTGTTCGTCACCACCCCGTACGCGCCCGGCCTGTGCTTCATGGGCATGCAGACCGAACAGCGCAAGGAGGTGACCGACAGCCAGGGCAAGAAGACGGTGCAGATCACCCACAAGACCTTCCTCAACGCCTTCCGCACTGAAGACGGCGCCTATGCCTGGGAGCAGCCCCTGCAGATGCAGCAGAAGCTGGGGGCCATCGTTCCCCTGGAGCAGGGCCTGTTGGTGGGCGCCGGTGATCGCAAGAGCGTGGACCTGCTCGACTACAACACGGGCACGGGCCTGTGGGGCAAGAACGGTAAAGGCATCAACGTGAAGGGCGTGCTGGCCGGTGCCGTGGCGCTGGAACAGGGCACCCTGCTCACCAGCGGTGGCGAGGACGGCGTGGTGACCCTGGTGGACGCGCAGGGCATGGAGACGTGGAAGAAGCCGGTGAAACTGGACGGTGTGGTGCGCAGCGTGACCAAGCTGGGCGGCGACCTGTTGGTGGCCACCGAACAGGTCGTGGACGTGATCGATCTGTCCACGGGCCTTTCGCGCTTGGAGAAGCCCCTGCAGGGTGGGGCCGGCCTGGTGGCCAATGGCGGCGGCCGCACCTGGGTGTTCAACATCAAGGACGGCCTGCTCTACACCCTTCAGGACCAAGGAGGCGCGGCAACGGCGGTGAACAGTGTGCCGCTGGTCTTTGAAGGCAAGGAAAAGGCCACCGCATTGGAGTACCTCGATGATGGGCTGGTGATCAGCTCGGACCAGAACCTGGCGCTGATGGGACAGGATGGCACGGTGAAGTACAGGAAGTACCTCCCCGCGCCCCGTGAGAGCGGCCTGGTGCGGGCATTGAAGTATGCCAGCGCAGTGCGTGCGGCCTACTATTCGGCAGCCTATGGCTACACCAGCGCAGCCTTCGGTGCGGCCAGCCAGAGCATCCAGGTCCAGGATGCCAGCAGCGCGGTCGCCAAGGAGATCACCGGCGCGGTGAGCGATATCTACGGCCAAGGGGCGAAGGATGCAGCAGGTGCGGCAAAGCGCTTCTTCGAAGAGGCGGGCGCACGCTTCAAGGCCTCCACCAGCACCAACGATGTGCACTACCTGCTGAGCGAAGCCACCAAAGGCCAGTATGCGCTGGTGGCGCTCAACAAGGGCAATGGCTCCGAGGTGGGAACCATCCCCCTGGGGAGCAACAAGGAGCCTCAATACGAGGTGGACGCGATCACCAACACGGTGTACCTGCTCAGCGGCAGCGAAGTGCGTTGCTTCAAGCCTTGAGGGGCCTTCTGACGAACGGAAGGCGCAGGGCCGGGAGGATCTCCCGGCCCTGCGTGTTCACCCCTGCACTACGACACACTTTGTCGCAACGGTGATGCAAGCTTGGCGCACACCGGAACCCTTCCCCCACCCCACGCTCCGGCGTTGTGTGCCGCCTTCGGGCGGGCGCGGACCAGGCATCCTTGGATGGGCACAGGAGCAATGGCCGACACCTGGCCGCGCGGAACGGGCCGGTGCGGCCGTGGTTCCCCCCGGCTCCCTACCTTGGTCCGGCATCCAACGGACCATCCGCACCATGTCCTTCCAAGGCAAGTTGAAGCGCTTCCTGCTCATTCTGGAGCAGGTGAAGCACTCCCCCACCTTCGCCCAGCTCCAGGAGCACCTCCGGCAGCACGGCTTCGAGCTCAGTGCCCGCACCCTGCAGCGCGACATCGAACAGATCCGCGTGGAGTTGGGGCTGGAGATCGGCTACGACCGCACCCGCAACACCTACCACCTGCCGGCCACCAAGGAGGGGCGCCACAGCGTGCTGCCCCTGCTGGAACGTGCCGTGCTGGGTGAACTACTGACCGCAACAGGATCGGACCTGCGCAGCACCGCCGATGTGGTGCTGATGGAACGCAACGGCGCCCTGCAAGGCCTGCAGCATTGGGGTACGCTGCTGCGGGCCATCCGCGAGCGCCGCTGGGTGGAGATCGCCTACCAGCGCTTCCAGAAGGAGGAGGGCAGCAGCTTCCGCATGCGCCCCTTCCTGCTGAAGGAGTACGGTGGCCGCTGGTACGTGCTGGGCCTCGCGGACGGCTACGACAACCCCATCTCGCTGGGGCTCGACCGCATCACCGGGCTGGTGACCACCACCAAGCGCTTCGCCGCCACCGAGCGCGCCGCCGTGGAGGCCTTCTACACCAACGTCATCGGGGTGGATGCCTCGGCCGGCAAGGTGGAGCGGGTGGTGCTCCGCTTCACGCCCGTGCAGGGCAAATACGTGAAGGCCCTGCCCCTGCATCCCACCCAGAAGGTGGTGAAGGAGGACCGCGAAAGCACCGTCATCGAGCTGCTCGTACACCCCAACCGCGAGCTGCACAACGAACTGCTGGCCATGGGCGACGGCGTGCGGGTGATGGAGCCCGCCTCCCTGGTGAAGGCCATCGCGAAGGCGCATAAGGCAGCCGCCAAGCAGTACAAGTAGGACGGCTCGAGATCACTCCCGCACCCACACCTGCTTATCACCGTTGGTGAGGGTGAACATCACCCGGGCGCCATCGCACACATACCGGGCGTGCGGTGCGAAGCCGGTGCCCAGGTCCACCTCGATGCGCCCTTCCTGGGTGCGCCACTGGCCCGAGGCCACCTCCCCCTGGCCACTGTCCCCGCTCACATCAGGCCCACCGCCCACGGTGCGTCCCACCTGCCGCAAGCTGCCATCCGCACCCAGGGTCAAGCGCCATTCCGTGGCGAAGGAATAGCTGCCGCTGACGTAGCTCTCCGAATACACCCAGGTGCCCACCAAGCGCCCGTCGCGGGTGCCCTGGTCCTGTGCCTTGGGTGCAGCAGCAGGTGTGCGCAGCACCTGCGTGGCAGTGCGGTGGAACTCCAGCTCAAGGGGCGCGCCACCCACCAAAAGAGCTTCCAGCTGGCCGATGAGGAGGGTCAAGGTGCCGGAGGTCCACCGTGCCGAACAGGAGCGTGTGCCGCCCAAGGCAGGGTCCGCGAAGGTGCCCGTGGCGGTGCCGGCATCCACCGGCGAAAGGTGCAGGCTGTAGGGGTATCCTTCCGCCTCCATGTGCCCCACATAGCTGTCCCCCTCGCACTGGAGGGTGAGCGATACCGGCACCCCCTGCAAGGTGCCCGTATAGGTGCCCTGCCAGGGGCATGCGAAGGCCATCAGGGGGGCTAACAGAAGCGCGAAGAGGAGCCGTCGGTGGTGCATGAGAACGAAGGTATCGGACCCGTGCTGCGCGCCTGCTGTAACCTTCGTTCTACGCGGATTTGATCAACAAGCGATCCACCCGGGATCTACCTTTGCTGCGTCCATGGGACCTATACCTACACGATCGGCACACAAGCTCCTGAAGATCAAGGATCCAGGGGCTGCGTTCCACGTGGAACACCCCGGACATGGCAAGCACCTGTACCGATGAGCACTTTGGAGGCATACGATGTGGTGGTGGTGGGCGGCGGACATGCCGGCTGTGAGGCAGCCGCGGCAGCGGCCAACCTCGGCTCGCGGGTGCTGCTGGTGACCATGAACATGGGGGTGATCGGACAGATGAGCTGCAACCCCGCGATGGGGGGCGTGGCCAAGGGACAGATCGTGCGCGAGGTGGATGCCCTGGGTGGCTACTCCGGCATCGTCAGCGACCGCAGCACCGTCCAGTTCCGCATGCTGAACCGCAGCAAGGGACCCGCCATGTGGAGCCCCCGCAGCCAGAACGACCGCAACCTCTTCGCCAGCGAATGGCGCCGTATGCTGGAGCAGACCCCCAACGTCCACTTCTGGCAGGACAGCGTGCAGGAGATCGTGATCGAACAGGACCGTGTGGTGGGGGTGCGTACGGGCATGGGCATGCACATCCCCTGCCGCTCCGTGGTGCTCACCAGCGGCACCTTCATGAACGGCATCATGCACATCGGCGAACGGCAGCTGGGGGGTGGAAGGGCCGGCGAAAAGGCCAGCCACGGCATCACCGAACAGCTCGTCTCCCTGGGCTTCGAAGCAGGCCGCATGAAGACCGGCACCCCACCCCGGGTGGACGGCCGCAGCATCGACTACAGCGTGCTGGAGGAACAGCCCGGCGATACCGATCCGAACAGCTTCAGCTACCTGCCTGGCACCAGCGCCATCCGCGGTCCCAAGGCACGCCCCCAGCTGAGCTGTTGGATGACCTATACCAGTCCGGAGGTCCATGACATCCTCCGCACCGGCTTCGACCGCAGCCCGATGTTCAATGGCCGCATCCGTGGTCTGGGACCCCGCTACTGCCCCAGCATCGAGGACAAGATCGACCGCTTCGCCGACAAGGACCGCCACCAGATCTTCGTGGAACCCGAAGGCTGGGATACCGTGGAGACCTACATCAACGGCTTCTCCACCAGCCTGCCGGAAGAGGTGCAGCTGGCGGCCCTGCGAAAGATCCCCGGCTTCGCCAACGCCCGCATGTTCCGACCCGGCTATGCGGTGGAATACGACTACTTCCCCCCCACCCAACTGAAGCACACCCTCGAGACCAAGGGGGTGGATGGGCTCTACTTCGCCGGGCAGATCAACGGCACCACGGGCTACGAGGAAGCCGCCTGCCAGGGACTGATGGCCGGTATCAATGCGCACCTCAAGCTCCGCGAACAGGAGCCCTTCATCCTCGGTCGCGACGAAGCATACATCGGGGTGCTGGTGGACGACCTCATCACCAAAGGCACCGAAGAGCCCTACCGCATGTTCACCAGCCGGGCGGAGTTCCGCATCCTGCTGCGCCAGGACAACGCCGACCTCCGACTCACCGAACGTGCGCACCGCATCGGTCTGGCCTCCGAGGAACGCCTGGCACGGGTGCAGCGGAAGCAGGGCCTCACCGACGCCTTGAGCCGCGCGCTTAAGGCCGAAAGCGTGGAGCCAGAGGCCGCCAATGAGGTGATCGTTCCACGTGGAAC
The DNA here is from genome assembly GCA_964476665.1 of uncultured Chryseobacterium sp. Taxonomy (GTDB): domain Bacteria; phylum Bacteroidota; class Bacteroidia; order Flavobacteriales_F; family PHOS-HE28; genus PHOS-HE28. Next base: position 11,778 of record CAYZBO010000047.1, on the reverse strand, counting down.
ATCGCCCCTCAAACAGAAGGTGAAGCTCTTCGATGTGCTCCTCCGACCACAACTCAACCTGGCCGATCTGCTGCCCCTCTCCCCCACCGTACAGACCCTCATCGACACCTTCGATGACCTGCGCGACGAGGTGGTGGAACAGGTGGAGATCAACTGCAAGTACGACGGCTATCTGGCCAAGGAACGCGAGATGGCTGAGAAGCTGAACAGGCTGGAGGATGTGCCGCTCGACCTGGGAACGGACTACCACCGACTGACCTCGCTTTCCATCGAAGCGCGCCAGAAATTGGACAAGGTGCGCCCCACCACCCTGGGTCAAGCCTCGCGCATCAGTGGGGTATCCCCCGCCGACCTCAGCGTGCTCATGGTCTACCTCGGCCGCTGATCGTTCCACACACCAACCCTGCACGCGCACACTCAAAGACCCCCTGTAGATCAAGGGATCCCGTGCGCACCCAACCCGATCGTTCCACGTGGAACAACACCGCGAATCCCTCCCCCACTGTCCCATCTGCCGGTCCACGGCATTCCGTCCCGGCGTGACCATCAAGGACCATTCCATCACCCAGGAATCGTTCCAGGTGGTGGCCTGTGCAAGCTGCGGCTTCACCTTCACCAACCCGCGTCCGCTAGCGAACGAGCTGGACCGCTATTACGCCAGCGACGACTACATCTCCCACAGCAACCGGAGCCGTGGTCTGAAGGAGCACTTGTACCAATTCGCACGTCGTCGTGCCATCCGGGGGAAGCACAACCTCATTGCACGCTACCATCCCAACGGCCGTGTGCTGGACATCGGCTGTGGCACCGGACAGTTCCTCGCCTACCTGGCCAGCCGCGGCTACCTGGTGCAGGGTGTGGAGCCGAGCACCGCCGCACGCGAACAGGCCATCCGCGAACATGCGCTCGCCGTGGTGCCCGCCATCACCGGCATCACCGCCCAGGAGAACTTCCAGGTGGCGACCCTCTGGCATGTACTGGAACATGTACCTGACCTGCGCGCCACCTTCAAACGCTTGTACGCGTTGCTGGCCAAAGGTGGGTTGCTGGTGATCGCCGTTCCCGACCGCGAAAGTTGGGATGCCCATCATTACGGAACTGACTGGGCAGCCTGGGATGTGCCGCGCCACCTCAGCCATTTCCGTCGTGATGACCTGCGGACCTTGCTGCACGAACATGGGTTTGAACTGCTGGAGATCCGCCCGATGTGGCTCGATGCCTACTACATCGCCTTGCTTTCGGAAGGTTACCGTGGAAGATCGGCGCTGCTCGCCTATCCGCTCGCAGTCCTGAAAGGCAGCTGGTCCAACCTCCTCGCCCTGCTCGGAAGCCGCCCAACCTCCAGCTCGCTTTACGTCGCTCGGAAGGTCGAGGCCTGAGAAGGTGGTTTTTTTGGGCGCTGTTGCGCTAAGGCCTGTTCGCTAGTGGTGTACCTGTCGGAGCATGGCGTTCGTTGATCCTGGGCGAATTCTGGGCCTTGGCTTAAGTGTCTCATTTTCTGAAGGTTAGGTGAGGCGAGTGTCCCAGAGGGCCGGCGACCCTCAGGCGACCCCCTCACGCCGTACCTTTGCAGCCCTTTTCAACAACCGGTACCATGTCCACCCGCACGCTCGTCGCCCTCCCCCAAGTGATCACCGACACCCTCGCCGAACTGGGTGTGAAGTCCGAGAACCTCGGTGTAAGCACCGGAAGCACCTGGATCGCCAGCACGGGCGCTGTGCTGGAGAGCTACAGCCCGGTGGACGGTGCGCTCATCGGCAGCGTGCGCGGCGCCGACAAGCAGGCCTACGAACAAGCCATCGCCACTGCACAACGCGGCTTCCAGGAATGGCGCACTTGGCCCGCTCCCAAGCGCGGCGAAGTGGTGCGTCAACTGGGCGAGGAACTGCGTACCCACAAGGCCGCGCTGGGCAAGCTGGTGAGCTACGAGATGGGCAAGAGCTACCAGGAAGGCCTGGGTGAAGTGCAGGAGATGATCGACATCTGCGACTTCGCCGTGGGCCTGAGCCGCCAGCTGCACGGTCTCACCATGCACAGCGAACGCCCTGAGCATCGCATGTATGAGCAATGGCATCCCTTCGGTCTCGTGGGCATCATCACCGCGTTCAACTTCCCCGTGGCCGTGTGGAGCTGGAACACCGCGCTGGCGTGGATCTGCGGCGATGTGTGCCTGTGGAAGCCCAGCGAGAAGACGCCCCTCTGCAGCATCGCCTGCCAACACATCACCGAGCGCGTGTTCAAGCGCAACGGCGTACCCGATGGCGTGAGCGTGATCATCAACGGTGGTCGCGAGGTAGGGGAATGGATGAGCCATGATACCAGCGTGCCCTTGGTGAGCGCCACCGGCAGCACCCGCATGGGCAAGGCCGTGGGCGCCGCTGTGGGCGAGCGCTTGGGCCGTTCCCTGCTCGAGCTCGGGGGGAACAACGCGATCATCATCAGCGATAAGGCCGACCTGGACATGTCCCTCATCGGCTGCGTGTTCGGCGCGGTGGGAACGGCCGGTCAGCGCTGCACCAGCACACGTCGCCTGATCATCCACGATTCCGTCTATGACACCTTCCGCGACAAGCTGGTGAAGGCCTACGGACAGCTGCGCATCGGCGACCCGCTGAACGAGCACAACCACGTGGGTCCGCTGATCGATACCGCGGCGGTGGAGATGTACCAGAAGGCCCTGGAAGCCGCACAGGCACAGGGCGGCACGCTGGCCGTGGCCGGTGGTGTACTGAGCGGCGCCGGTTACGAGAGCGGCTGCTATGTGAAGCCCGCAATCGTGGAGGCCACGCCGGACATGCACATCGTGCAGGAGGAGACCTTCGCGCCCATCCTGTACCTGCTGCGCTACAGCGGCGATCTGAACGAAGCCATCGCCATCCAGAACAACGTGAAGCAGGGCCTGAGCAGCGCCATCATGACGCTGGACCTGCGCGAGGCCGAGCGCTTCCTGAGCGCGGCCGGCAGCGATTGTGGCATCGCCAACGTGAACATCGGCACCAGCGGTGCGGAGATCGGCGGCGCGTTCGGGGGCGAGAAGGAGACCGGCGGCGGCCGCGAGAGCGGAAGCGACGCCTGGAAAGCCTACATGCGCCGCCAGACCAACACGATCAATTACGGCACCAAGTTGCCCCTGGCGCAAGGCATCCAATTCGACCTCTGAGAAAGGCCAGGCCCGATCGCCCGGTGCGCCTATCTTGTCGGCGATGAGATCACTGCCCCCCCTTGTGCTTGCACTGGGGCTGCTGGCCGCCTGCAGCGCCACGGCCCTGCGTGAGCATGCGGATCGCCCCAAGGCAGGCAGATGGAGCATGGCCGTGGACCTCAAGGGCGCCACCCTGCCCGTACACCTGGAGGTGGTGCATGTGGACAGCACCGCCTGGTGGCTGCAGGTGATCAACGGCGACGAGGTGATCACGGTGAAGGACATCGACCGGCGCGGTGATTCGCTCTTCATCCGCATGCCGCTCTTCGACTCGGAGTTCAAGGCCGTGCTGCACGATGAAGGGCACATCAGCGGCCGTTGGTACAACTACCTCAAGGGCCCCGACCATTCCATGCCCTTCGTGGCCCGTGCTGGCCATCTGCCCCGCCCAAGTGCTGATAGCAGCGCGCTCGCCGGCCATTGGCGCGTGCGCTTCAGCCCCGGCAAGGAGGATGGGTACGACGCCATCGGCATCTTCGAACTGCGCACGGGCGGTCAGGCCACCGGCACCTTCCTCACGGAGACCGGTGACTACCGCTACCTCGATGGCTGGATGCAGGGCGATTCGCTGCTGCTGGGTGGCTTCGACGGTTCACACGCCTTCCTGTTCCAAGCCGAGCGCCAGGGCGACAGCCTCGTGGGCCGCTTCCGCAGTGGCATCCACTGGGAGGAGCCGTGGGTGGCCGTTCGTGATCCCGACTTCACGCTCCGCCATCCCGATTCGTTGACCTTCCTGCGCGAGGGTCATGAGATGATCGATTTCCGCTTCCCCGACCTACAGGGCCGCATGGTTTCGCCCAATGATCCACAATACAAAGGCAAGGCCCTGCTGGTGCAGGTGATGGGCAGCTGGTGCCCCAATTGCGTGGACGAGACACGGCTGCTGAACGAGCTCTATGCCAAGCACCACGATGCGGGCTTGGAAGTGCTTGCCGTTGCCTTCGAGAAACACCGCGATCCGCAGCGCGCCAAACAGGCTTTGGAACACTACCAGCGCACCCTGGAGGTGCCCTACCCCATCCTATACGCAGGCTCATCGAACAAGGAGGAAGCGGCCGCCAAGATGCCCTTCCTCAACCATGTGATGAGCTATCCCACCTGCATCCTGGTGGACCGCCAGGGCAAGGTGCGCCGCATCCGCACGGGCATCTACGGTCCCAGCACCGGCGCACACTACGCCCAGTACAAGCGCAGCCTCACGCTCTTCGTGGAGGAACTGCTGAAGGAGGGCCAGGTGGCGGCCCTGCCCTGATCAGGGGCGCTGCTCCACATCCACCCTTGGCCGCTCAGTGCGGTTGGCCAGCAGCCATGCGGTGTGGAACACCAGCAGGGTGCGTTGCCGCAGCTTGTCGAACTCGATCTTCTCCACATCGTCCGTGGGCTGGTGGTAGTCCGCGTGGATGCCGCTGAAGTAGAAGATGCTGGGGATGCCCTTCCGTGCGAAGTTGTAGTGGTCGCTGCGGTAATAGAAGCGGTTGGGATCGTTGGGTGCGTTGAAGGTGTAGTCCAGCTCCAGCCCGGCATAGCTGCGGTTGGCCTCCTCATTGAGGGCATGCAGCTCGGTGCTCAGCCGGTCGCTTCCGATCACGTAGATGTACGGAGCCTTGCCCCCGTGGGCACTATCCGTGCGGCCGATCATGTCGATGTTGAGGTTGGCAATGGTCTTGTCCAAGGGGAAGACCGGATGGTCGCTGTAGTACTCAGAGCCCAGGAGGCCCTTCTCCTCGGCGCTCACCGGCAGGATCAGCACGCTGCGCCGCGGACCATGGCCGTTCTGCCGCGCCTGAACGAAGGCTTCGGCCATCTCCACCAGGGCCACGGTACCACTGCCATCATCATCGGCACCGTTGTACACCTGGCCCTTCTCCACACCCACATGGTCATAGTGCGCGGTGATCACCACCAATTCGTCGGCCAGGTCGGTGCCCGGGATATAGGCCAGAACGTTCTCAGTATGCACCTCGCTCACCTTCGCATCGTGGTCCACCGTGAAGGCCGCCGGCAGCACACGCGGCTTGCGGCTGCGCTTCCACTTGGCCCAGCGGCCCTTGGTGAGCAGGGCCTGCACCTTGCCATCGTCAACGGCCATCACCTGCAGGCCATTGCGGGGCTTCTGCGGCGCATCCGCCTGGCGCAGTCGGCCGTGGGGCATGTTCAGCTCGCCACTGGCCAGCAGCTGGTCCAAGCCGGTCTGGGCGAGCAACAGCAGGCGGGCACCGGCCTTCGCGGCGCGGTCGGCATGGTCGCGCATGGCCATGAAGAGGTTCGCCGGATCACCTGCAAGGGATACCAGCACCACGGCATCCTTCAGGTCGCCGGCCTTGGCCAGATCACCATCGCGCCCCACGTAATGCATGCGGTCCACAGCGACGTCGGCGCCGATGTTCTCCCGGAAGTACAGCACATCCTCCATCCACCGCAAGGTGTCCCGCGGGCTGAGGAGGGACAACGAACCGCTGCGCTCTTCGATGAGGGTGAAGGGCTGGTAGTAGCCATCCACCACGCCGTTGCGGCCTTCCAGTGGAGGCACGCCCATGGCGATGAACTGCTCCCGCAGGTAGGCCGCCGCCATCTTCTGGCCTTCCTTGCCGGTATCGCGGCCCTGGTAGGCGTCGCTCGCCAGGATGCGCAGGTGGCGCTCCAGGTCGGCGGTGGTGATGGTGTTGGCGTACCGCAGGGCCACGCTATCCACCTGAGCCAGCAGGGGCAGTGCCAGCAACAGACAGGGGAGGAGGGAGGTGCGCCGCATCATGCTTCGCGCTCCACTTCGATCTTCTCCACACGTCGTTGGTGGCGGCCTCCCTCGAACTGGGCATCGAGGAAGGCATCCACGATGGCCACCGCCTCCTGGGGACTGATGAAGCGGGCGGGCAGGGCGATGATGTTGGCGTTGTTGTGCTGACGAGCCAGTGTGGCCAGCTCAGGCGACCAAGCCAGGGCTGAGCGCACACCCGCATGCTTGTTGGCGGTGATGTTCACCCCGTTGCCGCTGCCACAGATCAGCACACCCAGGGCGTTGTTGTCCGCAGCCACGGCCGCAGCCACCGGGTGAGCGAAGTCCGGATAGTCCACGCTGTCCTTCACGTGGGTGCCTTCGTCCTTCACCGGGAATCCGCGTGCGCGCAAATGGTCCTTCAGGTGATGCTTGAGGTCGATGCCGGCATGATCACTGCCGATGTAGAGTTGCTGGGCCATGCCTCAAAGATACCGGTGCCAGCTTCCCAGACAGCTTGTTCATAACCCTCCCGGGGATCCAACGATCGACCCCTTGCACCGGTGCGATCCGTGTTGATAACAGGCAACAAGAAAAGTTGCTGTTCACAACTGTTGATGGCCATGATCGATCCGGTGGATCCTGCAAGACATTCTTTCCAGTCGATCCTGCACAGGGATCGAACGATCCGGAGCTCCGTCGGGGATGTCGAACTTTGCACCCTATCCACCAGTTCCACTTGTTCACGATCGTGAACGGCTCTTCGGTTCCCATTGATGCCCAGCCAGATGCCGTTCCCTGCTCAGCTCCACCCTTGTTGATAACCTCTGCGCTACTTTTGATAACCGATCCACGCAAGCGCTGGAGCCACCTTTCATCAACACGATCAACAGCCCCTATCATATCATCAACTCTTTTAAAGAAATAAGATAAATGCAGAAGAGGTTGTTGATGATCATGGTGGTGGGTGGCTGGGTGCTTGCAGCGCAGGCACAACCGGTGGTGACGGACAGCCTCACCCGCTATTTCCATCCCAACGGTCAGGTGAGCAGTGAAGGGGTGCTGGTCAATGGCAAGCCGGAAGGCACCTGGCGCAGCTTCTACGACGATGGAACACTGCGCAGCGAAGGGGACCGCCGTCAGGGTCGTTTGGAGGGCACCTGGAGCTTCTATGGGCCCAATGGAAGATTGGAGAGCACCATCGCCTACAGCGCCGACAAGCGGGAAGGACCCTTGATGCGCTATGACACGGCCGGCGTGCTGATGAGCGAGGAACCCTACGTCAACGACCTGCGTGAAGGGTTGGCCCGCTACTACCACCCCAACGGCCAGGTGCACAAGGAGATCCCCTTCAAGGCCGGCAAGGAGGAGGGCAGGGGAACCGAGTATGCCAGTGATGGGCGCGTGGTGGCCCTGCTCACCTACGGTGCAGGCATGTTGCGCCGGCGCGATGAGATCAACCGGGTGGACCGCATGGGGCTGAAGCAAGGGCCTTGGAAGGAGTTCCATGCCAACGGGAAGGTGAAGTGGGAAGGCAGTTATGTGGACGATCAGCTCCAGGGTGTGGTGAAGGAGTACGATGCCCTGGGCAACCTGAAGACCCTGCAGAAGTACGATGCCGGTCAGCTGGACACCCAGGCCCAGGACAAGCTGCTGGTGGAGATCAAGCGCAGCTACCACCCCAATGGCAAGGTGGCCAGCATGGGAAGTTACAGCAAGAGCGGCAAGAAGGAAGGGTTGTTCAAGGAGTTCGCTCCCGATGGATCGCTTGCTGGGGCCAGGATCTATGCAGGTGACCGCTTGCTAAGTGAAGGTCGCGTGAACGATGTGGGCGCGCTTGAAGGACCCTGGGTGGAATATTACGCCACTGGTGAGAAGCGGGCCGAAGGCAGTTACAAGGAGGGTAAGCGCGATGGTCCCTGGACCTTCTTCCACCGCAGTGGCAAGGTGGAGCAGAAGGGCAATTACGTCGCCGGTCTGCCCCAGGGGGAATGGAAGTGGTTCTATGAGAACGGCAGCGTGCACCGCGAAGAATACTATCGCCGGGGCAGGGAGGACGGCGCATCGGTGGAGTATGCTGAAGATGGCAGTGTGCTCACCCAGGGCGAGTACATCGATGGTAACAAGGAAGGGGAATGGCTCTACCACGTGGGCGACCACCGTGAGGAGGGGGCCTACAAGGATGGCCTGCGTGATGGGCCCTGGCGGTTCACCTACCACGATGGAACCCGCAACTTCGTGGGGGCCTTTGTGAACGGCGATCCCCAGGGAAAGCACCGTTGGTACTGGCCCAATGGCGAATTGAAGCTGGAAGGCAAGTACAGCGCCGGACTGGCCCAAGGCGATTTCATCCACTACAACGAGAACGGCTTCCCTGTGATGACCATCAAGTACAAGGATGGCGTTGAGGTCCGCATTGATGGAGTGAAGGTGCCGCCCCCCTTTGAGCCCGGGGCGCCTGACTGATGGTATTCCCATGTTCGTTGTGGGCTTGGTAAGTTCGGGGCCGGATCCCCGCCAGTAGAGACCGATGTCCACATCCGCCACCAACGCCGATCTGCAACGCCGCTACGAGGCGTTGGTGCAGCGCAGCCTGGCGGGGGTGTTCCGCACCACGCTGGACGGACGCCTCCTGGAGGCCAACGATGCCCTGGCGCGCATCCTTGGTTACCGCGATCGTGAAGAGCTTCAACGCCAACCCCTCCTGGAGCTCTATCCCAGCGCTGCAGCGCGTGAGGAATTCCTTCTGGCACTGCGCACCACAGGCCAGTTGGTGAACCATGAGATGGTGCTCCGACACCGTTCAGGACGTGAGTTGCACGTGTTGGAGAACGTATTCATCGATGCTTCGGAGGATGGGGAGGTCACCATCCAAGGCACCCTCATCGACATCACAGCGCGCAAGCAGTCGGAACTGGAGCAGCGGTCGCTCATTGCCAGCTACCGCAGTCTGGTGGAGCATATCCGTGATGGCCTGCTGGTGGTGAAGGATGGCCGCGTGAGCTACGCCAATCCGGCCGCTGAACAGCTCTGTCCGGTGCCCCCCTTGGGAGCCGAGGTGGTGACGCTTTTCCATGCCGATGACCGGGCGAGCATCGTTGAACGGATGCGTGCACCCACAATGACCGGTGGTGCCCTGCCCGTGCGGATGAACGGATCACGGGAGACCGGATTGGTGCTGTCCGTCAGCCCCGCGCCGCACCATGGGCACGATGCCGTTCAACTGACCCTGCAGGACCAGCGTGCCCAACAGCAGTTGATGAAGGAACAACTGCGCCTGCAGATGATCGAGGAGGTGAACCAGGTGCTGCGTCAGGAGATATCAGATCACCGCCGCACCCAGGAGGAACTGCGCCGCTCGCGCCGCTTCGCCCGCAGCCTCATCGACAGCAGCCTGGACATGATCATGGCCGCCGATCCCAACGGTGTCATCACCGAATACAATCCTGCGGCCAGTGTGCGGTTCGGCTATGAGCCCGAGGAGATCATCGGCACCAATGTCCGGGCGCTCTACGCCGATCCAGCCGAACACGACCGGGTATTGCAGGAGCTGGACAGCCACGGCATGTATACCGGCGAGGTGCGCAACATCACCCGCACTGGCGAGGTGTTCACCAGCTTCCTGGCGGCGTCGCGTCTGTACGATGAGGATAGTGAGTTGCTGGGCGCCATGGGTGTCTCGCGTGACATCACCCGGTTGAAGCGCGATCAGGAGGCGCTCAAGGCAAGTGAGGAGCGTTACCGTGACCTTTTCGAGAACGCCACCGATCTGATCCAGAGCGTGGATCCACAGGGACGCTTCGAGTATGTGAACACGGCCTGGCACCGTACCCTCGGATATACCCCCGAGGATCTCCGCCAGCTTCGTTTCATGGACATCGTTGCGCCCGAGCATCAGGCCCATTGCCAGCGCAGTTTCGATCAGTTGATGCAGGGCGAGGCCCTGGGCCGTATTGAGACCGTGTTCGTGGCGAAGGACGGGCGTCGCATCCACGTGGTGGGCACCAGCAACCTGCGGTCGGTGGACGGGAGACCCGTGGCAACCCGCAGCATTTTCCACGACGTGACGGCCGAGCGCACCGCCAGCCTGCGTGTGCAGGAACATGAGGCCAAGCAGCGTGCCCTGTTCCAAAGCAGTGAGCACCTCTTCTGGACGGTGGACCGCGACCTGAAGATCACCTCCTACAACGCGGGATATGCCAACATGATCAAGCGGCTCTATGGCTCGGAGCCCGATCTGAACCGCGATCCACAGCGGCCCCGCAGGCTTTTCGCTGAACCGGCATACCATGGCTTCTGGGAGGAGAAGTATGCCATCGCCTTCAGCGGTCAGGCCGTGCGCTTCGAGACGGACCGTACTGATACCGAAGGGCGTCGTGTGTGCAACGAGATCTTCCTGAGCCCTGTGTTCGGGCAGGACGGCACCATCACTGAAGTGTTCGGCATCGGCCACGAGGTCACGGAGCAGATCAGGGCCGAGGAGCTTGCCCGCGAGAAGGGCGCGCGCTTGAAGGCCATCTTCGACAGCGCCGCCAACATGATGATCTGGACCCTGGACCGGGATCTGCGGCTGACCAGCTACAACGACCGTTTTCAGGAAGCCACCGAAGAGGATTTCGGGGTGCGTCTATCCATTGGCGATCCCTTTGTGGACAAGCCGGCACAGCAGGCCGCAGGCCCCCGCACCAACAACTACCGCGACCGCTACATGGCCGCGCTCAAGGGCAAGCCCCAGCAGTTCGAGGCGGAGCTCACGGACAAGCACGGACGCACCATCTGGGTGGAGAATTTCCTCAACCCCATCGTGGTGGACGGTCAGGTGCAGGAACTCTCCTGCCTCGCCTATCACATCACCGACCGCAAGCTGGCCCAGACCGAACTGCTGAAGAGCCTGCACGAGAAAGAGGTGCTGCTGAAGGAGGTGCATCACCGCGTGAAGAACAACCTGCAGATCATCAGCAGCATCTTCAACCTGCAATCGGCCCACGTGGGCGACGACCAGCGCATGATCGGCCTGCTGCGCGACAGCCGCGACCGCATCCGCAGCATGTCCTTCATCCACGAAAGCCTCTACCAGACCAAGGACTTCTCCTCCATCGATCTGGCCGACTACATCGATGGACTGAGCCGCAACCTGGTGATGAGCTACAGCCTCAACGGCAAGGTGGACCTGCAGACCGATCTGGAACAGGTGCACCTGGTGCTGGACCAGGCCATTCCCTGCGGCCTCATCCTCAACGAGCTCATCAGCAATGCGCTCAAACACGCCTTCCCCAACGATCGAAGCGGTACCATTCGCATCACCCTTCGTCTGGCAGGTGAGCAGGTGCGCATCGAAGTGAGCGACGACGGTGTGGGTCTGCCACCCGGCTTCCGGCCCGAAACGCACAGCAACCTCGGCCTGGAGCTCGTGGACACGCTCATCGGTCAGCTGGAGGGGACCATGGACCGCAGGAGCGAAGGGGGCGTGAGCTATTTGCTTACTTTTGAACGTTCCAAGACCACCTGAGAATGGCGCAGACCAACGTCCTCGTTGTGGAGGATGAGAGCATCGTGAGCAAGGACATCCAGCACAGTTTGAAAAAGCTGGGGTATCACGTGGTCGGCGCTGCCAGCACCGGTGAGCAGGCCGTGGCGCTCGCCAAGCAGCACATGCCCGATATCATCCTCATGGACATCATGCTCAAGGGGGAGATGAACGGCATCGAGGCCGCCGACAGCATCCGCAAGGAGACCAACATCCCGGTGATCTTCCTCACCGCCTACGCTGACGAGAGCACCCTCGCCAAGGCCAAGGTCACCCAGCCCTACGGTTACATCATCAAGCCCTTCAAGGAGATCGACATCCACACGTCGATCGAGA